>NZ_JBOIBY010000030.1:0-21283 GCF_050739655.1 Pseudomonas sp. | reverse complement strand
CTCCTACACACAGAGCCGGCTGTGTCAGGTCAGAAACGCATCCCCATCCGCCGCTCATACCCGATCCGCCCCTTGTATGCCTCGCCACTGTCGACAAAGCCATACTTGGCATACAGCCCAATCGCCGATTCATTGTCCGCATCCACCGACAATTCCAGCCCCCGGATCTCCGGCCAAGCCAAGCGCGCAGCTTCGGGCAGCGCTTGCAGGCAGGCCTTGCCATAGCCTTTGCCTTGAACCCGTTGGTCGACCTGCAAGGCATGCAGCGTGGCGCTATGCTCATCAGCCCAGGCAGGTAGAACCGGCGGGCGTTTGAGTAGCAGGAAAGCCACGGGAACGTTGTCTGCGAGCAGGGCAAATCCTTTGACGCCGGGGCCGGGTTTGGACAGCAAGGTGTGCAATGCACCGTGGATGTCACCGCAAAACCTGATTTGGTCCGGATGTACTTCAATGGCCTCGACCTGCTGGCGCTGCAGCGTATTCAGGCTTTCGTAAGGCACGAGTAGGGCTGTCACTGGAGTGTCCTTCTTCCAACGGAATTTGAGTCTCGGATTCTAGCGATTCCAGCCGTTTGGATTATTTTTATTTCACCTGTCGATTCGCCGGATCGCCAGACGACTAAGGGTGTCTTCACAATAAAAACCACGGAGAACCACCATGAGCGCAACCCACGAAATCCAGACCCTGATCGACACCTACCGCCAGGCGGTCGTCGCCAAGGATGTCGAGAAAATCATGAGCTTCTATGGCGACGACATCGTCTCCTATGACGCGGTCAAAGCCCTGCAATTTCGCGGCAAGGCCGCCTACCGTGCGCATTGGCAGGCCTGCATGGAAATGTGCGCCGGCCCGCACAAGTTCGATTTCGACCACATGAACATCGTGGCCGACGAACACATCGCCTTCGCCCACTGGCTGGCCCATTGCGGCGGCACCAACGACAAGGGAGAAACCCAGGCCTGCTGGATGCGCGTGACGGCCTGCTATCGGCGCGAAGCCGGACAATGGCGCATTGTCCACGAACACTGGTCGGCACCGTTCGACATGGAAAGCGGCTCGGCACTGTTCAATCTGGAGCCCTGAGTTGACCCCTTCGTTGAGGAGAGCGCGATGAAATATTTATGTCTGGTCTACAGCGATGAGCGTTTGCTGCATTCGCTGCCGGAAAGCCCCAAGGACGAAGAATGCATGGCCTATGCCGAGTCGATCCAGGGCAGTGGCCGGATGGTCGCCGCCGAGGCGCTGGAGTCGGTGCAGACGGCCACCACAGTGCGCATGCGCAACGGCAAGCTGTCGATCACCGACGGGCCGTTTGCCGAAACCAAGGAGCAACTGGCCGGCTTCTATCTGATCGATGCCAAGGATCTCAACGAAGCCATTCAGGTTGCCGGGGATATTCCGGCGGCGCGGGTCGGCAGTGTCGAAGTGCGCCCTGTGCGTCAGTTGAATGTCTGACATGCCTGAGTCAGTGCAAGCGCGGGTCGAGCAGGTCTATCGCCAGGAATCGCGACGGATTCTGGCGACCCTGATCCGACTGCTCGGCGATTTCGACCTCGCCGAAGAAGCCTTGCACGAGGCGTTCTTCGTCGCGGTCGAACGCTGGCAACGGGACGGCGTGCCGGACAATCCGCGCACCTGGCTGGTGTCGACCGGGCGCTTCAAGGCCATCGACGTTTTGCGGCGGCGCGCGCGTTTTGCGGCGTCCCGACCGCTACTGATCGCGCAGCTGGAGGAGCTGGAGCAGGCCGACTGGAGTGACGAAGACGTGGAAGACGATCGCTTGCGCCTGATCTTCACCTGCTGTCACCCTGCATTGGCGGCGGATGCCCAGGTGCCGTTGACCCTGCGGGAAGTCTGCGACCTCACCACAGAAGAAATCGCCCGGGCCTTTCTCTCGGCACCGGCCACCATCGCCCAGCGGATCGTGCGCGCCAAGGCAAAGATTCGCGACGCTAAAATCCCCTATCAGGTGCCCTCCCTGGCGGAGTTGCCCGAACGCCTCGACAGCGTATTGCGGGTGATCTATCTGGTGTTCAACGAGGGCTATTCGGCGTCCGGTGGCGCGCAAGTGACCCGCGAGGACCTGACCCGCGAAGCGATTCGCCTCGGGCGTTTATTGATGGAATTGCTGCCGGAGCCGGAAGTGATGGGGCTGCTGGCGTTGATGCTGTTGCATGAATCGCGGCGGGTGGCCCGGACCTCGGCAAACGGTGAGTTGATCTTGCTGGATGATCAGGACCGAACACTCTGGGACAGCGCGATGATTGCCGAAGGTTGCGCCCTGGTAGAGCAGGCGCTGAGTACCCGGCGATTTGGACCGTATTGCCTGCAAGCGGCAATTGCAGCCGTGCATGCCGAAGCGTCATCGGTGGATGAGACGGATTGGGTGCAGATCGTCGGCCTGTATGACGTGTTGCTGCGGGCAGTGCCGTCGCCGGTGATCGAGTTAAACCGGGCTGCGGCGATTTCCAAGCGGGATGGCCCGTTGGCGGGGCTGATTCTGGTGGATGGGATTCTGCGGCGCGGTGAGCTACTGGATTACCACTTGGCGCACTCGGCGCGGGCGGAGTTCTGTCGGCAGTTGGGTAGGGTGGAGCTTGCGCGGGCCGCATACATGCGGGCGTTGGAATTGACCCAGCAAGCGCCCGAGCGGCGGTTTATTGAAGGACGCCTCAAGGCTTTACAGTGAAGGTGTCCTCCTTGGCCTCATCGCGGGCAAGCCCGCTCCCACAGGTTCAATGAGCGCCGCATATCACTGTGGGAGCGGGCTTGCCCGCGATGAGGCCAGTGGCCACACCACTATTCCAACATCTTGCCCAACAACCAACTCCCCGCCGGCCCCGGCGGATTGAGCCGCGACCACAATGCATCCACATAAACAGTCTTAGGCCAGCCCCTCACCTGCAACTCCTGCAGCGTCCCCGGGCCAAAACGCTCAACCAGCCAGCGTGGCAACGGCGCCCAACCGAATCCACCCTGGGCCATTTCCAGCAGCATCAAGTAACTGGGCGCCGACCAGACGCGACCCTTCACCCGGCTTTCATAGGGATTGACGATAGTTGCCAGGCGCAATTCTCGGTGTTGTTGCAGTAGCGCCTGATCGACGTGTTCCACCGTCGCCAATGGGTGCGCAGGCGAAACGAACAAGGCGATTTCCGTGCGTTCGTCCACGGTCGAATTGACCAGGTCCGGAGGGTAGCTGTCTTGCATTTCGGCAAACGCAATCTGCGCCCGCCCGCTTTGCACCAGGGCCACCAGATCGTCGCATTCGGCGATCAGACATTCGAGCTCCAGGTCCGGATAGCGCTGCTCGAAGGCACTGAGTGACGCTTCGAAACGATCAGACTGGTAGGTGTCGGAAAGTGCCACCGTCAGCTTGGCCTCGACCCCTTGTGACAGTTGGCTGGCGGTCATTTCCAAACGGCTGGTGGCGGCGAGGATGTCTTCGGCGCGCTGCAACATCACGTGCCCGGCTGGGGTGAGCGTGGGTTTGCGGCTGCTGCGGTCGAACAGCGTCAGATTCAGGTCGATTTCCAGACTGGCCACCGCCGCGCTGATGGTCGACTGACTGCGACCCAGTTTGCGCGCTGCCGCGGAAAACGAGCCTTGGGTCGCCGCCTGGACGAACGCCTGCAACACCTCTTGGGAGGCCATGAACTATCGCCTTGATCGATGGTTATTGGTTATGAAGTATCGGCGTGATGGAGGATCATGGCAACCATCGTCACCCAAGGGAGTCAGGCCATGAGTGCCAACAAATCCATCACTGAGCGTATTTTCCAGGCCATCGGTTTCGAGTTGCTGGCCATCCTGATCTGTACCCCATTGCTGGCGTGGATCATGGACAAGCCGATGCTCGACATGGGCGTCGTAACCCTCGCCATGGCCGCGCTGGCACTGGCGTGGAACGTGGTTTTCAACGGGTATTTCGACCGGATGCTCAAGCGCTTCGCCATCGCGCACAACGCCTGGACTCGGGTGGTGCATGCGCTGTTGTTTGAAGGCGGACTGGTCGCCCTTGGCGTGCCGCTGATTGCGTGGTGGCTGAATATCAGCCTGTGGCAGGCGTTTTTGCTGGATATTGGTGTGCTGCTGTTTTTCCTGCCGTACACCTATATCTACCACCTGATGTACGACGTGGTGCGCGAGCGGGTAGTGGTGTGCAACGCATAACCCCTGTAGGAGCAGCCGGTCGACGCTCCTACAGGGAACGCGTCATCAGAAGATTTGGGTGAACAACCAGTAAAGGCTACCCGACAACAAAATCGCCGCTGGCAAGGTCAATACCCAGGCCATCAGCAAATTGCGGATGGTCTTCATCTGCAAGCCGCTGCCATTGGCGGCCATGGTACCGGCCACGCCCGACGACAACACATGCGTGGTCGACACCGGCAGGCCGAACATGTCGGCTGCGCCAATCGTCAGCATCGCCACCGTTTCTGCTGAAGCACCTTGGGCGTAAGTCAGGTGGGTCTTGCCGATCTTCTCACCCACCGTCACCACGATGCGTTTCCAGCCGACCATGGTGCCCAGCCCCAACGCAATCGCCACCGCGATCTTCACCCACAGCGGAATGAATCGTGTGGAACTGTCGATTTGTTGTTTGAACAACTGCAGCTTGCCGCTGGTGTCAGCGTCGAAGTTACCGACCTTGTTCTTGTCCATCAGGCGAATGGTTTCGCTGGTCAGGTACATGTCGTTACGTACGTTGCCCACGGCCTCGGCCGGAACTTTCGACAGCGATCCATAACCCTTGACCTCAGCGCCGATGCTGCCGGTCAGCGCAGCGAGTGCCGGCACCAACTGGGGAGTCGCTTCTTTGCTGCGCACGTACTCGGACAACACCGGACGCGGATCGGCCAGGGCCGGCTGCGGCGCCGCCTTGACCAACGCTTGCTGGGTGACTTCGGCCACGGCCGCGAACTGCAACGCCTGATCCGCTGGCATTGTGCGGTTCAGTGCGTAGGCCATCGGCAGTGTGCCTACCAAGATCAACATGATCAGGCCCATGCCTTTCTGCCCATCGTTGGAACCGTGGGCGAACGACACGCCGGTGCAGGTCAGGATCAACATGCCGCGAATCCACCAGGGCGGCGGCGTGTTGCCCTTCGGCTCTTTGTACAACGCACGATTTTTCACGAACGCACGCAGCGCCAGCAACAACAGCGCGGCGCAGCCGAAACCGACCAATGGCGACAGCAGCAATGCGTAACCGACTTTGGTGGCCTGCGCCCAATCCACACCGCTGGTGCCGTCGCGTCCGTGCATCAGGGCGTTGGCCACGCCGACACCGATGATCGAGCCGATCAAGGTGTGCGACGAAGACGCCGGCAAGCCCAGCCACCAGGTGCCGAGGTTCCACAGGATCGCAGCGATCAACAGCGCGAAGATCATCGCGAAACCGGCAGATGAGCCGACCTGCAGGATCAACTCCACCGGCAGCAAGGCGATGATGCCGAACGCCACCGCGCCACTGGACAGCAACACCCCGAGAAAATTGAAGAACCCGGACCAGACCACGGCGAAGTTCGGTGGTAGCGAATGGGTATAGATCACAGTCGCCACGGCGTTGGCGGTGTCGTGGAAGCCGTTGACGAACTCGAATCCCAGCGCGATCAGCAACGCCACACCCAGCAACAGAAACGGCGTCCAAGTGGTCACCACCGTGCCGACCTCATTCACGTCGCGCATCAGGCTATAGGCGGTGAACAGCAATCCAACGGCCAGCACCACGAAGAAAATCACGAAGGTGAGCGGGCCGGTTTTTTTATCCAGTTGCGGTCTACCACTAGCGACAGGCGCTCGAGCGGTGGAGAAAGAGGGCGTAGCCATACCGGGCATTCCTGAGGAGGAAAAGGGTGCCTGTCATGATCATTGCGAAATACTACAGGGAAGTTGTTCTGGATCAGTTTTTGCGGTTTTTGTGGTGCCGTTGGTCCACGAAAAAGATCGCAGCCTGCGGCAGCTCCTACACGGGATCGGGTGTAGGAGCTGCCGCAGGTTGCGATCTTTTGATCTTAATAATCGCGCCGCTTGCGAAACGCCCAACGCCCGGCAATCACGGTAAACGTCGCGACAAGCGCCACCAAAATCCAGAACCCTTCCGGGTCTTGGGAAAGCGGCACGCCACCGACGTTCATGCCGAAAAAACCGGCAATGATGTTGATCGGCAGCGCCAACACGGTCACCACCGTCAGGGTGAACAACGTACGGTTGCTTTGTTCGTTGAGGTTGGCGGCGATTTCTTCCTGCAACAGCTTGATGCGTTCACCCAGCGCGGTCAGGTCGTTGATGATCAGCGCAAACTCCTCGGTGGATTTGCGCAGCTCCTTGACGTCTTCCTTTTGCAGCCACGGCGGTGGGCGATTGAGCAGGCGCAGCAACGAACCTGGCTCCAGCGCCAACAAGCGTTGCAGGCGCACCAGCACCCGACGGTTGGAGCCTAATTCTGCGCGGTTGGTCGACAGCCGTGACGACAGCAGTTCATCTTCGATCTGATCCACGCTCTGGCTGGTCTTGCGCACAATCTGCGTCAGCACTTCGCCCTGGTCGCGCAGCAGATGCACCAGCAGTTCGAGTGGCGAGCGAAAGCACTCGCCGGCCTTCACTGAAGAACGCAACTTGTCCACTGAGTGCAGCGGTTGCAGGCGCGCGCTGATGATCAACCGACTGCGCGCGCATACCCACAGGGTCGAAACATCCGACGACACCATGCTGCTGAGGTTGAACACCACATCGTTGACCACCGCCAGCAACGCCGAGTCGACATGCTCGATGCGCGTCGAGCGCGAACCTTCATGCAGCGCCTCAAAAAACTCGTCGGGCAACTCCAGATGGCTTTTCATCCAGCGCTCGCACGCGGCATGGGCGAGGTTCAGGTGCAGCCACAGAAATTGCTCGTCGTCTTCCGGTTGCTGCAAACAGCGCAATGCCCTGACCGAGTCGATTTCCTGACCGCGCTCACCGGGGCGAAAACTGAACCCGTAGAGCAGGCCGAACAGATCCGGATCGCGATGGCTTTGATCGATGCTGTGGTTCATGAGAGTTCGCAAAGTGAGGCGCCTGTCGCAAGTTTTACAGGTTCACGTGAGCCGCATCATCGCAAGGCTGGATGACGTTTTTGTGACAGTTGGATAACAAAAATCTTTGCACTGCCGGTGGTCGGATTTGACTCAAGAACCGCTCTGGCACGCCGATCTCGCTTGGGTTAAGTTGCGCGCCCTCGGCCTTCAGCCAAGGTCGCGGACAGGGATGTCCGGACACCCTTCACGCCATTTCTGCCATGAGTATTTTTCGATGTTTTTGCAAAAGTCCTTGAGAGCACAAATTCTCGCCCTGCTGAGCGGCAGCCTGTTAGCGATGCTGGTGATCGCTTTGGCCAGTTTTCACTTTCTCTCCAGCGGCGTGCAGAGCTACGCCAACCTGATCGAAGGCCCGCTGCATACCTCGCAATTGATCGATGAAGCCAACCTGCAATTCAAGGTTCAGGTACAGGAGTGGAAAAACGTTCTGCTGCGCGGCAAGCAACCGGCCGACCTGAACAAGTACTGGACACAGTTCGAAGAACGCCAACGGGATGTGCAGGGCATTCTCGGTGAGCTGGCAGGACAGAAGGGCATCGAGCCGCAACTCAAGACCCGCATCGAGCGCTTGCGTGACGAGCATCGTCAGCTCGGCGCGGCGTATCAGAAGGGCCGTGATGCCTTCGTCGCGGCGGGTGGCGATCCGACGGCGGGCGATACCGCGGTCAAAGGCGTGGACCGTGCGACCAGCGACCAGATGAGCGAACTGGTCAGCGAGTTGCGCAAGCAGGGTGTCGAGCAATCGAAGTTGATCAGCGCCCAAGCGGATCGCACCGTATTGCTGGGGATCATCGTGATGTTGGCTTCGGGTCTGTTGGTCGGCCTGCTGAGCTTGTGGCTGGTGAACCGCAATCTGGTCGAACCGATTCGTCGACTGATCGAATACGTGGCGCAACTCAGCCAGGGCAAGTTTGCCGAGCGCGTGGCCAGCAACCGTCAGGACGAGCTGGGCAAACTGGCGATGGCCGCCAACACCCTGCGGGACTTTCTCGCCGAAACCTTCAGCCGCTTGCAGCGCAGCGCTTCGGATCTGGACAGTGCCAGCGGCGAGCTGAACTCGATCGCCACCTTGATGGCCGGCGGCACCAACGAGCAATTCAGCCGCACCGATCAGGTGGCCACGGCGATGAACGAAATGTCTGCCACCGCCCAGGAAGTCGCCCGTCACGCTGCCGACGCCGCGCGCGCGGCTGACGATGCTGACCAGTCCGCGCAACAGGGCGAAAAAGTCATGCAGGGCACCATCCACACCATCACACAAATGCGTGGCGAAATCGCCAATACAGCGACGGTCATCCGTCAGTTGGAAACCGACAGCGGTCGCATCGGCAAGGTGCTGGAAGTAATTCGCGGCATCGCCGAGCAGACCAATCTGCTGGCGCTCAATGCCGCCATCGAGGCCGCCCGTGCCGGTGAAGCGGGGCGCGGTTTCGCGGTGGTGGCTGATGAAGTGCGCAGCCTGGCGCAGCGCACGGCGGCATCGATCATCGAGATCAACCAGATCATTCAAACCGTGCAAACCGGCGCCATCGATGCGGCGCAGGCGATAGAAAGCGGTCAGGCGCGCAGCGATGAAAGTGTCGAGCAAGTGACCCAGGCGGGCGCCATGCTGGAGCGCATCACCCTGGCCGTGGAAGCCATCCGCGACATGAACCGTCAGATTGCTACCGCCGCCGAAGAGCAGACTTCAGTGGCCGAGGACATCTCGCGCAACCTCACCGAAATCACCAGCATCGCCAGCACCAACCTGGACAACGTGCAACGCACGGAAGCGGCGAGCACCAATCTGCACGGGTTGTCGGGGGAATTGAACGAGGTGACGGCGCGCCTGAGCGCCTGATCAACCGTTCAGACGCAGAAAAGCCGCACGTTCCAAACCATCGTGCGGCTTTTTGCTGTGTGCATCAGTCGTCCTTTTTGTTCTTCAGGACTTCGCCGGTGGCAGCGTTCACATCCACGTCCCATTCAACACCTTGAGCGTCTTTGAGTTCGACTTCGTATTCATACAGGGTGGTGTGGTTGTCCAGGTCGCTGTCGGTAATCGTCGCGCCCGGATGCAGTTTCATCACGATCTGGTTCAGTTCTTCCAGCGGCTTGATCTTGCCGTCCTTGACCAGCTGAGGAATCTGGTCGACCGGCACATCCTTGGCCTGGGCCAAACCAGCGGTGAGGGTCAGGGTGGAAGCGGCGAACAAAGCAGTCAGAGTCTTCATCGGGGTCATTCCTTGGGTGAGCTGTTTAAGTGAACTCAGGTTAGCTTTCGTAACTTAATCCACCCTTAAAAGTCCCTTTGCCTTCCACTCGCTCCCTGTATGAGCAAGCTTGCTCGCGATGCAGTCGCCTCGGTTCCTGATCAATACCCATTGTTCTGTAGCACTTGCCCCACACTCGCCGCCGCCGGACGTTTATAGAATTTCAACAACTCGCTGGCGCGGTTAGTGAAGATACCGTCGACACCAGCGTCCATGACCTTCTGATAATCCACCGCATCGTCAATGGTGTAGACGTGCACCAACAGGCCCTGATCGTGGGTGTACTGGTTCATCCACGGTTTCACCATATCGGCATAACTCTGATCACCACCCTTGGTCAGTGCAGCCGAGGGGCCGGTGCCGATCGCGCCCTGGGCTTTGGCGTAATCGACCCAACGCTGGAATTCAGCTTTGTCTTTCGGCTGCTGTTGGGCGTAGTAAGCAGCTTTGTCCTTGGTACCTGAGTCGGCAAAGGTCACTTTGGAATTGGGTTCGATGTTGCCTTCGCCAACCCACAGCAACAGGATTTTTGGCACTTTCGGCATTTCTTTTTGCAGAAGTTCCAGGCTGCTTTTCTCGAAGGTTTGCAGGACCACCTTGCCTTTGCCCTGACCGACCGCCAGCTCGCTTTTCGCCAATTTCGAACCCGCCGGGCTCAGCCAGCCGCGGTCATGGAGTTTGTTCTTCAGGTCGCGTTCGATACCGGGAAACTGCTTCGGCTCTTTGGTTTCGATGTAAAGGCCCGGCTGGTGCAGCGGATTGCCCTGGGCGATGTCGATGATCTCATCGAGGGTCAGAATTTTCAGGCCGGCAAAGGAAGCGCGCGCGCGATCCGGGTAGGCGGCGTTGAACCAGCTGCCGGCATCCAGGGTTTTCAGCTCGGCCATGGTGAACGCATTAGCCGGGCTGTCCTTGCGCTCGGGGAATTTGCTGGCAACGTCGGTGGTGCGTTGCAGGTTGTTGTCGTGCAGGGCGAACAGCACGCCATCCTTGCTGCGTTGCAGGTCCAGCTCCAGGTAGTCGGCGCCGAGGTCGCGGGCCAGTTTGTAAGCGGCGCTGGTGGATTCCGGTGCATCGAAAGAGGCGCCACGGTGAGCGATCACCGCCGGGTGTGGAATGCCCAGGTGCGTGGCCAGTTGTGTAGGGCTTGGGGCGTTGGCGGCCTGGGCCTGAAATTGGATTTGGCCAAGCAACAAACTCAGCAACAGAGCGCTTTTGATGAAGGTTGCACGCATGTTCGAGGTCCTTTCGCGATGGTTTCAAAGACGTCCCTTTTAACAACTGAGTGTTGCCAGCGCTATCGCGAGACCGACATAAACGTGTGTATAGCTGAGTTTTCCAGCGCATTTGTGCGGCGCTTTGCAGTAGGCTTGGCGTCGCAAGTTTCCCCGGCAGAGGGAAGCCGCCATTGCCAGCCCTGCGTGTAAACCATCGATCACCGGTCGCTTTACGACCTTTTGTGAGGTTTACCATGCGCATCACTTCCCAGCTCATTTGCCAGGCTGCCGACCAGCTCAAAGGCTTCGTTGGCCTCAATCGCAAGACTGGACACTACATCGTCCGTTTCAGTGAGGACTCATTCGGCATGGATGTGTCTGACGACGGCATTATTCCCACCAGTGAATTTGTCTGGGCACCCGGCCCCGAGCAAGCCATGACCCTCAAACGACAGCTGATCCAGTTGCTGCTGGACCAGAACATCGACGACCGGATCAACATCACCGAGCCATTGCGGGTGTACATGAATAGGCAGGATGTGCCGGAGATTGCGGCGGTGCGCAGGTTGGTGCAGGGCTGAGATTTGTGGTGTCTGTCATGGCCTCATCGCGGGCAAGCCCGCTCCCACAGTTGACCGTGTTTCGTCAAACAACCGATAACCCTGTTGGAGCGGGCTTGCCCGCGAAGGCTACCTATCTAACACCGCCAAATCTAAAGCTTGAACTCATAATCCCGATCCATCAGTTGACCGTGTTTCTTCAAACAACCGACATCCCTGTGGGAGCGGGCTTGCCCGCGAAGGCTGCCTTAACAGCACCACGAATCTAGAGCTGGAACCCTCAATAACAGGTCCGGCTATCCCAAGGAGAGTAATATTCTGTTAATCCTGCCCGCCAAAAATAGAGTGTTCGGCTGATGCGTGCGTGCCTTGGCCAATAATCATTCCCAACGGAAGCCGTGAACCATGCGGTATTTCTGGAGTTATTCAGTGATGGCCAATACATCAACCCCGGCGAATAACGCATCCACCCCTCAAGCGTCCCTTCAGGCTCAGGGGCAATTCCAAAACCACAGACCGATCCCGCGTTTGAGCGTTGGCAAAACCTTGCGCATCCTGTGGAACGCGATGTTCCACAAGCCGCGCGACACTCGACCGACTGCTCCCGTCCCGGTGCAATCCCTGACACAAGCGGCGCTGATCGCTGCACCCAACCACAGCATCTATCGCCTCGGCCATTCCACAGTTTTGCTCAAGTTGCGGGACAAATTCTGGATCACCGACCCGGTCTTCGCCGAACGCGCCTCACCCGTGCAATGGGCCGGTCCCAAACGCTTTCACCAGCCGCCCATCAGCCTGGAAGATTTACCAGCGATTGAAGCCGTGATTCTTTCCCACGATCACTACGATCACCTGGACTATGAGGCCGTGCTGAAGCTCGCCGACAAGACCAGGCATTTCCTGACACCGCTGGGCGTCGGCGATACCTTGATCAAGTGGGGTGTCGACGCCAGCAAAGTCCGCGAACTGGACTGGTGGCAAGACACTGAAGTCGAAGGCCTCCAGTTTATCGCCACCCCGTCGCAACACTTTTCCGGCCGGGGCCTGTTCGATGGCAACAGCACCCTTTGGGCGTCGTGGGTAATCATCGACGGTGATACGCGAATCTTCTTCAGCGGCGACAGCGGCTACTTCGATGGCTTCAAACGCATCGGCGAACATCACGGCCCGTTCGACCTGACACTGATGGAAACCGGCGCCTACAACGTCGACTGGCCACACGTGCACATGCAACCTGAACAAACCCTGCAAGCCCACATCGACCTCAAGGGACGTTGGCTGCTGCCGATCCACAACGGCACTTTCGACCTGTCCACGCACGCCTGGTACGAGCCCTTCGACCGCATCCTGGCGTTGGCCTGGGACCGCAGTGTTTCGATCACCACACCGCAGATGGGCGAGGCTTTCAACCTGATGCATCCGCAACGCGGTGGTGCGTGGTGGTTGGCCATGGATGGGGAAAGCGAGCAGGCGGTGGTGCAGAACGTGTGAATTGAGGTCTGAACCACTCGACTTAGCTAAAAACCACTTCCAGTCGGCCCTCCTTACGTGATCGGGGGGCTGATTTGACTACGATTTGCACGTCGCGCCCGAGTAGCAACAGACATTCCATCATCTTGGCTTCGCTGATCCCTCGAAACTTTCCACGCAGCATCTCTGACAGCTTGGGTTGTGACAGCCCCAGGATTTCTGATGCCTGAACCTGGGTCAAATGGCGGGCCTTGATGATTTCACCAATTTTTGCGGCCAACTGGGATTTGACTCGCATTTCACTGGCATTGGGTGTTCCGAGGTCTTCGTATACGTTCCCGCTACTTTCTTCGATCTCAACCATTTTTTAATCCTTTCGCATAAATCGGGGCTTGGCTTCTGGGAAGAGAATGCACGTGCCGCGTTCTGATTTATGCGAAATATACCTATTTGGGAATAATCGTCAATCGATGCACAGCCTCACTCAACCATCGCAAAATCCGCCCGCCCCACAGGATTGGGCGTAGTCCCTCTCAAATTCATCCCTCGACCCGGTGCAAACCCGGGAAAGAACACCAACCCTTCCGATTCAAACCGATAAGCCAACGACAACCGTGTCACATCCAACACCTCCTGCTGCGCCTCGAAACGCTGGATGGCGTTCACCGAGACCCCGGATTCGCCAGACAGCATTTCCACACTCCAGCCCAGCATCGCTCGGGCCTGGGCGCAGTGGGTTGGGGTGAATTGAAAGAGGGCGATACGTTCCAGGGTGATTTTCATCGCTTGAGAGGCCATGGTGTGCTCCGTGCTCAAAAGTGTTGGTTCAAATATACTGTGTTTTTGTACAGTTGTTTTGGGCGCGGAGCAAACTGATTTTTCAGATCACAGCATTTCACCAGACGAGCGGTAGACGCTCGAAGCCGATGGCTAAAGTGAATCACACCTGTCATTTATGACAGTAGACGCTGTCTTGCGATTAGAGGACGCTGAGCACAACGACCCCTCGCGACGTAGACCTATGCGCAAAATTGCCTGGCTGATCCTCATGACTCTCTTGGCGAGTGGCCCTGTTCTGGCTCGCAGAGTTGCTGAGCAAACGCCGGCTTTCGCCAAAATCCATTTCATCGAAAACCTGCTGCAGCAGATGACGCTCGAAGAAAAAATCGGCCAGTTGAGATTGAACTGCGTCAGCCTGCAATCGCCTCGCAAGCAATTGCTGGAGGAAGCGGCCGCATCACGGGTTGGTGGCATCTTCTACGCGGTGGGCCGTGCCGATCTTCGTGAATTTCAGGATGCTGCCCTGCGCAGTCGCCTGAAAATCCCGCTGTTCTTCGCCTACGACGTGATCCACGGTCATCGCACCCTCTTTCCGATCGGCATCGGTCTTGCGTCCACCTGGGACACTGGCGCGATAACGGTCGCCGGCCGTATCGCCGCGCAGGAGGCCAGCGACGACGGCCTGGACATGGTGTTTTCGCCCATGGTCGACATCACCCGCGACCCACGCAGGGGCCGGGCTTCGGAAGGCTGGGGCGAAGATGCCTGGCTGTCGGCGCGCTTCACCGCGACCATGGTCGAGGCGTTGCAGGGCAGCAATCTGGGTGTCGCCGGCAACGTCATGGCCAGCGCCAAGCACTTCGCGCTGTACGGCGCCGCTGAAGGCGGACGTGATTACAACTCGGTGGATATGAGCCTGCCGCGTATGTATCAGGACTACCTGCCGCCATACCGCGCGGCGGTGAAGGCGGGTGTCGGCGCGATGATGCTGACTTACATCGCCATCAACGGGACGCCGGCCACCTCGAACACCTGGTTGATACGCGATCTGTTGCGCCGGCAATGGCGGTTCAAAGGGCTGATCATCAGCGACTTCAATGCCGTGGCCGATCTGGTCAGCCATGGTGTGGCCAGCAACGGCCGCGAGGCGGCGATGCTGGCGATCAAGGCCGGGCTCAACATGAGCATGTCCGACACGCTGTTTCGCGATGAGCTGCCCGGCCTGTTGCAATCGGGCGCGGTCTCGCAGGAAGAAGTCGACGATGCTGTCAGAGAAGTACTCGGCGCCAAGTACGACATGGGACTGTTTGCCGATCCCTACCTGCGCATCGGTGCCGCGAGCGATGACCCAGAAAACATCCTCGTCGAGAGTCGCCTCAATCGCGCCGAAGCCCGAGACGTCGCCCGCAAGAGTCTGGTGCTGCTGAAAAACCAGCGCAACGTTCTGCCCCTCGACAAATCCACCGCAATCGCCGTCGTCGGGCCGTTGGCCAAGAGCCGACTCGACATTTTAGGTAACTGGAGCTCCGTCGCTACAGCTGCCCAAGCGGTGTCGGTATACGACGGCATCGCCAACGCCCTCGACGCACCTGAGCGCTTGCTGTTCGCCCGAGGCGCTGACGTGACGGAAGATCCGCGCGTACTGGGCTACCTCAACGCTCCCGGTGCCAACCCCGCTGACGTGGAAGTGGACCCGCGCTCACCCACCAGCATGTTGCAGGAGGCGGTGGATGTCGCCCGCAAGGCCGACGTGGTCGTGGCGGTGGTGGGCGAGTCTCGCGGCATGTCCTACGAGGGCGCCAGTCGCTCCAGTTTGGGGCTACCCGGTTACCAGGCTCGATTGATTCAAGCGCTCAAAGCCACCGGAAAACCTTTGGTGCTGGTGCTGATGAATGGTCGCGCGCTGTCCATCGGCAAGGAACACGACATGGCCGACGCCGTACTCGAAACCTGGTACAGCGGCACCGAAGGCGGCAATGCCATCGCCGACGTCCTGTTCGGCGACTACAATCCGTCCGGCAAACTGCCCATCACTTTCCCACGCTCGGTGGGCCAGGTGCCTACTTACTACAACCACTTGAGCACCAACCGACCCTTCCAGCCCGATGAACCACGAGCGCAAACCTCACGCTACATCGATGAAGAAAATGGCCCGCTCTATCCATTCGGTTTCGGCCTGAGCTACACCCAATTCAGTGTCTCGCCCATCACCCTGAGCCGGCGCGGCCTCAAGCGCGGCGAAGTCCTGGGCGCCAGCGTGGTGGTGAAAAACACCGGCCAACGCGCCGGCGCCACCGTGGTGCAACTGTACATCCGCGACATCGCCGCCTCGATCAGCCGCCCGGTTAAAGAGCTCAAGCACTATCGAAAAATCATGTTGCAAGCCGGGGAAGAAAAAACCGTGCACTTCAACCTGATTGAGCAGGACCTCAAGTTCTACAACGCAAAACTGGAGTACGCGGCGGAGGTGGGGGAGTTCAGTGTGATGATCGGGCTGGATTCGCGGGATGTTAGGGAGGAGCGGTTTGAGTTGTTTTGAGGTGCCCGTCAAATCAACCAAACGCATACCTGTGGCGAGGGGGCTTGCCCTAATGCCGGTCAGTTATGGAACTGTAGGAGCGAGCTTGCTCGCGAAAAACCTTAACGATGACGCGAGCATCCTGAATGGTCAGCGTCTACAGGTTTTTCGCGAGCAATCGAGCGTCGACCGGCTGCTCCTACAGGTGATCACCATCGCTTAACTGACTGGCATTAGGGCTTGCCCAGGGTTTGCCCCCATTGGACTGCGCAGCAGTCTAAAAAAACTGCCACCGCTGCCATTCAACCACACCGTATTATCAGAATTCACGATTGCTGCACAGCCGAACGGGGGCAAGCCACCTCGCCACAATGTGCACGTCTCCAGTGCTATCTCTTCAATGACCGACGCTATAAAAATCTGCGCTTTCCGAGAATTGGTCCAATCGGTTTTTATGCGCAACAATCACTACATCCCGCTATCAATGGTGAGAGTAAAACGCCATGCAAATAGAAGAAAGCGATTGGAAGAAGTACAAGGATCTTTACAAACTCGCGCTCGAACGCCTTTGCCAGGGTGTGCTTGCCGATGCCGAAACCATCGCCCAGAATGACTCGCTTTCGGCCCACGCCAGGTATCTAACGCTTTATCGAATGGTCCAGCATCGAGAAAAAGACATTGCCCAGACATTTGATCGCTTCAGTCGCTCCGGTGCATTGATGTCTTTAAGCATGATGATCAAACACGATTTGCTGACCGACAAAGAACTGTCGGTGCTTAGTGAGGCTACGCAGCAAATGGTGATGGGCTTCGATCGCCGGCCCTACAAAATCAAGTGGGTTGCTGAGACTGACGCTTAGGGCTAACAGCCTCTCATCACCGACTATTCACCAGAGAATCAGGAATGTTGATCTTCAATTGCTCCGAAGCGGCCAGCAACTTCTTCAGCCGTGTGCACAAAGGCAAGAAAATTACTCCGGTGGAGAAGCCGCCATCACCTGTAATCGAGGACTATGAGAGCGGTGAATTCGTCGAACAATGGTTGGTTCATGCCACCACCGTGCAGCGCAAACATGTGCTGTACGTCATCCATGTGCAGACTCGTTATTGCATGATTTTCGCGGACGCGAAAAAGGCTGATGTTGATGGTTTTATCCAACGGTTCGCCGAGCGTTGGATAAACGGCGTCATGCAACATGCCGGGCAACACGACCTCCTTCGTTGGTTCAATGACGAAATCATTAGCGACCGGTTCGAGAAAACCTGGGACGAGTATGTTTTTTACAAACGCGGCCATCGCGGTGCGCAAAAACACATCAATGAGATCTCCTGGATATTTGAAGATTGTGTGGCTGAATATGGGACTCTGCCTTCGGATGAGTTCTCGGCTGGCCGCTTCGATGCAAATATGAACGACAATCTGCGAAGCAGCAAAGAACACAAAGACTATTTCTCCCCTGATGAGGAGATGATCGTTCACTGGTTGCGCCATTATGGCGGTTTGGACGATTCAGCGGTTCAGGCAGCACGTGAGCGGCGCACGGAAGTGAAACGTGAGATATGGGCGCTCGAAAGGCAACTTACCGATCAAGGAAAATAAGCAAGCTCGTACAGTGAGTCGCCTGCTTACCTATCGTTTAACCCCGGCGCCTCCCGCACAATAAAGTGATCCAGATTTTCAATATTGGCACTGAACACCCCGAACGTCTGCTCGGGGTTTTTCTTGCTCGGCACCTGCTTCAACTCCGGCGTCACACCATAAAAAAAGCAATACAACTCGGCCTTACTGTCGATGGCATGCTTGATCTCTTCCAGAAACGCCTTGCGCTTGCGATAGCCCTCGATCAGCTTCTTGCTCAAGTAAACATTGACCGAGTACGGCTTCTTCTCGAACCACACCTTCTTCTCGAAATCGATGCGAAAGCTCTGGGTGTAATCCTTGATCTCCTTGATCCTGCCCCAGTAAACCAGCCCCTTGTTGTCCTGCAGATATTCGATCTTCTTGAAGAACGATCCGTAACTGGCCGTGTGCTCACCGATCTTCAACGGCATACGCTTGAGCAGATCCTTGTCCTCGAAGTTCGAAACAAAACACTCCACGGGGTGGGCAAACACACTGGTCTTGTCCGGCGCCGATTCGCGACTCGGATGCTCCGCATCATCAGCCGCAGGCGCAGCCTTCGCCGCCTCTCGCCCATCCTCTCCCGCGACCGCAGGGCTCGACGGCTTACGCACATACTGACGCCGAGTCAGCAACAATTCCGATGGGAAATGTTCCTCACGCCCGTCATCCGTTTCCGCCTCCACACCCGACGCCGGCGTCTTGAGACTGACATAAGGACAATCCGCTACATGCCGCGTGCCGGGCGTGTTCTTGAAATGCGGGGTGCGAACGTAATTCACGTTCTTGGCGTTAAACGTCGTCAACACATTCGCCGCATCGAATGCTGAACGACAGACGTCGTTGGGGCATTGGAAGTGTTCCTTGGCGGAATCGAAGGCGATGGTCTCGTCGAAATTGAGATCGCGTACGTCGTAGATCGACAGTTTTTCGTCGAGGCTGAGGCAGTAGGCGAGGTCGAATTTCATGGGGGGCTCGGGTCCGTGAGTGGGAGGGCTATTAATAGCGAGAGGCGGGGCGGGTTGCACTGATTGTTTTCAGGGTGATGCAATACCTGTGGGAGCCAGCCTGCTGGCGATTGGTGGTATCGACTAAATCTCTGATCTCTGCATCAACACCGCAGCAACAAGGGTGGAGAAACTGCGCCAAAACCAACAAGAGCGGTCAGTCAGTCGGAGCAATTGATACGATTAATGACCGCTCCGCGGCCAAAAGGGGCAAAAGGTCAATTATTAGGCTTCTCTATTAATCCCTTAACCTTGCTGTAAAGCGACTTAGTGAAATCGTGTTTGTCGATTGAGTTATGGCAACGTCGATGACAGTTTGGGCAAAGAGCGACTGTGTTCCATGTGCTGTCAGCACCGCCATCTACAAGGTGTTTCACATGGTGGACTTCAAAAAAAGGCTCGTTCTTCTCGTTCAAGAACGGAGCAGGTTGACCACATCCTTCACAAATGCCTTGAGAGCGAGCTAATACCCATTTTTTCACACTGATTGCACGCGAAAGTCTCATCACCGTTGAACTGGTCCGCTTAGGGCTCAAGATACCTAATGGTGCGTCCCGCATGTGAGGTTGATGGGCATCAACTAACTGAAGTGACAAGGACGGTGTGGCCTGGCCTATGTTTTTGTGGAGCGCATCAGTGTCTTTCCTTGCGAGGATTTCTTTGATGCGTTTGATAACGCCGGTGCCAAGATTTTTTGCAGATACATAGCCTGTAATCCGCTTAAATCCCAATTGCTCCATAACCGTAGAGATGTTTTGCATACGGTATTCAACTGAAGAAGCGCTACGTTTGATCAACGGCCCTTCACGCAGGAGCTGGTTCTCTAATTTCTTTTTGAACGTCTGTCCGCTTTGTTCGAGACGTAGCATTTTCAGATAGGCATCGACGGAAGCTTCAAGCTCATCATCGCTCCAGCCGCTTCGTTCTTTTGCAGTATCCATACGATCGCCGAGGGTTGAACACCCTCGGACGATACTGAGTGGCCATCACGGCTGTCTACGAAAATTCCTACAGAAAAAAGCGACAAATCTTGCGGGGGATCCTACGTGCGCATCGCCTAACCCATCGAGCGCTTGGTCAACTGAATTGCCTGAGCGACTTTTCGCCACCAAGGTTTAGCCACAGTTGCCCGTTGTTGCGTTTGATCGTTCAACCAGTACGGCATGTCCCGCAACCGAATCCAGCCTTCATCTTGCCAGTGCAGCATGCTCAACGACATTTTCGGCCAATCCAACAAACTCAACATTGGTCGATCCGAATTATCCGATGGCACTGCATCGCGTAAGGCCGGAACCACTTGCTGGGTAATCCACTCACGCAGCAAACGATTTCCCGGTACGTAGTGATAGACCAACAGCGCATACACACCAGACTCGCTAAGCATCAGCTGTTTTTCTGGCTGCCTGAAATACTCAATCCATAAAACGCGATGCTGATCCTTATCCAGCTTTCCGACAATGCGCTCACTCAAATGAACACCCATCAAACGGCCGATATCGCGCGCACTGAACCATGGCTGGTTTTCCAGTAGAAGGGCATGAAGGGAGAGGTTATGGCGGGTGAACACTGTCGGGTCGAAGGGCTCTTGCATGGGCGATCGTTTTGGAGCTTTAGCAGGCATTTCCATTACCTCTACGTGCGAAGTGGAAGAGGGCCGGAACCCGACGTAGAGGATGTAAGAAATCCCAACAAACTATTCTTTCTACACATTGCGCATTTATAGCTGAAACCAGCATGCGTTCGATGTGATGAAGTCAGTTTCTACGTTGGGCGTTTCTTAGGCACCTGCACAGAGCTTAGGGTTGCCTGAGTTGGTTCTCAATACGGAGCGTTCTGGAGTTTCTGTAGGAGGTTTAGCTATGGGGGGCGTATGCGAGTAGGCATTTTCCTACCCAATAAAAAGCCCCGAACAGATCGGGGCTCTTATAGGTTTGATTTGACGATTTAACCCGTCAAACCACGGCTAACTCAGGAATCAATCCCAGCTCAGCGCCCCACCAGTCTGATACTCAATTACCCGAGTCTCAAAGAAATTCTTCTCTTTCTTCAAGTCCATAATCTCGCTCATCCAAGGGAACGGGTTAGTGGTCCCTGGGTACTCTTCTTTCAAACCAATCTGCGAAAGACGACGGTTAGCGATGAACTTGAGGTAGTCCTCCATCATCGCTGCGTTCATGCCCAACACGCCGCGAGGCATGGTGTCGCGGGCGTATTCGATCTCCAGCTGAGTGCCCTGCAGAATCATCTGCGAAGCTTCTTCCTTCATTTCGGCATCCCACAGGTGTGGGTTTTCGATTTTGATCTGGTTGATCACGTCGATGCCGAAGTTCAGGTGCATGGATTCGTCGCGCAGGATGTATTGGAACTGCTCGGCGACGCCGGTCATTTTGTTGCGGCGGCCCATGGAGAGGATTTGGGTGAAGCCGCAGTAGAAGAAGATGCCTTCCAGAACGCAGTAGTAGGCGATCAGGTTGCGCAGCAGTTCTTTGTCGGTTTCGACGGTGCCGGTTTCGAACTTCGGATCGGAGATCGAACGGGTGTATTTCAGGCCCCAGGTGGCTTTTTTCGCGACCGATGGGATCTCGTGGTACATGTTGAAGATTTCGCCTTCATCCATGGCCAGCGATTCGATGCAGTACTGGTAGGCGTGGGTGTGGATCGCCTCTTCGAAAGCCTGGCGCAGGATGTACTGGCGGCATTCCGGGTTGGTGATCAGGCGGTACACGGCCAGGACCAGGTTGTTGGCAACCAGGGAGTCGGCGGTGGAGAAGAAGCC
>NZ_JBOIBY010000029.1:0-1580 GCF_050739655.1 Pseudomonas sp. | reverse complement strand
TCACGACCCTATTTTTGAGATTGGCCCCACGAGGCGAATCTGACGTTATCCATATAAAAAATTGAGGAGCACATCGATGCGCGTCATTCTGCTGGGAGCTCCCGGGGCCGGTAAAGGTACTCAGGCTAAGTTCATCACCGAAAAATTCGACATTCCGCAAATCTCCACCGGCGACATGCTGCGTGCTGCGGTCAAGGCTGGCACCGAGCTGGGCGTCAAGGCCAAGGGCATCATGGATGCCGGTGGCCTGGTGTCCGATGACCTGATCATCGCCCTGGTCAAGGACCGCATTGCCCAGCCGGACTGCGCCAACGGTTTCCTGTTCGACGGTTTCCCGCGCACCATTCCTCAGGCTGAAGCACTGGTGACTGCCGGTGTCGAGCTGGACGCAGTGGTTGAAATCGCCGTTGAAGACGAAGAAATCGTCCAGCGTATCGCCGGTCGCCGTGTTCACGAGGCCAGCGGCCGTGTGTACCACATCGTCTACAACCCGCCGAAAGTGGCCGGCAAGGACGACGTCACCGGTGAAGACCTCGTGCAGCGCAAGGACGACACCGAAGAAACCGTGCGTCATCGCCTGTCGGTCTACCACTCGCAGACCAAACCGCTGGTGGCTTTCTACCAGGAACTGTCGGCTGCCAATGGCAAGCCGAAGTACAGCCACATCGAAGGCGTCGGTTCGGTTGAAGCAATCACCGCCAAGGTGCTTGCAGCGCTGAGCTGAAAAGTCTGAATCGCTTCATCTTCTACGGCCCGCTTGCGGGCCGTAGTTGTTTATACTGACGCACTTTTTTCTGACCTCTTGTTACGGAAACATCGATGAGTACCTTGCTGGCCCTGGACACCGCGACTGAAGCTTGCTCCGTTGCCTTGCTGCATGACGGCACGGTCACGAGCCATTACGAGGTGATCCCGCGCCTGCATGCGCAGAAGTTGCTGCCGATGATTCAGCAATTGCTCGCCGATGCCGGGACGACCCTGCAAGCGGTCGATGCCATTGCTTTCGGGCGCGGGCCGGGTGCGTTTACGGGCGTGCGGATTGCCATCGGCGTGGTGCAAGGCTTGGCATTTGCGCTGGATCGCCCGGTGTTGCCAGTGTCCAACCTTGCCGTGCTGGCACAGCGTGCTTATCGCGAACACGGCGCCAGCCAGGTCGCAGCCGCTATCGATGCGCGCATGGACGAAGTGTATTGGGGTTGCTACCGCGAGACGGCCGGGGAGATGCGACTGGTCGGCGCTGAAGCGGTATTGCCACCGGAGTCGGCGGCGTTGCCGGGCGATGCGAGTGGCGAATGGTTCGGCGCGGGTACTGGTTGGGGCTATGCCGAACGTATCGCCGTCAATCTCAGCGGCCAGGATGCGGGCATGCTGCCCCACGCCGAAGACCTGCTGACCCTGGCGCGTTTTGCCTGGGCGCGGGGGGAGGCGATTGTCGCGGATGAGGCGCAGCCGGTTTACCTGCGCGATAAAGTGGCGACGCCTAAAGCTCGATAGTATTCAGGACTGAGTCGGTCCAATCGCGGGCAAGCCACGCTCCCACAGGTTATGCGCAGGTCCTGTGGGAGCGGGCTTGCCCGCGA
>NZ_JBOIBY010000028.1:0-2717 GCF_050739655.1 Pseudomonas sp. | reverse complement strand
TCGCTGGCACCTACATGCGATGAGTTCGACTGCGTCGAACGGCGCTGCGCGCCAATCCCCGGATGAACACCTCCACTCAGCCTGCCGAGGGGGCGGGTGGATCAAGATCAAAAGCTGCAGGCGAGCTAACGCTCGGCCTGTTGAGTGGGGAAGAGCATGGGTGTACTCCGTTCTGCATTTGCTTTTCTGTGGGAGCTGGCTTGCCAGCGAAGGCGGCCTGACAGCCGACCCGATTTCACGGCTGTACTCGATCCCTTGTGGGAGCAAGCCAGCTCCCACAGATTTGCGGTGTTTGATGATGTTTTGGGCCACACAAATCAGTAGGAGCCGGCTTGCTGGCGATTGCGGTGGTGAATGTGACGCCACAACGCAGCCTGCGGCAGTTCCTGCAGGGAAACGCTTTCCCTGTAGGAGCTGCCGCAGGCTGCGATCTTTTGCTTTTAAGGTTTCAGATGAGTCTTGAGCTCCAGCGCCGCCTGGCGCACCGCTGCCTGCACTTCTGGAATCTGGCTCAGCGGATTGAGCAGGCCAAAGTCGTGGATCATGCCGTTGTAGCGCACCGAGGTTACCGGCACACCTGCCGCGTCGAGGTGGCGGGCGTAGGCTTCACCTTCGTCGCGCAATACGTCGAACTCGGCGGTCTGCACCAGCGCGGCGGGCAAGCCTTTGAGTTGTTCGGCACTGGCGTTCAGTGGCGAGGCGTGGATCTGAGCGCGTTCGCCTGCATCGGTGGTGTAGTTGTCCCAGAACCATTTCATCATGCCTTGGGTCAGGAAATGGCCTTCGGCAAATTGCTGATACGAGCCGTTGTCGAACTGCGCATTGGTCACTGGCCACATCAACAGCTGGAAGCGCAGGGCCGGTGTTTTCTGTTCCTTGGCCATCAACGCCACGACCGCTGCCATGTTGCCGCCGACGCTGTTGCCGGCGACCGCCAGACGCTTGCCATCGACACCGATGTCCTTGCCGTGCTCGGCCACCCAACGGGTCGCCGCATAGGCTTGATTGATCGCCGTCGGATACTGCGCTTCAGGGGATGGTGTGTAATCGACGTACACCGCGACGGCGCCGGAACCCACCACCAGGTCGCGAATCAGGCGCTGGTGAGTCGGGAAGTCGCCCAACACCCAACCGCCACCGTGGAAGAACATGAACACCGGCAACTCGCCTTTGACCTTGGCCGGACGGACGATTTTCAGGTTGATGGCCTGGCCGTCGACCTTGATTGCCCGATCGCTGACTTCAACACCCGACAGGTCAACCTTCACCGAGGCCTGGGCACCGGTCAGCACCGCCCGTGCGTCTTTCGGGCTCAGTTGCTCCAGCGGTTTACCGCCGCCAGCCGCCAGGGCTTCGAGGAAGGCTTGGGTGTTGTGTTCGACGCCGGGACTGCCTGCGGCGAATGCGTTGCCTACGGCGAGGGCGAGGAGGGAAGCGGTCAGGGTTTTTTTGACGATGTTCATGGTTAATTCCTTTTTTTGTAGGAGCTGCCGGAGGCTGCGGTCCTTTGATTTTTTAGATTGGAGGGCGTCAGAAGGTTGGATCAAAAGATCGCGGCCTTCGGCAGCTCCTACACGCGGGCTTCATCAGCACCGTGAGCACAGATTAATAGGGTGTCGAAAACGGAAAAAGCCGTTATAAAGCGTTTAACTGTCAACCAAGGCGTGACAATGAACCCGTTCGAAGATATGCGTATTTTTTGCCAGGTGATGGACTCCGGCAGCTTCACCGCCGCCGCCGATCAACTGGGCCTGTCCAAGCAATTCGTCAGCCGACGCTTGATGCAGCTTGAAGAACGCCTGGGCGTGCGCCTGCTCAATCGATCAACCCGGCGACTGGATGTCACGCCCCTGGGGCAGAGTTACTACGAATCCGCCCTGCGCCTGCTGGGCGAAGTCGAGCAAGTGGAGCAGGGTATCGCCGGGCAGACCACCGAGCCGCGTGGCACCATTCGTATCAGTGCGCCGTTGTCGTTTGCGCTGGCTCATCTGGGGTGTTTGCTGCCGCTGTTTTTGCAGCGCTATCGGGACGTCACGGTGGAAGTGGATTTGAGCGATCGACCGGTGGATCTGCTCGGCGAGGGCTACGACCTGGCGCTGCGCATCGGCACCCTCGAAGACTCGACACTGATCGCCCGGCGCATCGCGTCCATCGAGCGCGTGTATTGCGCAAGTCCCGCGTACCTGCTCGAACGCGGCACGCCGCTTAATCCCGAAGATCTGCATGCCCATGACTGCCTGCCCTACGGCCATGGCCGGCAAGTGCAATGGCGTTTCGCAGGGCAGGGCAAGCCGCTGGTTGTGAATGTCACCGGACGCATGCGGGTCAACAACGGCGAGTTGCTCAAGGATGCGGCGATTGCCGGGATGGGGATCACGTACTTGCCGACGTTCATCGTCGGTTCGGCGTTGAAAGATGGACGACTGGTGCCGGTGTTGGATGAGTTTCGACCGGAGCCGCTGACATTGTCGGCGGTGTATCCGCAGCATCGGCAGTCGTCTCGGCCGGTGCAGGCGTTGATTGAGTTTTTGCGTGAGCGGTTGGATCAGGCTTGAGGGGGGCGCAATCGAATGTGCGAGGTTGCTGGCGATGGGGGTGGCACATTCGACATCTTCTTTGAATGTGATGGCCTCTTCGCGGGCAAGCCTCGCTCCTACAGTGGTGATTGGTCGGTCACAGAATTTGCGATCAACCGAAAATCAGTGTGGGAGCTAGCC
>NZ_JBOIBY010000027.1:0-22482 GCF_050739655.1 Pseudomonas sp. | reverse complement strand
GAGCTGCCGCAGGCTGCGATCTTTTGATCTTGATCTTCAAAAAACAAGATCAAAAGATCGCAGCCTGCGGCAAATCCTACACGGCCTGTGCTTGCTCCAGTTCGGTGAGGCGGCGGGCGTATTCGTTCGCCATGGAATGAAGGCGCGAGTCGCTTGCACTCGCCAGTGCCGGGGCCGCCACCCGCAGAAAATTCAGATTCCCTGCAACCAACGCCTTGCGCAGCCAAACCAGCGCCTCATCGACATTGCCTTCGCCCGCAAGCACTGCGGCATAGCTGAACTGCCCGCGAAAATCCCCGCCCACCGCCGAACGCCGATACCAGTCGCGGGCCGCTACCGGATCTGCCGAGCAGACCCGCCCTTCTTCCAGATAGCGCCCCAACAGGTTCATCGATTTCGCATGGCCAAGTTCGGCGGCCTGTTGATAAAAACCCAAGGCCTGCGCCTGATCCTCAACCACACCACGCCCGGTCGCCACCAGATTGGCGTAGTTATACATCGCCCAATCCAGTCCGGCTTGCGCTGCGATTCGATAATGCCCCGCAGCCAAGGTTGCGTCAGCCACACCACCCCAACCATGCTCATGACAGCGACCGAGCATGTTGCGCGCCATCAAATGACCTCGACGAGCAGCAATGTCGAACCAACGCACAGCCAGCGGTTGGTCCTGTGCGATGCCCTGCCCGTCCAGCAGGATTTGCCCCAGAAGCGCCTGAGCCTCCAGAACGTCTTCCCGAGCAGCGACAAGAATCGCTTGGGCCGCACGGGCCGGGCTTTCGTCGAGCATGGCCTTGAGCCGATCACCGTCGAGCACTTCTTCGCGGCGCAATTGAAAACTCATACGTCGACCCAACGGCGCAACAAGTTGTGATAAGTGCCGGTCAGGCGAACCAGCGAAGGGTGATCAGGCACATCCTGAGTCAGTTGGCGGATCGCCCCGTCCATCTCGAACAGCAACGCACGCTGACTGTCTTCGCGCACCAGGCTTTGCGTCCAGAAGAAAGAGGCATAGCGCGTTCCGCGCGTCACCGCGTTGACCTTGTGCAAACTGGTGCCGGGGTACAACACCATATCGCCAGCAGGCAATTTGACGCGCTGGGTGCCGTAGGTGTCCTGGATTTCCAGTTCGCCGCCGTCGTAGTCCTCGGGCTCACTGAAGAAAAGCGTGGCCGAAAGGTCTGTGCGCACCCGCTCGATGCTGCCCTTGGGCTGGCGCACGGCGTTGTCGATGTGGAAGTCGAAACTGCCGCCCGCCGTGTAACAGTTCAGTAACGGAGGGAAGACCTTGTGCGGTAACGCCGCTGACATGAATTGCGGATTTTTCCACAACCGCTCCAGCATGGCCGCGCCGATCTCCTTGGCCAGCGGATGACCTTCGGGTAACTGCAGATTGTGCTTGGCCTTGGCCGACTGGTAGCCGGCGGTAATTTTGCCATCGGCCCAATCGGCCTGCTCCAGAGCCTCGCGAATGCGCCGCACTTCGTCTTTTTCAAACAAGCCGGGGATATGCAGCAGCATGGAAGACACCTGAAAGCAAAAGGATGGCAATGGTATTGATTCTTATTGCCTATGTAAAACCCGACAGACGAATGAAACGGTAAAAACCGTAAGGTTGAATTGTAAAGATTGTAAATTAAGTGCGAATAGTAATGTTTCGCAATTGATACGAATACGTGTTTACCCTATATTCCGCCGCCTCAAATCCTTGGGGAGGGGAAACTCAAATGTCACGTCAACACCCACAACTACCGGTCAGCTCACCACGTTTGCTCGCTTCTGCAATTGGCGTGGCAATCACGGCCGGGTCTGCGGGCCATATGGTCTTCGCTGCTGAAAAAACCGACGAGAAAGCGCCAGGCAACACCATTTCGCTGGGCGCTACCGCGATCACCGGCCAAGCCCAGGACGAGACTTCCTACAACGTCGAAAAAGCCTCCTCGCCCAAGTACACCGCGCCGCTCGTAGATACGCCGCGCTCGATCACTGTCATCCCGCAACA
Organism: Pseudomonas sp.; assembly: GCF_050739655.1. Lineage (GTDB taxonomy): Bacteria > Pseudomonadota > Gammaproteobacteria > Pseudomonadales > Pseudomonadaceae > Aquipseudomonas. The sequence continues at coordinate 20,483 of NZ_JBOIBY010000027.1, read as the reverse complement.
AGTCCTCAAGGACACTGGCGCGATGAACATGCAGGACGCACTGCGCACCGTCCCAGGCATCACCTTCGGTGCCGGCGAAGGCGGTAACCCGCAAGGCGACCGTCCGTTCATTCGTGGTTTCGATGCCCAGGGCGACACCTACCTGGACGGCGTGCGCGACACCGGTTCGCAGAGCCGCGAGATCTTTGCCGTTGAGTCGATCGAAGTCAGCAAAGGCCCGAACTCTGCCATCGGCGGCCGTGGCGCAGCAGGCGGCAGCATCAACCTGGTGAGCAAGAAAGCGCACCTGGGTAACTCGTTCGACGGTGGTTTTACCTGGGGTTCAGACCAGACCCAGCGTTACACCATGGACGGCAACTATCAATTCTCCGACACCGTCGCTGGCCGTCTGAACCTGATGAGCCACGAGAGCAACGTCGCTGGCCGCGACAGCGTCGACTACGATCGCTGGGGCGTCGCGCCATCGCTGGCCTTCGGCCTGGGTACCGATACGCGCGTCAACCTCGATTACTACCATCTGGAAAACAACGACACGCCGGACTCGGGTATTCCGTACTCGATCCCGACCGGTGGCTCCGCTGCCCGTACCAAGTCCAACCCGGACAAGCCTGATGATGGCGGCGACAGCAGCAATTTCTACGGCCTCAACAACCGCGACTTCCGCAAGGGCCGTACCGATACCGCGACCATCGCCATCGAGCACGATCTGAACGATGCGCTGACCGTCAAGAACACCCTGCGTCATGGCAGCAACATGCAGGATTACATCCTGACCCAGCCGGACGACAGCAAGGGCAACGTCAACAACGGCAGCGTATGGCGCCGGGCCAACACCCGTGTCAGCAACACCGAGACCACCACCAACCAGACCGATCTGTTTGGGGATGTCTACATCGCCGGCTTCAAGAACAGCTTCGCGACCGGCATCGAGTTCAGCCACGAGGAGAACGAAAAATCTTCGTACAACGTCAACACCGACACCACGCCAGGAACAGCAGCAGTAACCACTAACTGCAACCCGGCCTTGATCGGCGTTCGTAGCGGCTACAACTGCACCTCGCTGTCCAACCCGAACCCGAACGACCCGTGGAACGGCGCCATTTCGCGCAACTACGCTGGCACCGACACCAAGGCCAACACCTACGCCCTTTACGTGTTCGACACCCTGGAGTTGTCCGAGCAGTGGCTGGTGAACATGGGCCTGCGTTACGACCATTTCGACACCGACTACAAGACCTTCAACGCCGCAGGCACCACCACCTCCAAGGGCGATGACGTCAGCGAGTTCGTTACCGGTCAGTTCGGCGTGGTCTACAAGCCCGCGGAAAACGGCAGCATCTATGCGTCCTACGCCACCTCCGCCACACCGCCGGGCAATACCCTCGGCGATGGTCAGGAAGGCAACCCGCTGGGCGGCACACCTGATCGCAACGGCAACCTGTTGAGCAGCGACATGGAGCCGGAAACCACCAAGAACTACGAAATCGGCACCAAGTGGGATCTGCTGAACGAACGTCTGTCGCTGACCGCCGATATCTTCCGCACCGAGAAAGAAAATGCTCGTGTGCAAACCAACACCACGACGTTCGAGAACGTCGGCAAGACCCGTGTCCAAGGTTTCGAACTGTCGGCAACCGGCAAACTCACCGACAAATGGCAGGTCTTCGCAGGCTATGCCTACATGGACAGCGAGCAGGTCGATGGTGGTGATCTGCCGGCCAACAAAGCCAACAATGGCAATGAACTGCCGAACACGCCGAAAAACAGCGCCAGCCTATGGACGACTTACCAGGTCACCCCGAGGCTGACCATCGGCGGCGGCGCGTTCTACGTCGACGACGTCTTCGGTAGCGCGGCCAACACCACCATGGTCGATTCTTACGTTCGCTACGATGCTATGGCCGCCTACAAGCTGAGCAAAAACATCGACCTGCAACTGAACGTGCAGAACCTGACCGACGAAACCTACTACGACAAGGCATTCTCGACTCACTTCGCCAACCAGGCGGCGGGCCGTACTGCTTTGCTGAGCACCAACTTCCACTTCTGATAACACAAGCGTGAACACAAACCTGTAGGCGCTGCCTTCAAAAGATCGCAGCCTCGTTGTACTCGACAGCTCCTACAGGGAAATGTGCACTCACCTGTAGGAGCTGCCGCAGGCTGCGATTTTTTGATTTTGTTTTGCAAGATCAAATGATCGCAGCCTTCGGCAGATCCAGAGGGCAGGCCCCGTTCATCCTGATGAACGGGGCTTTTGTGCGTAAAAGGAATGACTCTGGACAACCCACGGCATAATGCGCGCCGTGATGACAATTTTCGAACGAACAAGGCGAGCAACGTGTTGAAGAAAACCCTGTTCCAGTTGCACTGGTTTTTTGGCATCAGCGCCGGACTGGTCCTGGCCCTGATGGGCATCACCGGGGCGACGGTGTCGTTTCAGGATGAAATCCTGTACGCATTGAACCCTTCTGTGTTGCAGGTGCAAAAACAGGTCGCAGGCGTACTTCCGCCCGTTGAACTGGTGGCAAAGGTCGAAGCAGCCACGGGCCTGAAAGTCGCCATGCTCTCGGTCGACATCGATAACGACGTTGCCGCACGCGCGTTTTTCACCCCGGCGCCGGGTGAACGTCGCGGCCCCATGCGGTACTTCGACCCGTACACTGGCGAACTGCTGGGCGACGCCAGCGGCCAACAATTCTTTGGCCTGATGCTGCAACTGCACCGCTTCCTCGCCATGGGTGATACCGGCCGGCAAATCACTGGCGCGTGCACCTTGATCCTGGTGTTTTTCTGCCTGTCCGGCCTGTATCTGCGCTGGCCACGCCAATGGAAAAGCTGGCGCGCCTGGCTGACCCTCGACTGGAAGAAAAAGGGCCGCAGCTTCAACTGGGACTTGCACTCGGTCGCCGGCACCTGGTGCCTGGTGTTTTACCTCCTGGCGGCGCTGACCGGTTTGACCTGGTCCTACGAGTGGTACAACAAAGGCGTAAACCGTCTGCTCTCCGACTCTCCCCAGAATGAACGCGTTCGCGGCGGTCGTGGCCCTGCGCCAAGCGGCCCGGCACCGACCGCCGATTACTCGGCCATGTGGAGCAGCATCTACAGCGCGGCCGGTCCTGACCTGAGTTTTTACAACACCCGCATGCCACCCGTGGCCGGACAACCGGCGACCGTTTTTTACCTGCTCAAAGACTCGCCCCACGACCGCGCGCTGAACCAGATCACCCTCGACCCGGTCACCGGTGAGATCAAGCGACACAACCGATACGACGACAAAAGCTTCAAGGCCCAGTTGCTGACCAGTGTCTACGCGCTGCACACCGGCAGTTACTTTGGCATCGGCGGACGCATCATCCTGACCATCACTGCCCTGACCATGCCGCTGTTTTTCGTTACCGGCTGGATGCTGTATCTGGATCGTCGACGCAAAAAACGCCAGATCAAGGATGCGCGCAAAGGGCTGGAGCAACCGGGCAGTGACGCCCCGGCCTGGCTGATAGGTTTCGCCAGCCAGAGCGGGTTTGCCGAGCAACTGGCGTGGCAAACCGCCGGCCAATTGCAGGCTGCGGGCTTACCGGTAAAGGTTCAGCCGCTGGCGAATGTCAGTGAGCAGGATCTGCGTGATTCCGACAACGCCTTGTTCGTGGTCAGTACGTTCGGCGACGGCGAAGCACCCGACAGCGCCCGTGGTTTTGAACGCAAGGTATTGGGCCGGGCGCTGACCCTGGAAAGCCTGAACTACGCCGTACTCGGCCTCGGTGATCGCCAATACCAACACTTCTGCGGTTTCGCCCGGCGCCTGCACACCTGGCTCGGCGAGCACGGCGGCAAGACGTTGTTCGCTCCGGTTGAAGTCGACAGCGGCGACCCTTACGCCTTGCGCCACTGGCAGCAGCAAGTCGGCCTGTTGACCGGTCAGGCACCTGTCGACACCTGGCAAGCGCCGAGCTATGACAACTGGACCCTGAGCCGCCGCGAATTGCTCAACCCCGACAGCAGTGGTTCGCCCGTTTACTTACTGGGCCTTACCGCGCCGTCCACCAGCAGTTGGCTACCCGGTGACCTGGTCGAAGTGTTACCGCGCAATTGCCCATGGGCCATCGAGCATTTCCTCGACGGCCTTGGCATCGATGGGCGTGCAACGATTGAGCTCGATGGTCTATCGCAACCGCTGGAGCAAGCCCTTGCCAGCCGCCAGCTGCCACAGAACCGCAGCCATTTGGTCGGTATGCATGCGCAAGCGCTGGTGACAGCCCTCGTGCCGTTGGCCATGCGCGAATACTCCATCGCCTCGATTGCCGCCGACGGCATTCTGGAATTGATCGTGCGTCAGGAACTGCACCCCGATGGCAGTCTTGGCGTCGGTTCCGGCTGGTTGACTGAACACGCGCCAGTGGGTGGCAGCATCAGCCTGCGGGTGCGCCGCAACAGCGGTTTCCATTTACCTAACGAACCGGTACCGATGATTCTGTTGGGCAACGGTACGGGCCTTGCCGGGTTGCGCAGCCTGCTCAAGGCGCGGATAGCCGACGGGCAGCAGCGTCATTGGCTGCTATTTGGCGAGCGCAATCGCGAGCACGACTACCTGTGCCGCGACGAGCTGCAGGAGTGGTTGATTTCCAGTGATCTACAGCGACTTGACTTGGCGTTCTCGCGGGATCAGGCCGAGAAGATTTACGTGCAGGATCGCCTGCGTGAATCGGCCAACGAGCTGAAGGAATGGCTGGCGGACGGTGCCGTGATCTACATCTGCGGTAGCCTGCAGGGCATGGCCGCCGGCGTGGATCAAGTACTCAACGACGTGCTCGGCGCTGCCGAAGTCGAACGCCTGATCGAACAGGGCCGCTACCGCCGCGACGTTTACTGACCGCACACCGTAAATGTGGGAGCGGGCTTGCCCGCGAAAAATGACGCGAGCATCCTGAATGGTCGCGGCGTCTACAGGTTTTTCGCGAGCAAGCTCGCTCCTGCACTGGTCAGGTTAGCCTCTAGATTGGCTGCAAAAGGAAAAACTTAAGCATGGTCGGATGTATCGGATGTGACAGAAAAGATCGCAGCCTTCGGCAGCTCCTACATTGGCTCTGTGCTCACTCAATCCTGTAGGAGCTGCCGCAGGCTGCGATCTTTTGAGCTATGCCTTTACCGGCTCCAGCGCCAACTCAACGGATTCCGGCCGTTTCACCAGCGCATACACCACCGCCGTCAACAGACTCCCCGCCACAATCGCCAGCAGATACAACAGCGCATGGTTGATCGCATTCGGGATCAACATCACGAACAACCCACCGTGGGGCGCCATCAGCTTGCAGCCGAAATACATCGACAACGCACCGGTCAGCGCACCACCGGCAATGCTCGCAGGAATCACCCGCAACGGGTCTTTTGCGGCAAATGGAATCGCCCCTTCGGAGATGAAGCACAGCCCCAGCACCAGCGCCGCTTTACCCGCCTCGCGTTCAGTCTGGGCAAACTTGCGCCGGGCGATGAACGTGGCAATTCCCAGGCCAATCGGCGGCACCATGCCGGCGGCCATGGTGGCGGCCATCGGTGCATAACTTTGCGACGCCAGCAGCCCAACCGAAAACGCATACGCCGCCTTGTTGATCGGTCCGCCGAGGTCGACACACATCATCCCGCCCAGCAAAACACCGAGCAAAATCGCGTTGGTGGTGCCCATGCTGTCGAGAAAATGCGTGAGCCCGGCGAGCAAGCCGGCCACCGGTTTGCCGACCACGTAGATCATCACCAGACCGGTGAACAGGCTGGCCAACAACGGAATGATCAAAATCGGCTTCAGCGCTTCAAGGCTTTGCGGCAATCGCGCATAACGGTTGATCGCTTGCGCCGCGTAACCGGCGATGAAACCGGCAATGATCCCGCCAATGAAACCGGCGCCAAGGGTGCTCGCCAGCAATCCGCCAATCATCCCCGGCGCCAGGCCGGGGCGGTCGGCTATCGAATAGGCGATGTAACCGGCCAGCAGCGGCACCATGAGCTTGAACGCAGTGTCGCCGCCGATCTGCATTAGCGCGGCCGCCAACGTGCCTTCTTCCTTGAACGCAGTGATACCGAACACGAATGACAAGGCGATCATCAGTCCGCCCGCCACCACCATCGGCAACATGAACGACACACCGGTCAGCAGGTGTTTATAGACCCCGGTCTTCTCTTGCTTGACCGGGCCCTTGGCGCCTGTCGAAGCGCTTTCCTGCTTGCCTTCGGCGAGGGCTTTGTTCAGCGTGGCTTCGGCTTGCTTGAGTGCAATGCCCGTACCGCAACGGTAAATTTTCTTGCCCGCGAAACGCTCGGTGGCGACTTCGATGTCCGCCGCCAGCAACACCACATCGGCATCGGCAATGGCCTGCGCGCTCAATGGATTTCGTGCACCGACCGAGCCCTGGGTTTCCACTTGCAAGTCATAGCCCAGACGCTTGGCCGCTTGCTGCAAGGCTTCGGCGGCCATGAACGTGTGGGCGACACCGGTCGGGCACGCAGTTACCGCGACCAGACGCGGGGCGTTCGCGGCAACGACAGCAGGCTCGGCGACGGCTTGCGCCGCGAGATATACCTGTGCTTCTTCGGCGCCACGGCGCAGCACCACCTCCACATCTTGCAGGGCCTGGGCCGGGGTGCTTTGAAACACACGCTTGCCGACAAATCTCGACATCTCCACAGGCGCGCTGGTGACCAGCAACACCCACTCGGCAGCGTCAATGGTGGCCGCCGACATTTGCCGCTCGGGGTGCGCTGCATCACTGACTTCGACGCTGGTGCTCCAACCCTGACGCTGGGCCGCTGCTTCAAGCAATCGGGCACACAGCACGCTGGTGACCATGCCGTTCGGGCAGGCAGTAACAATGGCTAATTTCATGACCAAACCTCTTATTGTTCTGTCAGGGGACGCACGCGCACGCCCTGTTCGAGCTGCGCCAGTTGCGCCGCATCGCTGATACCGAAACCGATCTGGGTGACCGCCATCGCGGCAATCGCGGTGGCGGTGCGCAAGGTTTGCTCGGGCGTGTCGGCACTGACCAGGCCATGAAGTATTCCCGCCAGCAACGAATCACCTGCGCCCACCGTACTGGCGACACTAACCTTGGGCGGCGTGGCATGCAGCGCCGAGCCGACACTGAACCAGTTCACGCCAGCGGCACCGTGGGAGATCACCACATGCTCGATGCCCTGGGCGTGCAAACGGCTCGCGGCTTGCGCCTGGGCCAGGACCGATACCGCCGGACTATCAAGCACCTCTGCCAGTTCTTCGCTGTTGGGTTTGATCAGCCACGGACCGGCCTTCAGCGCGGCTCGCAAGGCCTCTCCACTGGTGTCGAGAGCGACCTTCAAGCCAAGGTTCTTCAAGCGCAGGATCAAGGCTTGCAACCATTGCGGGCTGACGCCTTTTGGCAGGCTGCCGGCGACTACGACGGCGTCATGTCCCGGCGCGATCTGATCCAGACGATCGAGCAACGCCTGTTGCGCCGCCGCACTGACCAGCGGCCCGGGACCATTGAGATCAGTGATGCGCCCGTCGCTTTCCGCCAGTTTGATATTGCTGCGCGTCTCACCCGGCACGCGGATGAACGCGTCGACAAAACCGCGCTTGGCGAACAGGGTTTCGAACGCTTGCAGGTTGTCTTCGCCCAGAAAACCACTGACTGTCAGCTGATGCCCCAGGTCCGCCAATACCTGTGCCACGTTCACCCCTTTTCCAGCGGCGTGGGTGTGCATGGTATCGCTACGGTTGACCTGACCGGGTTCCAGCCGCGACAACTCGACCGTGAGATCGAGCGCCGGGTTGAGTGTCAGGGTAAGAATCCGGGCCATTACAGGGCCTCCACGAGTGCACGCACTTCATTGGCACTGCCCACGGCGAGCGCCGCCTGGGCAAGTATTTGAGCCTGGCTGAGGCTGAGTTCGCGAACCCGCGCCTTGACCTCGGCAATGCTGCGGCCACCGACACTGAGCTCATCCACGCCCAGGCCGACCAGCACCGGCACCGCCAATGGATCAGCCGCCAACTCGCCGCACACACCGACCCATTTGCCATGGGCGTGGGCCGCACGCACGGTGATGTCGATCAGTTGCAGCACCGCCGGATGCAAGCCATCGGCTTGAGCCGAAAGCGTCGGATGGCCGCGGTCGATGGCCAAGGTGTATTGCGTCAGGTCGTTGGTGCCGACGCTGAAAAAGTCGACCTCTTTGGCCAGCACCGGCGCCAGCAATGCCGCCGACGGTACTTCGATCATGATCCCCAGTTGCAAGTCCGCGACCGGGATTTCCAGACGCAACCGTTCAGTCATGTCCCGCGCCTGACGCCACTCATCGACGCTGCCAACCATCGGGAACATGATCCGCAGCGGCCGGTTATCGGCGGCACGCAGCAAGGCACGCAGCTGCGCTTCCATGATCTGCGGTCGTTGCAGGGTCAGGCGAATACCGCGCACGCCGAGGAACGGGTTTTCCTCCTTGGCGATCGGCCAATACGGCAGCGGTTTATCGCCGCCGACATCGAGGGTTCGCACCACCAGTGGACGTCCTGCCAGGCCATCAAGGACGCGACGGTATTCGGCTTCCTGGGTCGCTTCGTCCGGCGCTTGCGGATGGGCCATGAAAATCAGTTCGGTGCGCAGCAGGCCAATGCCCTCGGCGCCCTGCTCCACCGCGCCGGTAACGCCAGCGCTTTCACCAATGTTGGCGAACACTTCGACCGCGTGACCGTCAGTGGTCAACGCCGGTTGATGGCGTTGTTCGGCGGCTGCTTTGAGCCGTTGCTCGCGACTGTCACGCTCAGCGGTGGCTCGCTGTAAGGTTGCTGCGTCAGCGTCCACATGCAGGCGACCGCGCTGGCCATCGATCAACAACGGCGTACCCGGCGCCAGCAACAATACCGCAGGGCCAGCGCCAACCAGCGCCGGAATCCCCAAGGCACGGGCGACAATAGCGCTGTGGGCCGTCGCGCCACCCCGAGCGGTGAGAATGCCAGCGACCCGAGCCGGATCAAGACGCGCCACATCGGACGGGCCGACTTCATCCATGACGAGAATGTACGGTTGATCCGGCTCGTGCGGGGTCTCGATACCGCAAAGTTGCGCCAGCACCCGTCGACCGATATCACGCAAATCGGCGGCGCGTTCGGCGAGCAAGGCGTCCTGCAACGCTTCCTGCTGCCGGGCCGCCGCTTCGATCACCGACATCCACGCCGCTTCCGCGCTTTCGCCCTGCTTGAGGCGGGTGTCGACTTCATCGGTCAATTCCGGGTCGTCGAGCATTTCCTGATGGGTGATGAATATCTCGCGAATGGCCTTGGCCTTGCTGCGCTCGATCAAGCCTTGAATGTCGTTGCGCACCGACGCCAGCGCTTGCTTGAGACGGTCGCGCTCGATCGCGGCAGATTCGCCACGCAGCGGGTATTCAATGGCCTGAACGACTTGAATATGGGCCGGGCCGATGGCGATACCCGGTGCAGCGGCGATTGCCTGCACAACGCTGCCGGACTTTGGAGCCAGCAGCACTTGGGCTGTCTCGACAATCTCTTCATGCCGCTGATTTAGCGGCGGCAGCGGCTCGACTTCCTCGCCGAGCCCTTCTTCGATGGCGGCCAACAGCGCGGGCAAGGCGTCGGCGGCGATGCTTGGCTCAGCAATAAGCTCCAGCACCTGACCGCGACGGGCTCCGAGGCTGAGCAACTTGCTCAAACTCTTCACCGACACGGCGCTGTCCTGGCTATCGACAATGCGCACACGAATCTCGCCTTCGAAGCTTTTCGCCAATTGCGCGAGAATTTTCGCCGGACGCGCATGCAAACCGTGGGCATTAGCCAACGCAATGCGCGCACTCGGCCAATCGGCCGGCAGCTCACCGCCCAGCACTTCGAGCACCGCGCGGCAGCTGGTGGCGCGACCCAGTTCATGGCCACGACCTTCAATCAGCAAGGCGCACAGGCGTTCGAGCAGTGCCTGGTGGGCCTCGCCAAGACTGGCCAGGCAGAACAACCCACTCAGCGGCTGGCCGAGATAGCGCAGCGGTTTGTCCGGCGTGACAAAGGCCAGGCCCGGCCGCTTTACCGTTTGCTCACTGTGCAGCCACCACAGGCCATCCCCCAGCGGCAGCGCTTCGACCTGCTGCAACACCGCCGAGAAACCGTTGCTGACACAATCGGCCTGGCGCAGCAAACGCGCACCGCGCCAGACCAGCTCTTCGAAATCTTCGGCGGCAACGCCCAGGCCGATCATCTGCGCATCCAGTGCCAGCTCCTGCGGCGCGCCTTGCAGTAGCTTGAGCAAGGCTTCAGCTGAACTGGCGCGACGCAGTGCCTGCCCTAGATCGGTTTCGCCCAGAGCACGGGTCAGTAGCTGCAACAAACGCAAATGCTCATCGGATTTGGCGGCAATACCAATGGCCAGGTAAACAGTCTGCCCATCGCCCCAATCCACGCCCTCCGGAAACTGCATCAGGCGCACACCGGTGGAAAACACCTGATCGCGGGTTTCGGGCGTACCGTGGGGAATGGCAATACCTTGACCGAGAAAAGTCGAGCCCTGGGCTTCACGCGCCTGCAGACCGGCGAGGTAACCCTCGTCAACCAAACCATCGGCGACCAGGTGTCCGGCCAGTAATTGCAACGCTGCGGACTTATCCACAGCCGACTGGGCCATGGATATCTGCTCTATGGTGAGCTCGAGCATGCTTTCTCCTTTTTGGCATCTTGGGACGCCAGGTATTGTTTTGAATGATTCAGCTTAGGCTTTTGCCTTAAAACAATCTTTGGCGGTTTCGCGGCAGAACCGACCAAAGGGCAATAGCCCTAGAAAATACGCCTGCTGAAACGTTTAATCTAGAATGATTGGCACGTTACTCGATAATGTTCCATCGTTGAAGCCCAACTTGTCGGATGCGTTGTGACGATGGTCGGCTGCCTGAATCGGTTAGGATTGGTGAAAATGTCGAGGCAAGCTCGAAAAAACAAGGAATTGCGGGTTGAAACTCAGTGATATAGCCCAGTTGGCCGGTGTGTCCGTTACCACCGCCAGCTACGTCATCAATGGCAAGGCCGAACAGCAGCGCATCAGCAGCGCTACCGTCGAGCGCGTGCGCGCGGTTGTCGAGCAATATGGCTTCACGCCCAATCCCCAGGCCGCCGGCCTGCGCAGTCGGCACACCCGCACGCTAGGCTTCATTTTGCCGGATCTGGAAAACCCCAGTTACGCGCGAATCGCCAAGCTGCTGGAGCAAGGTGCCCGCGCTCGCGGCTATCAACTGCTAATCGCCAGTTCCGACGATGCGCCGGACAGCGAAAGGCAGTTGCTGCAACTGTTCCGCGCTCGTCGCTGTGATGCGCTGATCGTCGCCAGTTGCCTGCCGCCCGGCGACGACAGCTACCGACAGTTGCAGGCCAAAGGTCTACCGATCATCGCCATCGACCGGGTGATGGAGCCTGCACATTTTTGCTCGGTGATCAGCGACGACCGCGAAGCCAGCCTGCACCTGACCCAAAGCCTGCTCGACCCGCTGCCCAAGCAGATTGCCTTGATCGGCGCCCGTCCCGAACTGATCATCAGCCAGGAACGTGCCGCCGGATTCAAGGAGGCCCTGGCTGGGTACAACGGCGAGGTGCTGGTCGAACACGGTGAATCCTTCAGCCGTGAATGCGGCAAACAGTTGATGGAAGAATTACTCCAGCGTGTAGGGCATTTACCTGAGGCGCTGGTGACCACGTCCTACGTTTTGCTGCAAGGCGTGTTCGATGCCTTGCACGACTTCCCGCTGAAAAACCGATCGCTACGCCTCGGCACATTCGGCGACACCCAGTTGCTGGACTTCCTGCCACTGCCGGTCAATGCGATGGCCCAACAACATCAGTTGATTGCCGACAAGGCGCTCGCGCTGGCCCTGGCAGCCATCGAGCAGTCCGATTACCAACCTGGAGTGCAGGCCATCGCGCGGACGTTCAAACAACGTATTCGCCAGGACTGAGCCATGGACCTGATCGACACCCACACCCACCTCGATTTTCCCGACTTTGATGCGGATCGTCAGGCGCTGATGGCCGAAAGCCGCGCCCTTGGGGTACGGCAGATGGTGGTGCTGGGGGTTTATCAGGGCAATTGGCAGCGTGTCTGGGAGCTGGTGCAAAGCGATCACGACTTGCATGCCGCGCTCGGCTTGCATCCGGTGTACCTGGAGGAACATCGGCCTGAGCACCTGACAGAGCTTGGCGACTGGCTGACGCGACTCGCTGGGCATCGACAATTGTGCGCCGTGGGTGAAATCGGCCTGGACTACTTCATCGAAACACTCGACCGCGAACGCCAGCAAAGGTTGTTCGATGCGCAGCTGCAACTGGCGGCGGACTTCAATCTGCCAGCGCTGATTCATGTGCGACGCAGTCACGCGGCGGTGATTGCCACGCTCAAACGCTTCAAGCTCAAACGCGCCGGGATCATCCACGCCTTCGCTGGCAGCAAGGAAGAAGCTCGCGAGTACATCAAGCTTGGCTTCAAGCTGGGCCTGGGCGGCGCGGCAACCTGGCCGCAAGCGCTACGCATGCACCGTGTCCTTGCCGAGTTGCCGCTTGAATCCGTGGTGTTGGAAACCGACTCCCCAGACATGGCGCCCGCCATGTTTCCCGGTCAACGCAACAGCCCTGCACACCTGCCGGCAATCTGTGCGGCACTGGCCGAGATCATGGCCATCAGCCCCGAACAATTGGCCGCCGCCAGCACTGCCAATGCCCGTGAGCTGTTCGACTGGTGATCAGCCGTGGGCCTTGGCGGCTTCGAGAATCAACGTCATGTGCTGACGCTTGCGCGCAAACCATAAGGCGAGGAAGTAAACGAAAATCGCCAGCAGCGACACATTCAGCTGCTCCACGACACTGAGCAATCCGACCCACTCCAACACCAACGCCACCAGTAGTGCGGTGCAAACCATGACCAAAAGACTGGCCTTCAACATGGCCAGGGAGTCGAGGGACTTAAAGCGCTTGATCTGCTTGGGGTCGCGTAACTCCAAGGCTTTCTTGCAGTGGGAACAGGTGAACGCTTCGTTGATTGCAATGGCATTGAGCTGCCAGGGTTTGAGCAGCAGCGTGCGCTGACAATGGGCGCAATGCCCCTGGATTCCTAACGTTACCGCAGACATGACCTTGCCTCCTCCCTTGAGTGTGCGAGCTGAATCCTCATTCATTGAAGACCAAAAACAAGATCTCAAAAAAAAACAGGAATTACCCTACCAGAAAAGGGAAAAAGTACTACAAAGCTTTTAGATCACGCACCCAACCAGTGGGCGCGCCTGGTCGCTCCCACGGTTTGGGTGCAGCGTTTGTTCAAACCCGGAACGTGCTGATCAGCTGTTTGAGCTCAACCACCTGCGCCGACAGCGCGCGGCTGGCATCCTCAGTCTGGTGCGCGCCCTCAGCGGTACGCTCACCGGCGCGGTTGATCTCAACGATATTTTGGTCAATGTCATGGGCCACGGCGGTTTGTTGTTCGACCGCAGCTGCAATCTGCTGGTTCTGATCGACGATCATGCCAACGGCTCCAAGAATGTTTTCCAAGGCAAGCTGGACTTTTTCCGACTGGCTCACCGTACCGTTCGCCATTTCATGACTGACACCCATTGCCTTGACCGCAGCACCCACGCCGCCGTGCAGTTTGGCAATCATCTGCTCGATTTCTTCGGTCGATTGCTGGGTGCGCTTGGCCAGTGTCCGAACCTCATCCGCCACCACGGCAAAACCGCGCCCCTGCTCACCCGCCCGAGCCGCTTCGATCGCAGCATTCAGCGCCAACAGATTGGTCTGCTCGGCGATGCTCTTGATCACTTCCAGAACGCGACTGATGGACTGACTGTCACTGGCCAATTGATTGATCACCAGCACCGACTGATCGATCTCGCTGGCCAACGCCGCGATACTGCCCTGCTGGGACTGCACCAGGCCGCGCCCGCTGATGGTTTCATCGTTGACGCTGTGGGCACTGCTGACCGCCGCCGCGGCACTACGCGCCACTTCCAGGGACGTGGCCGACATCTGGTTCATCGCCGTCGCAACTTGCTCGATCTGCGTACGCTGTCCAGCCACCGCCTGGTTACTTTGCGCTGAAACGTTCTCCACTTGCCCGGCCTGCCGCTCAACCTCGCTGACGGTTTGCCCCACACGCTCGATCAGGTCGTGGATTTTCTTCACGGTACCGTTGAACACCTCGCCCAGCTCTCCCAGTTCGTCGTGGCTATGCGCGCTGAAAGTCACCGTCATGTCGCCGGCCGCCACCTTGTCCATCACCCCGCCAAGACGCTTGAGGGTGGTGCGGGTCGAGGCGTAAAAGCCGCCGTACAAATAGAAGATCAAGACAAATACCACCGACAACGCCACAGCCTGCAAGATCATGTGCGTGCGGTTCTGCTCCAGGCGCTGCTGCAACTGGGTGCCGAGAAATTTCAAGGTGGCTTCGTTGAGCTGGTAGGTCTTGTCCATCAGGCCTGTGACCTGATCGTAAAAGGCCTGCCACGGCGCATCGAGCGTGTCGGCCATCACCACTTGTTCTTCGAACAGCTCACTGGCCTTTTTCAACGATGTTCTGCTGCTGTCAGCCTGAGAGGCCAGAGCTTCCCCCGCCGCTTTGCTGGAGCTCGTTGCGTCCTGCAACTTGAGGCCATATTCGGCCTGGAGTTTTTCGATCTGCACCAGCAGTTCGTCAAATCGAGTGCTCGATGCCGAGTTGAGAAAGCCTTGCCCCAGCGAGGACGCACCCATCGCCCGGCCTTCGCCCAAAATCTGGGTAATGCGCGGGGTCACGTTGGTCACCAGTTCGCTCAGCTGACGCATGTCGCTTTGGTTGTCACGACTCAGGCCAGCCTGGGTGGCGATGAGCTGGCTGAAAATCTGCGCATTACCGACCAGCTTGCCAATCAATGCGCTTTTGCTTTGCAGGGACTTTTCCGTTTGCTGCGACTTGAACGCGGCGATCATTTCATCGCGTTTGCCATCGAACACCGAGACATGCTCAGGATCGCTACTCATCGCCGTCAGCCCTTGCAGGCGCGTCAGCACGCTTTGCTCCAGCGTGCTGATCTGCGACTCAACATTGCCGGCCTTGCCGGACTGGCCGAGGGCAACGTTGATCTGTACCAGATTGTTCAGGGTTTCCAGGTCGCGTCGCAGCGTCAGACTGCTGCCCAATAGGTCCAGGCTCTGCAGTTCGACCTGAGTGCCCTGGAATTCGCGATAGGAATCGCGCACCAGATAGAAGTTGGTCACCAACATTGGCACCAGGAACAGGACACTGATCAGGCTGAACTTCATGCCGAAGCTCAAGCGATTCATCAGTGCGACGGCGGGATAGAGCAAGCTCTTCACTGGAAGTCTCCCTTTGATTCTTATTTTTATTGGCAGGCGCAGCGAAGCAGCAGATAGCCACTATTGAGCGCTATCTCTGTATAACTTAAATCGGCGGAAGGTTTTGTAACTTAAGGTTAACGGCAACAGATCACAGCCTCGGCACAGGCTGCGATCTTTGCGTCGTTATGCAGAAATCAGGGCAGGACCGTCCACAATGCAAAACCGGCATACCAAAGCACCGCAGCCCGCAGCAGTAACTCCCAGAGCCGATCAAGATTGTTGATGCCATCAGGCCCGGCTACCGGGGCGGGAATTTCAGCGGCCACGCGCCCGGCTTTCTCGATCAATTGAGCCGCGCTGATGTTCCAGTTCAGCAGTTCGTGCAACATCACCCGACTGACCGCGACGAAGTTTCCGACCAGAGCGAAACTTGCCGCCAAAAGGCGCACCGGCACCCAATCAAATGCGTGCCGCAATTGAGTCGCGCGCTCGACCACGGCCGGGTTTTTCCCGTGTTCTTGAGCCAGTGCCAGCAGTCGGTAACTCAGCGCCGCGACCGGTCCCAACAGGAAGTACCAGAAAATCACCGCAAAGAAACTCTGATAAGCCTCCCACACCAAATGCCCTTCGACCCGCTCCAGCAGTTGCTCGGCGCTATCGGCGCATATGTCCAGGTCTCGCTTGGCGACATGGGCCGCCGCTTGCAGGTCTTCCCGCCGCCAGGCATCTCGAAACGGCCCAAGACCGGCCAGCAGATCGCCGCGACCCAGGCTGTAGATCACCACCAACAGGTGCACCGGCAAGGCCAACAGACCGTAGGCCACCGGATCGAGTACAACCAGCAGCAGGCCTAGCAACGCGACAGGTAACAGCACCAACACCGCTAAAACCAGCCACGGCCGTTTCACCAGACGCGGACTGGCCTCAAGCTTGTTCAGCTCACGAATCCAGCCCCCGTCGCGCTGAACCCGATGACGCAAGGCCGAGAACTTCTCGATCCAAACCGCCAACAGCAACACCAGAAAACTCATTGTCCTTCCTCTTTTACCAGGGCCGCACGGTAGCGGGCCCAGTCGAACGCTGGCCCCGGATCGGTCTTGCGCCCTGGGGCGATGTCGCTATGCCCACAGATCCGCTGCGTGGTGATCGCCGGGAACGCCGCTTGCAGCTGTCGGGTCAGCTCAGTCAACGCACCATACTGAGCATCGGTGAACGGGAGATCATCCGTGCCTTCGAGCTCGATGCCTACGGAGAAATCGTTACAGGTTTCCCGCCCCTCGAAGCTCGAAACCCCGGCGTGCCAGGCGCGCTCAAGGCAAGAGACAAATTGGGTGACAACACCGTCACGCTCAATCAAAAAATGCGCGGACACCCGCAGGTCGGCAATCCCCTCAAAATAGGGGTGCTCAGTGACATCCAGTCGATTCTGGAAAAATTCCTGCACCTTGCCCGTCAGAAACTGCGCGGGCGGCAGGCTGATGTTGTGGATCACCAGCAGGGAAATTTCGCCCTCGGGGCGTTCATTAAAGTTGGGCGAGGCACATTGACGCACGTCCCGGCACCAACCACTCGCAGAGTCCAACTGCATACAGGTTCCTTCAACGACAATTGTGTTGGCCCCAGTATGCCGCGATAGCCCCCCGGGACGCGATCACTTGCCGCGATCAAGATGGCGCAGGTCGCCAAACACCGACGCCATTGCCCGATCAAACGGCAAGGCGTCTATAATCGGGCCACTTTGTTTGTGGAGTCCGTTATGCCGAATCTACGTCTCGCCGATCTGACCGCCGAAATCGAAGCCAACGTACGCCGTGCGTTGCGCGAAGACATCGGCAGCGGCGACATCACCGCGCAACTGATCCCGGCCGAACGCCTGGCCAAAGCCACCATCATTACTCGCGATGCTGCCGTCATTGCCGGTACCGCCTGGGTCGACACCGTTTTCCGGCAATTGGACCCACGGGTCGCGGTGCATTGGCAGGTTGCCGATGGCGAACGGGTCAAGCCCAATCAGGTGCTGTTCCACCTCGAAGGTCCGGCGCGCTCGCTGCTGACCGGCGAACGTAGTGCGCTGAACTTCCTGCAAATGCTGTCCGGCGTGGCGACTCGCGCGCAGTATCTGGCGGATTTCGTTGCCGAGACTCAAGTGAAACTGCTCGACACACGCAAGACCCTGCCAGGGCTGCGTCTGGCGCAAAAGTACGCTGTGACCTGCGGCGGCTGCCACAATCATCGCATCGGGCTGTACGACGCTTTCCTGATCAAGGAAAACCATATCGCCGCCAGCGGCGGTATCGCGCAAGCCATCGCTGCCGCACACAAGATCGCACCGGGCAAACCGGTAGAGATCGAAGTCGAAAGCCTGGATGAATTGAAAGAGGCCCTGGCGGCCGGGGCTGACATCATCATGCTCGATGAACTGAGCCTGGATGACATGCGCGAAGCCGTACGCCTGAACGGCGGCAAGGCAAAACTGGAGGCCAGCGGCGGGATCAACGAAAGCACGTTGCTGCCGATCGCCCAGACCGGTGTGGATTACATCTCGATTGGTGCAATGACCAAGGATGTTAAGGCGGTAGACCTGTCGATGCGATTGAGTCTTTGAAAAGCAGCCTCTAGCTACAAGCTGCAAGCTTCAAGCGGATTTGCTTTGACTTGCAGCTTGCCGCTTGAAGCTTGCCGCTGCTTTTAAACCACCAAATTGTTCATTTCGCAGTACTCACCCCACTCGACGCCCAATACCTCGGCCGCTTCCTTGTGCAGTTTCAGGCGCTCAGCCTCGTACTCTTCCGGACTCGATGTGTATTTGAGCGTCAGTTCCCACGGCTGCAAACCCTGGGCTTCGGCTTCATCCTCGAACGCCCACTGAATCTGGTCTTTCTGATCGTCGGATGGCAAGTCCTTGATCTCTTCCAGCAAATGGGGCACGTCCAGCACGTACTTCTTTAGGGCTTCTTCGTGTCTGGCTTCTTGACTCAATTCTTTCACGGTCATGGCGTTCTCGTTGATCTGAGGAATGGAAGATGGATGTGGATCATCAAGGATCTCTCTGACGCAAAAAACCAAATGAAGCGCGGTTTGTCTGGCCTTCAGAACCATTCGGGATCATTTGAAAACAAGGTGTTGCTGGTGCCCGAGACAGGAATCGAACCTGCGACCTTCGCGTTACGAGTGCGCTGCTCTACCGGCTGAGCTACACGGGCAGTGGGCTAAACCTAGCACTGACTTCAGGGGCAGGCAACTTCCCGGACATCTCAATTTCCTGCAGACAAAAAAATGCCCCGCAGCTTTCACTGCGGGGCATTTTTACAACGTTGTAGCGGTAAGGCGTGGGGAGCTATTAAACGCCCGAAGCCTTGGCTGCTGCTACGTCCTTGATGGACAGCTTGATACGGCCGCGGTTGTCCACGTCCAGTACCAGCACTTCCACTTCCTGACCTTCCTTGAGGATGTCGGTCACTTTCTCAACGCGAGCGTCGCTCAGCATGGAGATGTGAACCAGACCGTCCTTGCCCGGCAGGATGTTGACGAACGCGCCGAAGTCGACGATGCGCTCAACCTTACCGACGTAGATCTTGCCGATTTCAGCTTCAGCGGTGATACCCAGAACGCGCTGACGTGCAGCTTCAGCAGCTTCCTTGGTTTCGCCGAAGATCTTGATCGAACCGTCGTCTTCGATATCGATCGAAGCTTTGGTTTCTTCGCAGATTGCACGAATGGTCGCGCCGCCTTTACCGATGACATCACGGATTTTGTCGGTGTCGATCTTCATCGCGATCATGGTCGGAGCGTTGGCCGACAGTTCGGTACGCGACTGGCCAATGATCTGGTTCATCTGGCCGAGGATGTTCAGGCGCGCTTCCAGGGCTTGGCCCAGAGCGATTTCCATGATTTCTTCGGTGATGCCCTTGATCTTGATGTCCATCTGCAGCGCGGTAACGCCTTTGGCGGTACCCGCTACTTTGAAGTCCATGTCGCCCAGGTGGTCTTCGTCACCCAGGATGTCGGTCAGAACTGCGAATTTCTCGCCTTCCTTAACCAGACCCATCGCGATACCGGCAACTGGTGCCTTCATCGGCACGCCAGCGTCCATCAGCGCCAGGGAAGCACCGCAAACGGAAGCCATGGAGCTGGAACCGTTGGATTCGGTGATTTCCGACACTACGCGAATGGTGTACGGGAACACGTCAGCGGCTGGCAGCATGGCCGAAACCGAACGACGGGCCAGACGGCCGTGACCGATTTCGCGACGACCAGCGCCGCCCATGCGACCACACTCACCTACCGAGAACGGAGGGAAGTTGTAGTGCAGCATGAACGGGTCTTTTTTCTCGCCTTCCAGGGTGTCCAGCAGCTGAGCGTCACGGGCGGTGCCCAATGTTGCAACGACCAGAGCCTGGGTTTCGCCACGGGTGAACAGCGCCGAACCGTGGGTTTTTGGCAGAACACCGACTTCGATGTTCAACGGACGTACAGTCTTGGTGTCGCGACCATCGATACGCGGCTTGCCGTTTACGATGTTTTCGCGAACGGTGCGGTATTCGATTTCACCGAAAGCCGCTTTGACTTCGCTGGACGAAGGCTGACCTTCTTCACCGGACAATTTGGCGACAACCTGATCCTTCAACTCACCCAGGCGAGCATAACGGTCGGCCTTGATGGTGATGGTGTAGGCCTGGGAGATCGCTTCGCCGAACTCGGCGCGGATAGCTCCCAGCAGTTCGGTGGCTTCTGGCGCAGGAGCCCAGGTCCAGGTTGGCTTGGCAGCTTCAGCGGCCAGTTCTTTAACGGCGTTGATCACAACCTGGAACTCGTCGTGAGCAAACAGTACCGCGCCCAGCATCTGGTCTTCAGTCAGCTCTTTGGCTTCCGATTCAACCATCAGCACAGCGTCCGAAGTACCGGCAACGACCATGTCCAGGCTCGAAGCAGCCTGTTGCTCATAAGTCGGGTTCAGCAGGTAGCCGGTGCTTTCGTGGAATGCAACGCGGGCAGCGCCGATCGGGCCATCGAAAGGAATGCCGGAGATGGCCAGGGCAGCCGAGGTACCGATCATCGCAGCGATGTCCGGATCGGTCTTCTTGCTGGTGGAAACGACGGTGCAGACAACCTGCACTTCGTTCATGAAGCCTTCAGGGAACAG
>NZ_JBOIBY010000026.1:0-5907 GCF_050739655.1 Pseudomonas sp. | reverse complement strand
TCGCGGGCAAGCCCGCTCCCACAGGACTTAAGTCGTACTCAATTTTTTTGATCGACAATAACTCTGTGGGAGCGGGCTCGCCCGCGATGGGGCCGGTGAACGCAATGGCAAGCAAGCTCTGAAACTCAGTTTTCCTGCGCCCGATAAGCCCCCGGCGTCAGCCCCGTCCACTTCTTGAACGCCCGGTGAAACGCTGACGGCTCGGAAAACCCCAACTGCTCGGCAATCTGTTGCAATGACAGGTCTGTGCGGCGCAGGTGATAAATCGCGATATCGCGGCGCAACTGATCCTTCAACTCCTGAAAACTGGTGCCTTCCTCGCGCAGATGCCGACGCAGCGTCTGTGGGCTGATATGCAGGTGGGCGGCCACGGCGTCGAGGTCCGGCCAGCGTGAACTGTCGCGGCTGAGTAAGCGTCGCAACTGGCTGCTCAGACTGTTGCCATCGTCCGGGCGCGACAACAGATCAGCCGGTGAGTGTTCGAGAAAATGCTTGAGGGTTCGTTCGTCCTGCAACAGCGGCATGTTCAGGTAGCGGCTGTGAAACAGCAGGCTGTTTTGAGGCGTGGAAAACGTCAACGGACACGAAAACATCAAATCGTACTCGGCGCCGTGTTCCGGTCGCGGGTAGCTGAACGTAGCCTGCTCCAGCCGAATGCGCTGACCGATCAGCCAACTGCCGAACCGGTGCCAGGTCACCAATAGACATTCGGTGAGAAAGTGGTCCGGGTCCCATAGCTGCGAATCATCCAGGCTCAAGCGGATCATTTCGTCTTCCCGCGTCACCATCAGGCGCGGGGCATCAGGGAATAGGCTATAAAACAATAAGCCACGGTTGAGAGCCTTTTCCAGATTGCGGCAATGAATCACGGCGTGACACATCATCGCGAAGCTGCCCGGCATGCTGCGGCCTTGCCCGAAACCCAGGTATTCGTCGTTCAACCCCAGCCTCAGCGACTGCAACAGTCGGGTGAACTGCTCCGGTGCGATACGCGCCCGCGGTTCGTCGAGCAACTCGGGGCTGATTCCCAATTGTTGCAACAGGTCCGAATAGTCGTAGCCATGCCGTTGCGCGCCGCGCAGGGCGGCTCGGGCGAAATGACTGGCAATGGTGCGTTCGCGCATAACGGGTTAATCCATCCATTGAGCGACGGATGGTAGCGGCGGTTTCAATCGGACGACAAGGCGGATATCCGCCAAATTGCAGAACGTGTTTTGGCCAATGGGCGGAAATCCGCCACGGTGTTGTACCCGCTAGCTGGCCAGGAAAAACCCGCAACCCTTGATATCAAAAGGCTTACAGAGAATTCATGCGAGGTGGCACGGGCCTTGCGATACAACGAGCAGATGCCTGCCGTTGTGCAGCTCGGAAAAACAAATCCCTCCAGTGCAGGAGGGTTCGCAAATGAGGTTGTCGCGGGCAACAGATGGATGTTGTCAGCGCGCACTCTTGAGGAACTTTGCAATGACGACTCGTCAGCCACTGTACAAATCCCTGTATTTCCAGGTGATCGTTGCAATTGTCATCGGTATCTTGCTCGGTCACTACTATCCACAGCTCGGTGTGGCGGTTAAGCCACTGGGTGACGGGTTCATCAAGCTGATCAAAATGATCATCGCCCCGATTATCTTCTGCACCGTCGTCAGCGGTATCGCTGGCATGCAGGACATGAAGTCGGTCGGCAAGACCGGCGGTTACGCACTCCTGTACTTCGAAATCGTTTCCACCATCGCTTTGCTGGTGGGCCTGATCGTGGTCAACATCGTGCAGCCAGGAAATGGCATGCACATCGACGTCACCACCCTGGATGCCTCGAAAGTGGCGACCTACGTGGCGCAAGGTGCTGATCAAAGCATCGTCGGCTTCCTGCTCAATGTGATCCCGAGCACCATCGTTGGCGCGTTCGCCACGGGCGACATCCTGCAAGTGCTGATGTTCTCGGTGATCTTCGGTTTCGCCCTGCATCGCCTGGGCGCTTACGGCAAGCCGCTGCTGGACTTCATCGATCGCTTTGCCCATGTGATGTTCAACATCATCAACATGATCATGAAGCTCGCGCCAATCGGTGCCTTCGGTGCCATGGCCTTCACCATCGGTGCCTACGGTGTTGGTTCGCTGGTGCAACTGGGTCAGCTGATGGCCTGCTTCTACATCACCTGTGTGCTGTTCATCCTGATCGTGTTGGGCGGTATCGCTCGCATGCACGGCTTCAGCGTGCTGAAGGTGATCCGCTACATCCGTGAAGAACTGCTGATCGTGCTGGGTACTTCTTCTTCGGAGTCGGTACTGCCACGCATGCTGATCAAGATGGAGCGTCTGGGCGCGCAGAAATCCGTCGTCGGTCTGGTGATTCCAACCGGTTACTCGTTCAACCTCGACGGTACTGCGATCTACCTGACCATGGCGGCCGTGTTCATTGCCCAGGCAACTGACGCCCACATGGACATCACGCACCAGATCACCTTGCTGGTGGTGTTGCTGCTGTCCTCCAAAGGCGCCGCGGGCGTGACCGGTTCGGGCTTCATCGTTCTGGCCGCCACCCTGTCCGCTGTTGGCCACTTGCCGGTTGCCGGCCTGGCGCTGATCCTCGGTATCGACCGCTTCATGTCCGAAGCCCGTGCCCTGACCAACCTGATCGGTAACGCCGTTGCCACCTTGGTGGTGGCCAAGTGGGTCAAGGAACTGGATACCGACGTGTTGCACGCCGAGCTGGCCTCTGGCGGTCGCGGTATTGCCGACGAGCGTGCGGAAGAACAAGTAGATGTGGTTCATACCCCGACTGCAAGCAGCGCCAAGTAAGCTGATCCTCGCTTCATGAAAAACCCGCTTCGGCGGGTTTTTTCATGCCCACGAAATTCTGTAGGAGCTGACGCAGGCTGCGATCTTTGATTTTGCTTTTTTTAAATCAAAAGATCGCAGCCTCGTTTCACTCGACAGCTCCTACACAGCTCCTACACAGCTCCTACAAGGGTCAACGGCTTGTTTGAGCACAACGGTCAGCGCAGCTGGCGCATAAGGTGATTGCTCAGGAGCGCTCGGCTGCCTAGGCTGGGGCATCGTTAAGGGAGAACACCCCATGCTCGGTCCACTGGCATCACTCAAGGTTCTGGATTTCTCGACACTGCTGCCGGGGCCATTCGCCTCGTTACTGCTGGCGGACATGGGCGCCGAAGTACTGCGCATCGAATCGCCGACCCGCATGGACCTGCTGCGTGTGCTGCCGCCCCACGACCGCGGCGTATCGGCCAGCCATGCCTACCTCAATCGCAACAAGCGCAGCCTGGCACTGGACCTCAAGAAGCCTGAAGCGCTGGAGGTGATCAAGCAGTTGCTCAAGGATTACGACATCGTACTGGAGCAGTTTCGCCCCGGTGTCATGGAGCGCCTGGGCCTGGGTTATGAAGCCTTGAGGGCGATCAATCCGAAGCTCATTTATGTCTCGATCACCGGTTATGGGCAGACGGGGCCTTACAAGGACCGTGCTGGGCATGACATCAATTATCTGGCGTTGGCCGGGCTTGCGAGCTACACCGGCCGTGTTGAAGGTGGGCCGCTGCCCTTGGGGCCGCAAGTGGCGGATATCGCCGGTGGCTCGCTGCACGGGGTGATTGGCCTATTGGCGGCAGTGATCGCTCGGCAGCAGACCGGGCAGGGACAGCATCTTGATGTGAGCATGACCGACTGCGCATTCAGCCTCAACGCGATGGCTGGCGCCGGGTATCTGGCCTGCGGTGTCGAGCCGGGCCGGGAAGACCAGGTGCTCAATGGCGGCAGCTTTTACGACTACTATCGTTCGCGGGATGGGCGCTGGTTGTCTGTGGGCAGTCTGGAGCCGGCGTTCATGAAGCAATTGTGTGTGGCGCTGGGGCTGGAGGAGTGGGCGAGCTTCGGTTTATCACCGCAACCAGCGCAACAAAAGGCGCTCAAGGATGCGCTGAAGATCGAATTCGAAAAGCACGATTTTGCCGAGTTGTGCGCGTTGTTTGCCGAGTTGGATGCTTGTGTCGAACCGGTATTGAGCGTGGCGCAAGCGGTACGGCATCCACAGTTGCAGGCGCGGGAGCTGGTCACCCAGGTGCCCCGTGGTGATGGTTCGAGCCAGGCGCAGATGGCCTGTCCGTTGAAGTTCTCGGGGGGCTTGCCGCAGCCAAGGCATATTGGTGCGGGGGTGGGGGAGCATACGGATCAGGTCTTGGGGGAGTTGGGGTTCAATGCGCAGCAGATCGAAGAGCTGCGGCGGGCCAAGGTGATTGGGTAGTGGTTTCAGTGGCCCCTTCGCGGGCAAGCCCGCTCCCACAGTGTTCGATGTCGTTCACAAATTCTGTATTCCCGACCAGGCCTTGTGGGAGCAGCTTGCCCGCGAAGGGGCCAGTCCGGACGCCACAAAAACCTGCTACTCGACCCGCATCTCCCCACTGAACACCAGGGTACTGCGACACCGTCGGCACAAATACCGCCGCCCTTGCCGCACCAGGCCATGGCGTTGGGACGAAAACGGGAAATCGCTGTCGGGGCACGGACACTTATAGATGTAGCGGGTCACGCTGCGGCGTTTCACGTCGTAGGTGTGGCAGCGGTTGGGCGGCAGTTCGTACACGCCCCGCATGATCAGCTGCCACTCTTCGCCATGGGGCTGGATGCGATCGCCAAACAGTTGATGGGCGATCAGGTGGGCGACTTCATGGGCAACGGTCTGCTTGAGGAAGTCTTCAGTGTTTTCCCGGTACAGCTGCGGATTGAAGCGCAACAGGTTCTCGTGCAAATGCGCAACACCGGCTTTTTGCCCGCGCAGCTTGAGGCTCACCACGGGGCGTTTGAAAGGTCTTTTGAAAAAGGATTCGGCTTGTAGGAAACAGTCTTCGACGCGGGTGTTGAGTTGCTCGGGCATGCTTGATGGATCTCCAGAGGCGTCGAGTATGCCGCAACCCTCGGGACTTGCGTATCGCCGAATCGCCGAATGGTCATTGCCGTTCTGCAGGCTGAAGAATTAAAAGGCCGCCTTGCGGCGGCCTGTGTCGGCAGATCTAGTTTTTGGGGGGGAATTGCTAATTGGTGTAGACCGGCCCCACGCCGAGTCCCCAGACAATTACGGTGAAGGCCATGATGGCCACCAATACGACCAAGCCTACAGCGAGTACCGAACTGGAAAACAGAAAGCCCTCATCGGATGGAATGTTCATGAAAGTCGGTAGCCCGACATAGAGCAGATAGACCGTGTAGCAGATCGCCGCAGTGCCGACGACCATCCCCAGCCACATGTGAGGGTACAGCGCCGCCAGGCCGCCAATGAACAGCGGAGTCGCGGTGTAGGTCGCAAACGCTACGCAGCGTGCCAGGCTTGGGTTGGCATCATAGGTGCGGGCCATCCAGTGGATGAACGCGCCCATGACCGCAACACCGCCGAGCATCGCCAGGTACGACATGATCGTCATCCATAGCGCACTTTCCATCGTGAGCATCACTGGCGCTCGACTGCCAATCACCCAGCCGACCTGTGTTGTGCCGATAAACGCCGACACAGCAGGAATCGCCGCCAGAATCAGGGTGTGGGTCAGGTACATGTGGCTGATGCTTTCCTCCTGGTCGCCACGGATTTCTTTCCATTCTTGGTCAGGGTGGGTGAAGAGCCCCACTACGTGATGGATCATGCCAGTCACTCCTCTCGTTTTTACCGTCGCCCCCCAGTGGAGCGCCTACGGGCCAAGGGCCAAGTAAGTAATAGGTCTGAATGTATTTAGCGACCTTATGTCGCAGTATAGGAAGGAGTTAACCCCACAGTTGATAGGGCTTAGAGCAAATTGCGCTGTAAAGTCTCGTGTTAATCGCAGTTACATCTGTAGGAGCTGCCGGAGGCTGCGATCTTTTGATTTTTAGAAGCAAGATCAAAAGATCGCAGCCTGCGGCAGC
>NZ_JBOIBY010000025.1:0-14421 GCF_050739655.1 Pseudomonas sp. | reverse complement strand
ACACCAAGATCCTGAAAGAAGGCATCGATAAAAAGATCGCCAACTCGATCCTGATCAAGTTCAACCAGATCGGCACCCTGACCGAAACCCTGGAAGCCATCCAGATGGCCAAGGCTGCCGGTTACACCGCCGTGATCTCGCACCGCTCCGGCGAAACCGAAGATTCGACCATTGCCGACCTGGCTGTGGGCACTTCGGCTGGCCAGATCAAGACCGGCTCCCTGTGCCGTTCCGATCGCGTTTCCAAGTACAACCAACTGCTGCGTATCGAAGAACAGTTGAACGGCAAAGCCAAATACAACGGCCGCAGCGAATTCCGCGGCTGATTGTAAAAAAGACACCGGATTGTGTCGGAAAAATCGCTACAGCGACGTTTTTGCCACTAATCTGATGCCTTATTAGCACAAGCCTGGTTCTTCCAGGCTTCGTGCTATCAGTAGCTTCAAGTTTGGCATGGCTGTCTTTTTTCACTGGATACCTGATATTCGATGCGCAGTCCCAATTGGTTGTTCCTCGTCTTGCTCTTGTTGCTGGCTGGCCTGCAGTACCGCCTGTGGGTGGGTAATGGCAGTCTGGCGCAAGTGGCTGAGCTGAAGCAGCAGATCGCGGATCAGCAAGCTGAAAACCAAGTTTTGCTTGAGCGCAATCGGGTGATGGACGCTGAAGTCAGTGAGTTGAAAAAAGGCATGGAGACTGTTGAAGAGCGGGCTCGTCATGAGTTGGGCATGGTCAAGGACGGTGAAACCCTTTACCAGTTGGCGCAATGAACCAGACGCTACCGGCCTTCTGGGCCGTAATTCCTGCCGCGGGCGTTGGTGCCCGTATGGCCGCGGACCGTCCCAAGCAGTATTTGCAACTGGGCGGGCGCACTATTCTCGAACACAGCCTCGGCTGTTTCCTTGATCATCCTTCTCTGAAAGGGTTGGTCGTCAGTCTTGCTATCGATGATCCTTATTGGCCGAATCTGGCCTGTGCCGGCGATGCCCGTATCATGCGGGTTGAAGGCGGCTCCGAGCGTTCCGGCTCAGTGCTCAACGCCTTGCTGCATCTGCATGCGCAAGGAGCTGGCGATGAGGATTGGGTGTTGGTTCACGATGCTGCACGACCGAATCTCAGTCGTGATGATCTGGACAAGTTACTGGCCGAGTTGGCTGACGATCCGGTTGGCGGGCTCCTGGCAGTGCCGGCACGGGACACCCTGAAACGAGTCGATAAACAGGGTCGTGTCCTCGAAACCGTGGACCGCAGCGTGATCTGGCAGGCCTATACGCCGCAGATGTTTCGACTTGGCGCGTTACATCGCGCATTGGCGGACAGCCTGGTGGCAGGCGCGGTGATCACCGATGAAGCGTCGGCCATGGAGTGGGCCGGCTCTGCGCCACGCCTGATCGAAGGGCGATCCGATAATCTCAAGGTCACTCGCCCCGAGGACCTCGAATGGTTGCGTCAGCGCTGGTCTAACCGCCGTTAAAAGATCGCAGCCTGCGGCAGCTCCTACATGGAATGCGTATACCCTGTAGGAGCTGCCGCAGGCTGCGATCTTTTGATCTTAAACCCGGTATTCCGGTCTTTCAGCCAACCCTTCCTTCAAATAATCCACCAGCTTGCGCACCTTCGGCGACAGATGTCGCTGCTGTGGATACAACGCCCACACCGCCGTATTGGGTGGTTGGTGCGCTTCGAGCAGCGAAACCAACGCACCGCTTTTCAGATGTTCCAGCACGTAGTAATCCGGCAACTGACACAAGCCAACGCCTTGTAGTGCGGCGTCCAATACCGCTTGCCCACTGTTGCAGCGCCAGTTTCCCTGCACACGTTGGGAAAATTCCCGCCCGTTTTGTTCCAGTTGCCAAAGATCCGAACTGCCGATCAGGCAGTTGTGCCGGCTCAGTTCAGACAAGCTGTGCGGGCGGCCGTAATGCTCCAGGTAGGAAGGTGATGCGCAAAGAAACATCCTGCGCGGCGCGAGGCGTGTGGCCACCAGTCGCGAATCCTGCAAGCGCCCAAGGCGTATCGCCAGGTCGAGGCCTTCATGTACCAGGTCGAGTTGGCGGTTGGTCAATTCAATGTCAATGCGCAGTTGCGGGTATAACCCCATGAACCGCGTCACCAGCGGCACGATGAAACGCTCCCCGTACGCCACCGCGCAGGTCATGCGCAACATGCCTTTGGGCTCGCTGGTCAGGTCGCCCACTGCTCGCAACGCTTCTTCGCGGCCATCCTGCAGACGCTGGCAATGTTGCAGAAAAGTCTGCCCGGCTTCGGTCAAAGTGACCCGGCGCGTACTGCGATAGAGCAAACGGGTTTGCAACCGTTCTTCAAGGCGTACGATTTGTCGACTGATGTGGGAGGAGGAAACCCCTAGTCGTTCGGCAGCGGCAGTGAACTGGCTGCATTCGGCGACGGCAACGAACTCGTCTATACCTTCCCAGCGACTCTCGGGCATCGATGATTATCCCTGTGTGGCAATAATGTTTTGCTTTTGCCAGGATTATTCACCGTAGAGCGCTGTATTACACTCACTGTCTCGTTTTTATTCACTGGAGAAATCACCATGATCAAGTCGCGCGCCGCCGTTGCCTTCGAGGCGAAGAAGCCTCTGGAGATCGTTGAAGTCGATGTCGCCATGCCCAAGGCCGGTGAGGTGTTGTTGCGTGTGGTCGCCTCCGGTGTCTGCCATACCGATGCCTATACCTTGTCGGGCGCCGACCCTGAAGGCATCTTCCCGTCGATTCTCGGCCACGAAGGTGGAGCGATTGTCGAAGCGATTGGCGAGGGCGTAACTTCCGTTGCCGTTGGCGATCATGTGATTCCGCTGTACACCCCGGAATGCCGTCAGTGCAAATTCTGTCTGTCGGGCAAGACCAACCTGTGTCAGGCGATTCGCGCGACCCAGGGTAAAGGTTTGATGCCAGACGGCACCTCGCGTTTTTCCTACAAAGGTCAGCAAATTTTCCACTACATGGGGACCTCCACTTTCTCGGAGTACACCGTGCTGCCGGAAATCTCCGTTGCGAAAATTGCCAAAGAAGCGCCGTTGGAAAAAGTCTGCTTGCTGGGTTGCGGTGTCACCACCGGCATCGGTGCAGTCCTCAATACAGCCAAAGTGAAACCGGGTGATACCGTGGCCATTTTCGGCTTGGGCGGCATCGGTCTTTCTGCAGTCATCGGCGCCGTGAAAGCCAAGGCTGCGCGGATCATCGCCATCGACATCAATCCCGCCAAATTCGAAATTGCCAAACAGTTGGGTGCAACCGATTGCGTGAATCCCAAGGATTTCGACCGTCCGATCCAGGAAGTCATCGTCGACATGACCGATGGCGGTGTCGACTTCTCCTTCGAGTGCATCGGCAACGTGCAACTGATGCGTGCAGCACTTGAGTGCTGCCACAAGGGCTGGGGCGAGTCGGTGATCATCGGCGTGGCCGGTGCCGGCCAGGAAATCGCTACCCGTCCGTTCCAACTGGTGACAGGTCGCGTATGGCGCGGTTCGGCGTTCGGTGGCGTGCGTGGCCGTACCGAGCTGCCAAGCTACGTGGAAATGGCTGAAACCGGCGAAATCCCGTTGGACACTTTCATCACCCACACCATGGGCCTGGAAGATATCAACAAGGCTTTCGACCTGATGCATGAAGGAAAAAGCATCCGCTCCGTCATCCATTTTTGAGAAACAGTGGTGAGCTGCAAGCTGCAAGCTGCAAGTGGGCGTGTCTCTCTTGCAGCTTCCAGCTTGCGGCTTGTCGCTGGGAGAACTCCCATGAGTTTGGAAAACATCTCCTGCCAGAAAAGTTTTGGCGGCTGGCACAAGCGCTATCGCCATCGCTCGGAAGTCCTCGGCTGCGACATGGTGTTTGCCGTGTACCTGCCGCCGCAAGCGGAGCAGGGCGGTAAGCTGCCGGTACTGTACTGGTTGTCCGGTCTGACCTGCACCGATGAAAACTTCATGCAAAAGGCCGGCGCCATGCGCTTGGCCGCTGAGCTCGGGCTGATCATCGTTGCGCCGGACACTAGCCCTCGCGGTCCCGACGTGGCGGGCGATCCGGATGGCGCCTGGGACTTTGGCCTGGGAGCCGGGTTCTATCTCAATGCCACGCAAGAGCCATGGTCGCGGCATTATCGGATGCATGACTATGTCGTGCAGGAATTACCGGCATTGGTTGAAGCTCATTTTCCTGCATCGGAAAAACGCGGCATCAGCGGTCATTCCATGGGCGGTCACGGTGCGTTGGTTTGTGCGTTGCGCAACCCGGGTCGTTATCTGTCGGTATCGGCGTTTTCGCCGATCAACAATCCGATGGATTGCCCATGGGGCCAGAAGGCGTTCTCCCGCTATCTGGGAGAAGATCGTTCGAAATGGCGCGAATGGGATGCCTGCGCGTTGATAGCTGAGGCTGTCGAGAAGCTGCCACTGCTGGTGGATCAGGGTGATCGAGATGATTTCCTTGCCACCCAACTCAAGCCTGAAGCCCTGCAACAGGCAACAAAGTTGGTAGGACATCCGCTGACGTTGCGCTTGCAACCTGGCTACGACCACAGCTATTTCTTCATCGCCAGTTTCATCGAAGACCACTTGCGGCATCACGCGCATGCTCTGGATGCCTAATGCAGGTAGAATCACGCCCTGACAAAATTCGGGGCGTTTTTTTATGCGTATTGGCCACGGCTATGATGTGCACCGTTTCGCTGAAGGCGATTTCATCACTCTGGGCGGCGTGCGTATTGCACACAGCTTTGGGCTGCTCGCTCACTCCGACGGTGACGTCCTGCTGCATGCCTTGAGCGATGCCTTGCTCGGCGCTGCTGCGCTGGGTGATATCGGCAAACACTTCCCGGACACCGACCCGCAATTCAAGGGCGCTGACAGCCGCGCGCTGTTGCGTCATGTCGTCGCACTGATCCACGCCAAAGGCTGGAAGGTCGGCAACGTCGATAACACCATCGTCGCCCAGGCGCCGAAAATGGCTCCGCATATCGAATCGATGCGTGCGTTGATTGCTGCGGATCTTCAAGTTGAGTTGGATCAAGTGAACGTAAAAGCTACCACCACTGAAAAGCTCGGTTTTGTCGGTCGTGAAGAAGGCATTGCCGTGCACTCCGTTGCCTTGTTGCTGCGCCCATGAACGAACTGCAATTACTCGGCCCGCGGGCCTATGGCGAAGCGCTTGGCACTGCGGTACTGAAAGCCATCGCGGAAGATTTTCAAGTCGATGAAGTTCTCGATATTCCCCTCAGCGGTGACGGCGAGCACCTGTGGATCTGGGTGGAAAAACGCGGCTTGAACACTGAAGAAGCAGCACGGCGGATCGCCAAGGCAGCTGGCGTGCCCTTGCGCACCGTCAGCTATGCCGGGCTCAAGGATCGTCAGGCCCTGACGCGTCAGTGGTTCAGCGTGCAACTGCCGGGCAAGGCCGATCCCGATCTGTCGGCGGCTGAAAACGACACGCTTAAAATCCTCAAGACCAGCCGGCATAAACGCAAGCTGCAACGGGGTGCCCACTCGGCCAACGGTTTCACTTTGCGCCTGACCCAGTTCGCTGGCGACAAGGCGGCCATTGAAGAGCGTCTTCAGTTAATTGCCAAACAAGGCATCCCCAACTATTTCGGCGCCCAGCGCTTTGGGCATGACGGTGGCAATGTGGTCGATGCTCGTGCCTGGGCCGCACGCAAGGCCTTGCCGGAACAGCGCAACGTACGCTCGCGCCTGCTTTCCACTGCGCGCAGTTTCCTGTTCAACCAGGTGCTGGCTGCACGTGTTGCCGACGGCACCTGGCAGCGTGCACAGGTCGGTGACCTGCTGGCGTTCACCGATAGCCGCAGCTTTTTCCCGGCCGGTGAAGCCGAGTGCAGCGACCCGCGCCTGGCGATTCTCGACCTGCATCCGACGGGCCCGCAGTGGGGTGAAGGTGACTCGCCGGCCGCGGGCGCTGTCCATGAACTGGAGCAGGCAATCGCCGCGCGCGAAGCAGACCTTCGCGATTGGTTGATTAACGCCGGTATGAGCCACGAACGCCGCATCCTGCGGCTGCCCATTGGTGGGTTGACGTGGCATTATCCCGAGCCTGACATTCTGCAACTGGAATTCGTCCTGCCCGCCGGATGCTTCGCCACTGTATTGGTGCGCGAGCTTGTTGATCTGGTGCCGGTGGGGCAGACGGACAGCCCATGCGTATTCTGATTTCTAACGACGATGGGGTAACAGCACCCGGTCTCGCCGCGCTTTATGCTGCGCTGGCGGATTACACCGAATGCGTGGTTATCGCCCCGGACCAAGACAAAAGCGGCGCCAGCAGCTCGCTGACGCTCGACCGCCCGTTGCACCCGCAGACGCTGGCCAACGGCTTCATCAGCGTCAATGGCACACCCACCGATTGCGTGCACCTTGGCCTTAATGGCTTGCTGGAGCGTGAAGCGGACATGGTAGTTTCCGGGATCAACCTGGGTGCCAACCTGGGGGACGATGTGCTGTACTCCGGGACTGTGGCGGCGGCGTTGGAAGGACGTTTCCTTGAGCGTCCCGCGTTCGCCTTTTCGTTGGTCTCGCGACAAGTCGAAAACCTTCCCACCGCTGCATACTTTGCGCGAAAACTGGTCGAGGCCCATGCCGGTCTTGAGCTGCCACCGCGCACGGTATTGAACGTGAACATTCCCAACTTGCCGCTGGAGCACATCCGCGGCATTCAGTTGACCCGCCTCGGGCATCGCGCCCGCGCGGCTGCGCCGATGAAAGTGGTCGACCCGCGTGGCAAGGCCGGTTACTGGATCGCTGCCGCCGGCGATGCGGAAGACGGCGGGCCGGGCACCGATTTTCATGCGGTGATGCAGGGCTACGTTTCCATCACTCCGCTGCAACTGGATCGTACCTTCAATGATGCCTTCAGAAGTCTCGATGGCTGGGTGGAGGGGCTGAGCTGATGACTCGTGGACAAGACGATATGCTGCACCGCGGCATCGGCATGACGTCGCAACGGACCCGTGAGCGGCTTATTCAACGCCTGTATGAGGAGGGGGTTTCCAACGCCAAGGTGCTGGAAGTCATCCGTCGTACACCGCGTCACCTGTTCGTCGACGAAGCGCTTGCGCACCGGGCCTACGAAGATACGGCGTTACCCATCGGCCATAACCAGACCATCTCCCAGCCTTATATGGTGGCTCGCATGAGCGAGTTGCTGCTGGAGGCCGGGCCACTGGACAAGGTTATGGAGATCGGCACGGGTTCGGGTTACCAGACAGCGGTATTGTCGCAACTGGTCGAACGTGTCTTTTCCGTCGAGCGCATCAAAGTGCTGCAGGATCGTGCCAAGGAGCGTCTGGTCGAATTGAACCTGCGCAACGTGGTGTTTCGCTGGGGCGATGGCTGGGAAGGTTGGCCGGCATTGGCGCCCTACAACGGCATCATCGTGACCGCGGTTGCCACTGATGTACCCCAGGCCTTGCTCGATCAGTTAGCGCCCGGGGGGCGTTTGGTGATCCCTGTCGGGTCCGGTGAGGTTCAACAATTGCTGCTGATCATTCGGGAAGAAAACGGCTTCTCCAGGCGTGTTTTGGGGAACGTTCGTTTCGTTCCGCTGCTCAATGGGCCACTGGCCTGAGCATTTATTTCAACGCGCTGAATTCTCTTCGATTGCTTCTGTCTTACAGCAGCGTCGAATGGTTAAACAGGTTGTTTTGTCAGACAGCAAACGTGTGCGTGGAGCCATTTCGCTTCATTAAAGGTAAAGCCTTCACGGCCCGTTATACTGGCGACATATCGTGCCGGATCACGGCAAATAACATTTTCAGCCACCACAAAGGGAGCGGCGGGTGAGTCTCACAGTCATAGCGCAGCGTATGGGTACAACGAGTTTTCAGCGCCTGGTGACTGGCCTTGTCTTGAGCACCTTGCTGGTGGGTTGTTCCAGCACAAAAAACAGCGACGTACGCGTTGTCGACCGCAACAATGCCGCGCCCCAGCGCCCGGTCGTGACCACGGGTCAGTACGTGGTTCGACCGAAAGACACCCTGTTCTCGATCGCTTTCCGCTACGGTTGGGACTACAAGGCCCTCGCGGCACGAAACAACATTCCCGCGCCTTACACGATTCATCCGGGTCAGACGATTCGCTTTGATGGCCGTACCGGTTCAACGCCAACAGCGGTGGTGAGCACGTCGAGTTCTTCGCCGTCATCCTCGAGTAAAACCACGGTCATCCGTCGCCCGGTGGACGGTTCCACCTCGACCACACCGGTGGTTGTACCGTCCGTCGCCGACAAGCCGGCACCTGCTCCGTTGCCTCCCGCCGGTCCAGCCCCGACCGGCTGGGGATGGCCATCCAATGGCATTTTGATTGGAAAATTCTCTTCAAACGGCAGTTTGAATAAAGGAATTGATATCGCCGGGGATTTGGGACAGCCTGTTTTAGCTGCGTCTGATGGGACGGTGGTATACGCCGGGAGTGGCTTAAGGGGCTACGGCGAATTAGTCATCATCAAACACAGCGAAACCTACGTCAGTGCCTACGGACATAACCGCAGGCTTTTGGTTCGGGAGGGGCAGCAGGTCAAGGTCGGACAGACAATTGCCGAAATGGGGTCAACGGGTACAGACCGGGTGAAACTGCATTTTGAGATTCGCCGCCAGGGTAAACCTGTAGATCCACTGCAATTCCTGCCACGTCGTTGATCGCTACCAGCCTGTTCCGTCGTAGAGGGGACAGGCTCCAGCGTTGCCAAGGATAAAGGCGCCGCTCGAGCTTGAGGTCGAACTCACCAAAGGACTATAACAATGGCTCTCAGTAAAGAAGTGCCGGAGTTTGACATCGACGATGAGGTTCTCCTGATGGAGGCCGGTATCGATACGGATTCGATGTCGAATGATGAAGGGGCGGCTCCACCTTCCGTTCGTGCCAAATCCAAACACTCCGCTTCGTTAAAGCAACACAAGTATATTGACTACACGCGGGCACTTGATGCCACGCAGCTGTACCTCAATGAAATCGGCTTTTCCCCTCTGTTGTCCCCCGAAGAAGAAGTCCATTTTGCGCGCCTGTCGCAAAGTGGTGATCCGGCCGGACGCAAACGCATGATTGAAAGTAACTTGCGACTGGTGGTGAAAATCGCCCGACGTTACGTCAATCGCGGGTTGTCGCTGCTGGACCTGATCGAAGAGGGCAACCTCGGCTTGATCCGGGCGGTAGAGAAGTTCGACCCTGAACGCGGCTTCCGCTTTTCGACCTACGCAACCTGGTGGATTCGTCAGACCATTGAGCGCGCGATCATGAATCAGACCCGGACCATCCGGTTGCCGATCCATGTGGTCAAAGAGCTCAATGTGTACCTGCGAGCCGCAAGGGAGCTGACACAAAAACTCGACCATGAACCCTCACCCGAAGAAATCGCCAACCTGCTGGAAAAACCGGTAGCGGAGGTCAAGCGCATGCTGGGCCTCAACGAGCGAGTTTCTTCGGTCGACGTCTCGCTGGGGCCGGATTCGGATAAAACCCTGCTGGACACCCTTACCGACGATCGTCCGACCGATCCATGCGAGCTGTTGCAGGATGACGACCTGTCTCAAAGCATTGATCAATGGCTTTCGGAACTGACCGACAAACAGCGCGAGGTGGTTGTTCGCCGCTTCGGTCTGCGCGGCCACGAGAGCAGCACCCTGGAAGACGTAGGCCTGGAGATTGGCCTGACCCGGGAACGGGTCCGGCAGATTCAGGTAGAAGGTCTGAAGCGTCTTCGGGAGATCCTGGAGAAAAACGGCCTGTCGAGCGAGTCGCTGTTTCAATAACGGGCTCGTATAGCTGGCAACAAAATGCCCCGACTGGTTCGGGGCTTTTTGTTGCCTTGGAAAAACCGCCGTGGATTTCAGCACGGGTCACTTCTGTAGGAGCTGTCGAGTGAAGCGAGGCTGCGATCTTTTGACCCTCAAGAGCACGAGCAAGATCAAAAGATCGCAGCCTGCGGCGGCTCCTACAGGGTCGGCCGTCAGGCGCCATCGTGAGCAGGTCGCTCCCACAACAGGCGCTTGGATGATTGGGATTCGCTCGGATTTGCAGTGTTCGGCTGTAAGCCTTCGCTTACTCTTCGCGTAAGTGTTCGTTATTTTTACAGTGAGCAGTCGGGCTTTAGTGCCGTTTAAAATGTTTATGTATTTGAAAAACAATAAGTATTTTCAAGATTAAGGGTATATGACAAGCCGCTCTGGCCCATTGGCGCGGTTGCTCTGAATTGGGATCGGATTAGTATCTGCAATGTGTCAACGGACAGACACACCCTTCAAGGATTGAGGGGAAAGGACGTCGCAGGAAGCGATTCATCAGGACGATGAAAAGGAAACGCAGGGAATAGGGAAAGAAAGTGGGCGGGTCAAACCGCCCCTTTTTTTGCCTGCAAAAAAGCAAAAAGGCCCTTGTGGGGCCTTTTGCAGGAACGCGGGGGTAATCAGCGTTCGAGGTGTTCGATCTTGCCTGGCTTGCCATCCCAATCAGCGGAGTCTGGCAGCGGATCCTTGCGCTCGGTGATGTTCGGCCAGACTTCGGCCAATTCCAGGTTCAAGGCAAGGAAGTTTTCCATGCCAGCTGGGACTTCATCTTCCGAGAAGATGGCCACAGCAGGGCATTCTGGTTCGCACAGTGCGCAGTCGATGCACTCATCCGGGTGAATCACCAGGAAATTCGGGCCTTCGTAAAAGCAGTCCACCGGACACACTTCTACGCAGTCGGTGTACTTGCACTTGATGCAGTTGTCGGTGACGACGAAGGT
Source organism: Pseudomonas sp. (assembly GCF_050739655.1). Lineage (GTDB taxonomy): Bacteria > Pseudomonadota > Gammaproteobacteria > Pseudomonadales > Pseudomonadaceae > Aquipseudomonas. Next base: position 3,679 of record NZ_JBOIBY010000025.1, on the reverse strand, counting down.
CATTTCTAATTTTCTCCTCAGGCGCGGCTTGCTGCGCCCCTTCACGTAGGGGTCGCAAGGTTTGGGAGCGATAGTCTGCTGGCCAGGCTAAAAGCCAGCAGCATCCCAAACCGCGCGAGATTCTAACAGCTTGCAAGCCAGTGCGTTAGATCCGTGTCTTTAGTGTATAGAGCATTTCTAGTGCACGACGCGGTGTCATGTTGTCCAGGTCGAGCTTGGCCAGGTCGTCCAGCACCGGATGCGGCAGGCTGGCGAACAAGTCACTCTGCTGTGGCGCAGCGGGTTTGCCTTTGGCGGGCTTGGGGGCCTCATGGGGCAGTGCGGTGTCTTCCAGCCGGCTCAAATGCTCACGGGCACGCACGATCACTTCGCTTGGTACACCGGCCAGCTGCGCGACCGCCAAGCCATAACTCTGGCTAGCCGGCCCCGGCAGCACATGGTGGAGGAACACGATGCGTTCATTGTGCTCGGTGGCATTGAGGTGCACGTTGGCCACCAGCGGTTGGGCTTCCGGCAGCACCGTCAGCTCAAAGTAATGGGTGGCGAACAAGGTATAAGCGCGCAGTTGCGCCAATCGCTCCGCAGCGGCCCAGGCCAGGGACAAACCGTCGAACGTACTGGTGCCGCGTCCGACTTCGTCCATCAGCACCAGGCTGCGCTCAGTGGCGTTGTGCAGGATGTTGGCGGTTTCGCTCATTTCGACCATGAACGTCGAACGCCCGCCGGCCAGGTCATCGCTGGAGCCTATCCGGGTGAAGATGCGGTCAACCAGCGACAATTCACAACTCGCCGCCGGCACGAAACTGCCGATGTGCGCCAGCAGTACGATCAAGGCGGTCTGGCGCATGTAAGTGGATTTACCGCCCATGTTGGGGCCGGTGATCACCAGCATGCGCGTGTTGTCGTCGAGGCTCAGGTCATTGGCCACGAAGGGCGTGGTCAACACTTGTTCAACCACCGGGTGGCGACCCTGGGTGATGCGCATGCAAGGCTCGCTGACGAAGCGTGGGCAATTAAGGTCAAGGTTCAGCGCGCGTTCGGCCAGGTTGCTCAACACGTCCAGTTCCGCCAGTGCGCCAGCAGTGTCCTGCAGAGGCGGCAGTTGGGAAATCAAATCTTCGAGCAGGGCTTCGTAGAGCATCTTCTCGCGAGCCAGTGCACGACTTTTGGCCGACAGCGCCTTGTCTTCGAAGGTTTTGAGTTCTGGCGTGATGAAGCGCTCGGCGCCCTTGAGCGTCTGACGACGAATGTAGTCGGCCGGCGCCGATTCTGCCTGCTTGCTCGGCAGCTCAATGAAGTAGCCGTGAATGCGGTTGTAGCCGACCTTGAGGTGCGACAGGCCAGTGCGGGCCTTTTCACGGGCCTCGAGGTCGATCAGAAATTGCCCTGCGTTCTCGCTGAGCGATTGCAGTTCGTCGAGCTCGCTGTCGTAACCGGTTTTCAATACGCCGCCGTCGCGGATCACCGCTGGCGGGTTGTCGATGATGGCTTTTTCCAGCAGCGCCGCCAGTTCCGGGTAGGTGCTGGTGATCGTTGCCAGTTGCTGGAGGTGTGGGGCTTCCAGCTCGGTCATCGCCACTTGCAGTTCAGGCAGTGCGCCGAGGGCATCGCGCAGGCGCGCGAGGTCACGGGGGCGGGCATTGCGCAGGCCGATCCGGGCGAGGATCCGCTCGATGTCGCCGATTTCCTTGAGTTGCGGTTGCAGCTTTTCGAATCGGTAGCCATCAAGCAGGCAGGTGATCGAGGTTTGGCGTGCCAGTAAAACAGTCAGGTCGCGCAATGGACGGTTCAGCCAGCGAGTCAGCAAGCGGCTGCCCATGGCGGTCTGGCAACGGTCGACCACCGATTGCAGCGTATTGTCGCGGCCACCCGCGAGGTTGGTGTCCAGCTCCAGATTGCGGCGGCTCGCGCCGTCCAGCACCACGGTGTCGTCCAGGCGCTCATGGCGCAGGCTGCGCAAGTGTGGCAGGGCGGTGCGCTGGGTTTCCTTTGCATAGGCCAGCAGACAACCAGCGGCGCCGATGGCCAAGGTTAGGGTTTCGCAGCCAAAGCCTTTCAAGTCTTGAGTGGAAAATTGCTGGCACAGGCTTTTCAACGCCGAATCACGCTCGAAATCCCACGGCGCGCGACGACGAACGCCCCGACGTTTCTCCGCCGGCAGATCTTTCGGCCAGTTATCGGGGATCAACAACTCCACAGGATTGACCCGCTCCAGCTCTGCCAGCAGGTTTTCCCAGCCCTTGATTTCCAGCACGCTGAAGTTGCCGCTGGTGATGTCCAGCACCGCCAGGCCGAACAGGCGCTCGTCACCCAGAACGGCAGCAATCAGGTTGTCACGACGCTCGTCCAGCAGCGCTTCGTCACTCACCGTCCCCGGCGTGATGATCCGCACCACCTGGCGCTCCACCGGACCTTTACTGGTGGCCGGGTCGCCTACCTGTTCACAGATCACCACCGATTCGCCCAGCTTCACCAGTTTGGCCAGATAACCCTCGGCGGCGTGGTAAGGAATCCCGCACATCGGAATCGCCTGTCCGGCCGACTGGCCGCGAGCGGTCAGGGTGATGTCCAGCAACTTGGCAGCCTTCTTTGCGTCTTCATAGAAGATCTCGTAGAAGTCACCCATGCGATAGAACATCAACTGGTCGGGGTGATTGTTCTTCAGGCGCCAGTACTGCTGCATCATCGGCGTGTGGGAGGACAGGTCGGAGAGTGCTTTATTCATTGGGGATCGGAAAACTCGTCGAAAGGTGTGGGGCAAAAGAGGGGCATTGGCCCGGCTTTTCCGCAATGGGCGCAAGATTAACATGGGCGGTCTGCTGGACGCAGGCACGAACGCCGCGTGGTCCGTTTCTGCCGCTTTTTGCGCTGCCCAAGTGTCAGAGCACTCACCCGCTAACATTTTGATCGAGCCTGTAACTTGCAAGTGCGATGCGCTGGTGTACGGTTAGTCTCATTCCGCCCGATCAGGAGATGACCGTGAAAGTAATCACCCAGCTGGCAGCAGACCTTGGCAGGCATTTGCAAATACTCAATGCCCATGTCTCCACCGCCGAGTCTTGTACCGGTGGCGGGATCGCCGAGGCAATCACCCGTATTCCCGGTAGCTCGGCGTGGTTCGAGGCCGGTTATGTCACTTACTCCAATCTGCAGAAGAACATGCAATTGAGTGTCCCGGTGGAGTTGTTCACTACCGTGGGGGCCGTTAGTCGCGAGGTGGTCGAGGCGATGGCCAAGGGCGCGCAGGAGAAAAGCCGAGCGTTTTTTTCTGTGGCGGTCAGTGGCATTGCGGGGCCGGACGGTGGTTCGCCGAATAAACCGGTGGGCACTGTGTGGCTGGCCTGGGGCGTGGGCGAGAAGGTTTTCAGCGAGCTGCAGCACTTCCCCGGTGACCGTGACGAGGTCCGCCGACAAACGGTCAAGGCCGCGCTAGAGGGGTTGCTGCGGTATGCCGCGGCAGAAATCTCAAATCAGGGGTAGGCGATCCTCAATCGCTGTGGAATAATACTGTCTACTTATACAGGTGTTGGCCGTAAGGCCTTATTGATTACGTGAGGACTTTAATGGACGACAACAAGAAGAAAGCCTTGGCTGCGGCCCTGGGTCAGATCGAACGTCAATTCGGCAAGGGTGCCGTAATGCGTATGGGCGATCAGGACCGTCAGGCGATCCCGGCCAT
>NZ_JBOIBY010000024.1:0-9435 GCF_050739655.1 Pseudomonas sp. | reverse complement strand
CTGTAGGAGCTGCCAAAGGCTGCGATCTTTTGTACCGCCAGAAACAAAAACGGCAGCCCCACCGGGCTGCCGTTTTGCTTACATCAGATCATTCAAGCCAGGCGTGAAAGCATTTCCTTGGCTTCGCTCTTCTGACCATCATCACCCTCGGTGACCACCTCATTGAGGATGTCACGGGCGCCGTCGTTGTCTCCCATGTCAATGTAAGCCTGGGCCAGATCAAGTTTGGTGGCGACCTCGTCGGTGCCGGACAGGAAGTCGAATTCCGGCTCGTCATCTACCGTAGCCAGAGCGTCATCCACGGTGAACGTTGGCTCACTGATGCTTTGAGACAGGCGATCCAGTTCGGCATTGACGTCATCCAGCTCGGCGGCAAAGGCGTCTGGTGCATCCGGCGCATCCATCTCGTCAGCCAGTGACAAGTCGAAATCGGCCGGCAAATCCAGATCGTCCGGCACCGCTGGCGCGGCCGCGGCAGCTTCGGCGGCCGGCAGGTCCTTGATGTCGTCATCCAGGCTCAACAGAAAATCATCTTCGGCCAGGGTTGCTGGCGAAGGATCCGCGCCGAGATCCATGTCCAAGTCGAAATCCGACAGGTCATCAAGGCTTTCCTTGATCTCGGCCTGCTGCTGCAACACCGACTCGAAGCTCAGATCGTCATCCAGCGGGAAATCTTCCAGCTCGTCCAGGGTCGCAATCGGTTCCAGCTCCGCCTCTGGTTGCGGCGCTGGCGCAACGGCTGCCGGGGTGACGCTATCGAAGTCATCGAGACTCAGATCGAAGGCACTGTCCAGGTCGTCCTCAGCCGGAACCGAAACGGGTGCAGCAGCGGCTGGAGTGATGTTATCCAGATCATCCAGGCTCAGGTCGAAGGCGCTGTCCAAATCGTCCTCGGCCGGTGCCGGGGCTTGCGGCTCGTCCTGCAACAGGTCTTTGACGTATTGGGCATCCAGTTCGGCAGCGGCGGCGGCAGCGGCGATACCGCCTGCTGCTACCAGTGCCATGGCCGGGAAACGGCTCTTCAGATTTTCGACCTGGGCGAAATTATCGCCATTGGCCACCAACTGACGCTCCTGAACCACAAAGGCATCGCGATCACCTTGCAGCCCGTAGACTTCCATCAACTTCAACCGCAGCTCACTGCGCTGCGGCTCCAACTTGACGCCTTCCTCCAGCAACGCGGCAGCCTGATTCAGACGACCGGCTGTGATGTGCGACTGGGCCTTGCTCAACACATCGTCGGAATGTTCGGCGGCTGGAGACACCAGTGGCGCGGCTATTGGCGGCGTAACCACAACTGGCGCAATGGGAGCTGGAGCTGGAGCGGGCGCTGGTGCCGGAGCAGTCGCCAGCTTCACGCTGGGAGCCGGAACTTCCAGACCTTCGAAGCTGCTTTCCGGCAGGTCGAAATCTGCAGCAAACGCTTGTTCTTCGGCCAAGGCACGGGCCATGCGCAGATGCTTCTCGGCCTCCTGCTGAGCCTTGCGGCGACGGGCGAGCAACAACAGCAAGAGCAACACGACCACTGCCCCGCCACCTGCCAACCCCAACAGCAATGGATTGGTCAGCAATTCGTTGAATTTCTGCTCATCGGTGGCAGCTGGCGTCTCGACCGGCAGCTCAGCCGGCACCGGCGCTGCTTCAGGCGTTGCCGCTACTGGAGCTGGAGCTGCTTCGACGGGGGTTGCCGCTGGATTCGCGGCCAGTTCTGCGGTGATCACAGGAGCGGCTGCTTCAGCAGGCGCACCCGCTGCGCCTTCGGCTTCCAGCTTGGCCAGCTGATTGTTCTTCAGCTCGATCAGGCGCTGCAGCTTGTCCATCTGACTTTGCAGATCGGTAATGCGGCTTTTCAGTTCAGCATTGTCACGACGTGTCGTATCAAGGCTTTCCTGGGTGACAACGAGCTTGTTGTTCAAAGCCTTTGCATCGCCTGCCGCACCTTTGCCACGCGCCTTGCCGGACTCGGCGGACACCAGGCTCAGGTTGTCCCGGCCAGCTTGCGTGGAAACCGCTTCACCGCGACCACGATTGGTGGCATCGAGCTGCTGTTGCCCGGCTCCAGGTTTCGCTACATAGCGACGGCCCTGGCGCCAGGCGGTGTTCTGTGCGGCCACTTCGGCAATGGCCTTGGGTTGCGGCAGGCCGGTGCTTTGCGCCTGATCCGGCAGGCGCAGCACCTGCCCGGTCTTGAGCCGGTTGATGTTGCCGTCGATAAAGGCATCCGGGTTCAACGCCTGGATGGCCAGCATCGTCTGCTGAATCGAACCACCATTGCGCGCCTTCGCTGCGATTTCCCACAGGGTATCGCGCGACGTGGTGGTGTACTGGGAAGGCTTGGTCGCACCCGTGACCGGCGTAGTGCCAGTCGGCACAGGTTGCGCAGCCGCCTCAGCGGTTTGTGGCGAAAATTTTGACGCATCGAGCAACACGCTGTAATCGCGCAGCAACCGACCGTTGGGCCACATCACCTGAACCAGGAACTTCACCATGGGTTCGGAGAGGGGTTTGCTGGAAGTCACACGAAGGATGCTTTTGCCGCCGGGGTTGAGCACCGGGGTAAACGTCAGGTCATTGAGAAACGCCTGGCGGTCGACACCGGCCTTGGCGAAATCTTCAGGGGAAGCCAGGCTCGGCACCACTTCGGCAGCGGTGAGCTCCTTGACGTCCAGCAGTTCGATTTCCGCCACCAGCGGCTGGTTCTGCGTCGATTTCAGGGTCAGCTCCCCGAGCCCGAGGGCATGCGCCATACCGGAGGACAGCGCCGAGGCGGCCGCTATTGCTAACACCAGTTTGCGAACTTGAACCATAGCTCATCCTTAGTTTGAACATTCCTCGGCCAGCGAGAAGGTGATGATTGCCGCTGCCGCAGGGCTAAGTGCCCCTCGGAACTATTCGAAAAAATTGTTGCCAAGTATCTTTTACAGACCGTCTTTTATCAACAATTCGGCCAGCTGCACAGCGTTCAGCGCCGCACCTTTGCGTACGTTATCTGACGTCAGCCACAGGTTTAGTTCCGACAGGTCGTCGATACCATGGCGAACCCGACCAACGTAGACCACATCCTGCCCTACCGCATCGCCGACCGGAGTCGGGTAATCACCCGCCTCAACCAGCTCGATGCCGGGCGCGTCTTCCAGGGCCGCGTTGACTTTCGCCAGGTCGATATCGCTTGCCGACTGTAGGGTCACGCTAAAGCTATCGCCAAAAAACACGGGGGCTTGAATGCAAGTGACAGAAATTTTCAGTGACGGCAGCGCCATGACGTGGCGCAATTCACGCACCAGACGCTTTTCCAGCAGCGTGTGGCCTTGTTCGTCCGGGTTGCCGACCTGCGCCAACACATTGAAAGCCACCTGCCGGTCGAAGAACTTCGGCTCTAGAGGACGCATGTTGAGCAGCTCAGCGGTCTGCCGCGCCAGTTCCGTTACGGCTTCACGCCCCTGAGTGGACATCGCCAGGTTCGCCGTCAGGCTGATGCGTTGCAGATCGAGCAATCCCAGCAACGGTGCAAGTACTACCGCCAGCGTGGTGGCCGATGGGCTTGGGCTGCTGACCAGGAACGGTTTTTTCAGACCGGCCAGCCTGTGTGCATTGGCTTCTGGCACCACCTGCGGCGCCTGGTCGGCCGACAGGGCACCGGACAGGTCGATCACCGAGCAACCGGCAGCGGTGGCGCGCGAAGCAAAACTCAAGGTCACCGCCGGGCCGGCCGCAAAGAACACCAACTGTACTTTGCCGAAGTCGAACTCATCGACTTCGCGCACTCGCGTGTTCTTGCCGCGATACAGCACCGAACTGCCAGCGGACTCACTGCTGGCCAGCAGGTGCAGGTTGCCAATCGGGAAGTCACGCTCTTCAAGAATCTGCACGAGCGTTTCGCCAACAGTACCGGTGGCGCCGATCACGGCAATATCAAAGGACTGGGTCATGGTTCTACCTCTGGCGAAACGGGGGGAGCGGCACTTTACCGGGTGGGTGGCATGCAGGCAATTCGCTCCCTCCCCAATCGTTCCCACGCTCTGCGTGGGAACGCATCCGGCGACGCTCTGCGTCACAGCCTCAGGAGCGGACGCAGAGCGTCCATGGCGGCATTCCCACGCAGAGCGTGGGAACGATCGGCGTCAGGCTTTCAGGCATAAAAAAACCCGCACCTCTTTCAAGGCGCGGGTTCTTTCATTGCTTCAGTCGATCAACGCTCAAGCAGGATCCGCAGCATGCGACGCAGCGGTTCGGCCGCGCCCCACAGCAGTTGGTCGCCGACGGTGAAAGCGCCGAGGAACTGCGAACCCATGTTCAGCTTGCGCAGACGGCCAACCGGGATGTTCAGGGTGCCGGTGACCTTGTTCGGGCTCAGCTCCTGAATGCTGGTCTCGCGGCTGTTCGGCACCAGCTTGACCCAAGGGTTGTGCTGGCTGATCAGGCCTTCGATATCGGCCATCGGCACGTCTTTGTTCAGCTTGATGGTCAGCGCCTGGCTGTGGCAGCGCATGGCGCCGATACGTACACAGATGCCATCCACCGGGATCGGGCTCTTGAAGCGACCGAGGATCTTGTTGGTCTCGGCCTGGGCTTTCCACTCTTCGCGGCTCTGGCCGTTCGGCAGTTCCTTGTCGATCCACGGGATCAGGCTGCCGGCCAGCGGTACGCCGAAGTTTTCAGTCGGGTACGCATCGCTGCGCATGGCTTCGGCCACACGACGGTCGATGTCGAGGATGGCGCTGGCCGGGTCGGCCAGTTGCTCGGCAACAGAGGCGTGAGTCGCACCCATTTGCTTGATCAGTTCACGCATGTTCTGCGCACCGGCACCGGACGCCGCCTGATAGGTCATGGCGCTCATCCACTCCACCAGACCGGCCTCGAACAGACCGCCCAGGCCCATCAGCATCAGGCTGACGGTGCAGTTGCCGCCGATGTAGTTCTTGGTGCCTGCGTCCAGTTGCTGGTCGATCACCTTGCGGTTGACCGGGTCCAGCACGATCACCGCGTCATCCTGCATGCGCAGGCTGGAAGCGGCGTCGATCCAGTAACCCTGCCAGCCGGCTTCGCGCAGCTTCGGGAAGACTTCGCTGGTGTAGTCGCCACCCTGGCAGGTCAGAATCACGTCAAGGGTTTTCAGCTCTTCAATGCTGTAAGCGTCCTTGAGCGGAGCAATCTCCTTGCCCACGGGCGGGCCTTGGCCACCGACATTGGAAGTGGTGAAAAACACCGGCTCGATAAGATCGAAATCCTGCTCTTCCAGCATCCGCTGCATGAGCACGGAACCGACCATACCGCGCCAACCGATCAGACCTACACGTTTCATCGCAACTACACCTTCTTGAAAAGTGGGCCGCTGCTTTCGGGGGTTAAATCGCAGCGGGCCAGAGAGATTACAGATTCTGCAGCGCGGCGACTACTGCGTCACCCATTTGCTGCGTACCGACTTTGGTACAACCAGTCGACCAGATGTCGCCGGTGCGCAAACCTTGATCCAGCACCAAGCTGACAGCTTTTTCGATGGCGTCCGCCGCGGCCTGCTGGTTGAAGCTGTAACGCAGCATCATCGACACCGACAGAATGGTCGCCAGCGGGTTGGCGATGCCCTGGCCCGCGATGTCCGGAGCCGAACCGTGGCAAGGCTCGTACATGCCCTTGTTGTTGGTGTCCAGGGACGCCGACGGCAGCATGCCGATGGAGCCGGTGAGCATCGAGGCCTGGTCGGACAAGATGTCGCCGAACATGTTGTCGGTGACGATCACATCGAACTGCTTCGGTGCACGCACCAGTTGCATGGCGGCGTTGTCGACGTACATGTGGCTCAGTTCGACCTGTGGGTAGTCCTTGGCCACTTCCTCGACGATTTCACGCCACAGCTGGCTGGAAGCCAATACGTTGGCCTTGTCCACCGAGCACAGTTTCTTGCCACGCACCATGGCCATGTCGAAACCGACACGGGCGATGCGACGGATTTCGCTTTCGCTGTACGGCAGGGTGTCGTAGGACTGACGCTCGCCATTTTCCAGGGTACGGGTGCCGCGTGGCGCGCCGAAGTAGATACCGCCGGTCAGTTCGCGAACGATCAGGATATCCAGGCCAGAGACGATTTCCGGTTTCAGGCTGGAAGCCTCGGCCAGTTGCGGGTACAGGATCGCCGGCCGCAGGTTGCCGAACAGGCCCAGTTGCGCACGGATTTTCAGCAGGCCGCGTTCTGGACGGATGTCACGCTCGATGGTGTCCCATTTAGGGCCGCCAACGGCGCCCAGCAGCACGGCATCGGCTGCGCGGGCACGTTCCAGGGTTTCGTCAGCCAGTGGCACGCCGTGCTTGTCGATGGCGGCGCCACCGATCACGTCATGGCTCAGCTCGAAGCCCAGGGCGAACTTGTCGCTGGCCAATTCCAGCACCTTGACCGCTTCGGCCATTATTTCCGGGCCAATACCGTCACCTGGGAGAATCAGAATCTGCTTGCTCATGCTTTCCTCATGTCATCAGTCGGTGCGCCCTTGGGCGCACCCGGAAAAAGTCTTTCTTGAAACCCTTATCGCTCAGCCATCAGCACCAATACATCGGTACTGAACGAACCATCGGCTTCAATCTCAAAATATTCGCGTACTTCGTTGCCCATCGACTGCTGCAATTGGCGGATTGCCGCGCGCATCACCTGCGGTGTGCGCATGCGCTCAACCCAGCTGTTGTACTCCAGTCTAAGGCGCTGACGGGTGGCACTGCGGGTATGCAATCCCGCCTCGCTGACCTGCCGCAACCACTCGCCAGCGGAATAATCGCGTACGTGACTGGTGTCGCGCAGCACTTCGACGCTTTGCAGGTAAGTGTCGAACAACGGGCTGCCCGGTGACAACACATCGATGAACGCCGCGACACCGCCAGGTTTCAATACCCGACGCACCTCGCGAAGGGCCAGGCCGAGATCGCTCCAGTGGTGCGCCGAATAACGGCTGAACACGAAGTCGAACTCACCGTCGGCGAAGGGCAGGCGTTCGGCCGCGCCATTGACCGTGGAGACATTGCTCAGGCCACGATCGACGGCGGCAGCGGTAACCACGTCGAGCATTTGCTGCGACAGGTCGTAAGCCACCACTTCCTTCACCTGCGAGGCCACGTGAAAACTCACGTGGCCGGCGCCGCACCCCAGGTCCAGAACCCGGGCATCACCCTGCCCCGCCACTTCAGCCTGTAGCAGAGCGAATTCGGTGCCTTGAGCGTGAACGGCGCTGCTCAGGTAGGCCGCGGCCTGTTCTCCGAATTGCTTCTGGACTACCTGACTGTGCTGGGCGGTGCTGGTCATGGGGACTTCCTTTTTGGGGTTGAGTCTTGTGGTGTCTGTACCGGCCTCATCGCTGGCAAGCCAGCTCCCACAGGTTCTATGAACACCACAAAACCCTGTGGGAGCTGGCTTGCCAGCGATGGGGCCAGCCCTGCCTACATCAATTTCAGATCAATCACGCGTCGCGAAACAACCAAGGCTGGCTAGCGCGATGCTTGGCCTCGAACGTCGCAATCGCATCGCCGTCCTGCAAGGTCAGGCCAATATCGTCCAAACCGTTGAGCAAGCAGTGTTTGCGGAACGCATCGATTTCAAAGCTCAGCACCTTGCCATCCGGACGGGTGACGGTCTGGGCTTGCAGATCGATCTGCAACTGGTAGCCCTGATCGGCCTCGACCTGCTTGAACAGCTCATCGACTTCTTCATCGCTCAAGATGATCGGCAGCAAGCCGTTCTTGAAGCTGTTGTTGAAGAAGATGTCGGCATAGCTCGGCGCGATGATGCTGCGGAAACCGTATTCTTCCAGCGCCCATGGCGCGTGTTCACGGCTGGAGCCGCAACCGAAGTTCTCGCGTGCCAACAATACGCTGGCGCCCTGGTAACGCTCGGCGTTGAGGACGAAGTCCTTGTTCAGCGGGCGCTTGGAGTTGTCCTGGTACGGTTGGCCCACGTCGAGGTAGCGCCACTCGTCGAACAGGTTCGGACCGAAACCGGTGCGTTTGATCGACTTCAGGAACTGCTTTGGAATGATCTGATCGGTGTCGACGTTGGCACGATCCAAAGGCGCAACAAGACCAGTGTGCTGGGTAAAAGCTTTCATGCTGCGCTCCTTTAGATCAATTCACGGACGTCGATGAAACGACCGTTCACAGCGGCGGCGGCGGCCATGGCCGGGCTGACGAGGTGGGTACGACCACCGGCGCCCTGACGGCCTTCGAAGTTACGGTTGGAGGTCGACGCGCAATGCTCGCCGGACTCCAAACGGTCCGGATTCATTGCCAGGCACATCGAGCAACCCGGCTCGCGCCATTCGAAACCGGCTTCGAGGAAAATCTTGTCCAGGCCTTCGGATTCGGCCTGCGCCTTCACCAGGCCCGAGCCCGGCACCACGATGGCCTGCTTGATGGTCGAGGCCACTTTGCGGCCCTTGGCAATCACTGCCGCAGCGCGCAGGTCTTCGATCCGCGAGTTGGTGCAGGAGCCAATGAATACGCGGTCCAACTGGATGTCGGTGATCGCCTGATTGGCGGTCAAACCCATGTACTTCAAGGCGCGCTCGATGGAACCACGCTTGACCAGGTCCATTTCCTTGGCAGGATCCGGCACGCTCTGATCAACGGCCAGGACCATCTCAGGCGAGGTACCCCAGCTGACTTGCGGCTTGATCTGGGTCGCGTCGAGTTCGACCACAGTGTCAAACACGGCATCGGCGTCGGATACGAGGTCTTTCCAGGCCTCGACAGCCAAGTCCCATTCCGCGCCTTTTGGAGCGAAAGGACGGCCTTTCACGTAGGCCACGGTCTTTTCGTCAGCCGCCACCAGGCCTACGCGAGCGCCAGCCTCGATGGACATGTTGCAGATGGTCATGCGGCCTTCGACGGACAGGTCGCGAATCGCGCTGCCGGCGAACTCGATGGCGTGGCCGTTTCCGCCGGCGGTGCCAATCTTGCCGATCACAGCCAGGACGATGTCCTTGGCGGTCACGCCGAACGGCAATTGGCCCTCGACGGAGACCAGCATGTTCTTCATTTTTTTGGCGACCAGGCACTGGGTGGCGAGCACGTGCTCGACTTCGGAAGTGCCAATACCGTGAGCCAGTGCGCCGAATGCGCCATGGGTCGAGGTATGGGAGTCACCGCAGACCACGGTCATGCCCGGCAAGGTAGCGCCCTGCTCCGGGCCGATGACGTGGACGATGCCCTGGCGGACGTCATTCATCTTGAATTCGACGATGCCGTATTCATCACAGTTATCGTCGAGGGTCTGGACTTGCAAACGCGACACCTCGTCGGCAATGGCTTCGATGCCGCCCTTGCGCTCAGGAGTGGTCGGTACGTTGTGGTCCGGGGTCGCGATGTTGGCATCGATGCGCCATGGCTTGCGCCCGGCCAGACGCAGGCCTTCGAAGGCTTGCGGCGAGGTCACTTCATGGATGATGTGACGATCGATGT
>NZ_JBOIBY010000023.1:0-6886 GCF_050739655.1 Pseudomonas sp. | reverse complement strand
GGGGAAATGCATTCCAATGTGGGAGCGAGCCTGCTCGCGATAGAAATCTTATCGGCTCAGATACATCCGGGTCGTAAGCAAGTAAACCGGCAATCCTGAAACCAAAATCAACAACGCCGCATAAGGCGCCGCCGCTGCAAACTCCACATTCGCGGTATGCGCCCAGACCTCGGTTGCCAAGGTATTGAGCCCGGTCGGACTCAACAGCAGTGTCGCCGTCAGTTCCTTCATCGCATCCAGAAACACCAACGCAAACGCCGCCCCCAGTGCCGGGAAGATGATCGGCATTGTCACCCGGCAAAAAGCGCTGAACGACGACGCGCCCAGCGTTCGTGCCGCCTCTTCCAGTTGCGGAGCTGCCTTGTTCAGTGCCGTGCGAATAGGTGCCTGAGCAAGTGGGAGAAACAGCAGCGCATAAGCGATCAGCAGCAGAGCCGACGTCTGGTACAGCGCCGGAACATAGTGCAGGGCGAAATACACCAGCGTCAGAGCGATCACCAAGCCTGGCAGCGCGTGCAGCAGGTAAGGCAGGCGCTCCGCCCAGATCGCCAGTTGGCCTTTGTAGCGCACCACCAGCAAGCCGACGGGTACCGCCAGCACCAGGCACAAGGCCGCGCCGCCCAGAGACAAGGCCAGAGATGAAAGCAGTGCCTCACTTATCGCTGCTACCGGGAATGCCGCAGAAGAGCCCACCGCCAGCCAGTAAGTCAGCATGCCCAGTGGGATCCCGCTGCCGACGATTGCCAGCAGCAGGCAGTAAAGTTGGCCGGCAATCATCCATGGCCCCAGACGCACCTGCTCCGCCTGCCGCGCCGCGCCTTGACCGGTGCGCACGTGTCGGCCTTTGCCGCGCACCCGCAGTTCCAGCCACAACAGCATCAGACACAGCGCCAGCAATACCGCCGAGAGCATGGCCGCGTTGGCGTTGCTGAACTCCAGTTCGAACTGCTGATAGATCGCCGTTGTGAAGGTTTGCAGGCCAATAATCGACAAAGCGCCGAACTCAACCAGCATGTGCAAGGCGATCAACAGTGAGCCGGCCAGCAGCGATGGCCAGAGAAGGGGCAGGGTGACCTTGAAGAAAACACCCCAGCGATTCTGCCCCAGGGTGCGGGCAGACTCTTCCAGTGAAGGGTCAAGGTTGCGCAGGGTAGCGGCGACCGGCAGAAATATCAGCGGGTATTTGGACAGGCTCATGACCAGGATTGCTCCACCCAGCCCTTCGAAATGAGCGCTCAGCGAAACCCAGGTAAAACTGCTCACGAACGCCGGGACGGCAAACGGCAAGCAGAGGATCACGCCCCACAAGCGTCGTCCCGGCAAATTACTGCGCTCCAGCAGCCACGCCAACGACAGTCCGATCACGCCGCAGGTCAGCGTAACGCCGACCATCAGCGCCAGAGTATTGCGCAGCAGGCCAAACACATAGGGTCGCCAGAGCAAATGTAGCGCCTCGGCCCAGCCAGCCTGCCAGGCCTTGAGCCCGACATAGACGAGTGGCAGCAGGCTGAGCACGACCAGTAGCAAGACGGGCAGCAGCAGCCAGATCGACGCCCGTTTACGCCGTGGCACATAGCTGCTCTTTTCGGCGAGGGCCGCAAGTGATGCGCTCATCAGTTCAGGCCAACGTCACGTTCCAGGTCCAAAGCTTCTTCGGCATTGCCAAGATCGGCGGGAGTGACGTTCGGTGCCTGCAGTTCGCTGAATGGCTTGAGGCCGCGATCAGACTCCATGCCTTTATGCAGCGGATATTCGGCGGTGGTCTGGGTGATGACGCGCTGGCCTTCTTCGCTGGCCATGTAGGCGAGCAATTGCTGGGCTTCTTCTGGGTGTTTGCTGAATTTCAGGACCGCAGCGCTGGAAACGGTGATCAGCCCGCCGACGTCGCCGCCGGTGAAGTAATGCAGTTTCGAGTCGAGTTGGCCCTTTTCGCGCAGCAGGGCGAACCAGTAGTAGTTGTTCACCAGTACGGTTGCCACTTCGCCGTTTTCCACGGCTTTGAGTGCGACCATGTTATTGCTGTAGGTCTTGCCGAATGCGCGCAGGCCGGTGAGCCATTCTTCGGCTGCATCCATGCCGTGAACCTTGATGATTGCGACGGCTTGTTCCTGGAATGCACCACTGGTGGGTACGAAGCCTACCTTGCCTTGCCATTTTGGATCGGAGAATTCCATGACCGATTTCGGCAGATCTTTTTCGTCGATCAGCTTGGGGTTGAACGCCACGACGCGAACCCGGGCGGTGACGCCAATCCACGTGCCATTGCCGGCTACGTATTCCTTGGGCAGAACCGCCAACGTCGCATCGTCGGCCTTGGCCAGCAGGCCTTGTTCGCCAAGTTTGTTCAGTGGAGGGGATTCTTCGGTGTAGATCACGTCGGCGGGGGAGCGATCGCCTTCTTCGACGATCTGGCTGGCGAGCTGGTTGCTGCTGCCTTTGCGTACGTTGACGTGAATGCCGGTCTTGGTTTCGAAGGCTTTGGCGACGGCGTCACCGACTTCCTTGTGTTGGCCGTTGTAGAGGGTCAGGGGAACCTTGTCAGCGGCTTGGGTGAGGGGAGTGGCGAGTGCCAGGCTGAAAAGGGTGATGGTCAGGCCGCGGCGCAGGGTATTTCGAAACATCATTCGCAGGGTTCCTCACTGTCGCATTGCAAAAACTTGCAACAATGATAAACGATATGTGTTCTCAAATGCGCCTTGTGCTGACTCTTGCTTTTCTGTAGGAGCGAGCTTGCTCGCGAAAGAGGCAGGAGCACCGAGGAGTGCCAGGCAGCCAGCGTTATCGTTCACGCCCATCGCGAGCAAGCTCGCTCCTACGGGGGGTGGGTGTTTTTTGGGAGGGCAGAAACGCAAAAACCCGCTTTCGCGGGTTTTTGAGAAATTCAAGGTCGTAACCTTGAATTTGAATTGGTGCCCAGAAGAAGACTCGAACTTCCACGACCGTAAGGTCACCAGCACCTGAAGCTGGCGTGTCTACCAATTTCACCATCTGGGCAATCATCTTCAGCGTTGCCGCTGTTGATGTGGCGCACTATACGGAGAGCAATATGATCTGTAAACCCCTGATTTAAATTTAATAAATCAGATACCCAGAATGCAAAAAACCCGCTTTCGCGGGTTTTTGTGTGAGCCTTGAAATTGATCTAATCTCAAGCTCTAAATTGGTGCCCAGAAGAAGACTCGAACTTCCACGACCGTAAGGTCACCAGCACCTGAAGCTGGCGTGTCTACCAATTTCACCATCTGGGCATTATCGGCAACGTCTCCGTCGTCGATGGCGCGCACTATACGGAGCGTCTTTTTAACTGTAAACCCCCGGCCACAAAAAAACCTGAAAAAATTCACCAGCGGTCTGCAATTCAGCTTTGATGTGTCGATACAGGGCTTTAGATGGGTCGTCTTAGCTTGAAATTTCCCGTTTCATTACGCCTATGCCAAACTAACCCGCATATAGACAAGGTGAAAACTCTCTAATGGCCGATTGGCAGTCCCTCGATCCCGAGGCCGCTCGTGAAGCGGAAAAATATGAAAACCCTATTCCTAGCCGCGAACTGATCCTTCAGCACCTTGCTGATCGGGGTTCGCCTGCTAACCGCGAGCAGTTGGTCGAAGAGTTTGGTCTGACCACCGAAGACCAGATTGAAGCCCTGCGCCGCCGCCTGCGTGCCATGGAGCGCGATGCTCAACTCATTTATACCCGTCGCGGTACTTATGCGCCGGTGGACAAGCTCGACCTGATCCTGGGCCGCATCAGCGGTCACCGTGACGGTTTCGGTTTCCTGGTTCCAGACGATGGCAGTGACGATCTGTTCATGAGCCCGGCACAGATGCGCCTCGTGTTCGACGGTGACCGTGCCCTGGCCCGTGTTTCCGGCCTGGACCGTCGTGGTCGCCGCGAAGGCATGATCGTCGAAGTGGTATCCCGTGCTCACGAAACCATCGTCGGCCGCTATTTCGAAGAGGGCGGCATCGGTTTCGTGGTCGCCGACAACCCGAAGATCCAGCAAGAAGTGCTGGTCACGCCGGGCCGGAACGCCAACGCCGACATCGGTCAGTTCGTTGAAGTGAAGATCACTCACTGGCCGACGCCGCGCTTCCAGCCGCAAGGCGACGTGGTCGAAGTCGTGGGCAACTACATGGCGCCGGGCATGGAGATCGATGTCGCCCTGCGTACCTATGACATTCCTCACGTCTGGCCTGACGCCGTGCTCAAGGAAGCCAGCAAGCTCAAGCCGGAAGTCGAAGAGAAAGACAAAGAAAAGCGTATCGACCTGCGTCATCTGCCGTTCGTTACCATTGACGGCGAAGATGCCCGCGACTTCGATGACGCGGTTTATTGCGAGGCCCGTCCTGGCAAGCTGCGCCTGTTCTCTGGTGGCTGGAAGTTGTACGTGGCGATTGCCGACGTTTCCAGCTACGTGAAGCTCGGTTCCGCGCTGGATGCCGAAGCCCAGGTGCGCGGCAACTCGGTGTACTTCCCCGAGCGCGTGATCCCTATGCTGCCTGAGCAGTTGTCCAACGGCCTGTGCTCGCTGAACCCGCTGGTCGATCGTCTGGCCATGGTTTGCGAGATGACCATCTCCAAATCCGGCGAAATGACCGACTACTGCTTCTATGAAGCGGTGATTCACTCCCATGCACGACTGACCTACAACAAAGTCAGTGCGATGCTGGAAACGCCGAAGGCTACCGAGGCGCGCAAGCTGCGTGGCGAGTACACCGACGTCGTCCCGCATCTCAAGCAGCTGTATGCCCTGTACAAAGTGTTGCTGGCTGCCCGTCATGTACGCGGCGCGATCGATTTCGAAACTCAGGAAACCCGGATCATCTTCGGTTCCGAGCGTAAAATCGCCGAAATCCGCCCGACCATACGCAACGATGCGCACAAGCTGATCGAGGAATGCATGCTGGCGGCCAACGTGGCCACTGCCGAATTCCTGAAAAAACACGAAATTCCTGCGTTGTATCGAGTTCACGATGGTCCGCCACCGGAGCGTCTGGAAAAACTGCGCGCCTTCCTCGGTGAGCTCGGCCTGTCCCTGCACAAAGGCAAGGACGGCCCGTCGCCGAAGGACTACCAGGCATTGCTGGCCGGGATCAAGGATCGTCCGGACTTCCATCTGATCCAGACGGTCATGCTGCGTTCGTTGAGCCAAGCGGTGTACACCTCCGATAACCAGGGCCACTTTGGCCTGAATTACGATGCTTACACCCACTTCACCTCGCCGATCCGTCGTTATCCGGACTTGCTGACGCACCGGGCGATTCGTAGCGTCATCCATTCCAAGCAGAACACCCCGCACGTTCGCCGTGCCGGTGCGATGACCATTCCGAAGGCGCGCATCTATCCGTACGACGAAGCGGCACTGGAGCAGCTCGGCGAGCAGTGCTCGATGAGCGAGCGTCGTGCCGATGAAGCGACCCGCGACGTCGTGAACTGGCTCAAGTGCGAGTTCATGAAGGACCGCGTGGGCGAGTCGTTCCCTGGTGTGATTACCGCAGTGACCGGTTTTGGTCTGTTCGTCGAGCTGACCGATATCTACGTCGAAGGCCTGGTGCACGTCACTGCGTTGCCTGGCGATTACTATCACTTCGATCCTGTACACCACCGCCTTGCCGGTGAACGTACCGGTCGCAGCTTCCGGTTGGGCGATACGGTCGACGTGCGGGTCATGCGCGTCGACCTCGACGAGCGCAAGATCGACTTCGAGATGGCCGAAACAACCATCAACGCGCCAATCGGTCGCAAGAAGCGTGGCTCTGAAGCAGTTGCGCCTGCTTCGAAAGCAGCTGCAGAGCCAGCACCGGCGAAAACCGGTCGTCGGCCTGCCAAGGAAAAGACTGCCGAATCCTATCGTTCAAGCGATGCGGCGGCGAAAAATGCTGAAGTGCGTAAAAGTCGTGAAATGAAACAGGCGCTGCTGTCCGGTGCGAAAAGCGGCGGTAAAGCGGCGACCGGCTCGAAGACCAGCCGATCGGCGCCTGACAAGGCTGCCGGCGGCAAGCCAGCAGCCAAGCCGAGCAAACATCGTAAAGGCCCGCCAAAAGCGGGCTCGGCCCCAGCCAAAAGTGGCGGGGCGCGTAAACCTAAGGCCAAGCCATGAGTCAGTTGGAAAAAATCTACGGCGTACATGCTGTTGAAGCGTTGCTGCGTCACCACCCCAAGCGCGTCAAGCAGATCTGGCTGGCTGAAGGTCGCGGTGATCCGCGGGTGCAGACGCTGATCGAGTTGGCCAACGAAAACCGCGTCCAGGTCGGTCAGGCCGAGCGTCGTGAAATGGACGCTTGGGTTGAAGGCGTGCACCAGGGCGTGGTCGCGGAGGTGAGTCCTAGCCAGGTCTGGGGCGAAGCCATGCTCGACGAGCTGCTCGATCGCACTGAAGGCGCACCGCTGCTGCTGGTGCTCGACGGTGTGACCGACCCGCACAACCTTGGCGCCTGCCTGCGTTCTGCCGATGCGGCCGGTGCGCTGGCGGTGGTCGTACCAAAGGACAAGTCCGCGACCCTGACGCCGGTTGTACGGAAAGTCGCTTGTGGTGCGGCGGAAGTGATTCCGTTGGTCGCGGTGACCAACCTGGCGCGCACCCTGGAAAAGCTCCAGCAGCGCGGCTTGTGGGTTGTCGGTACGGCGGGGGAGGCTGAAGTCAGTATTTATGACCAGGATCTCACTGGCCCGACCATCCTGATCATGGGCGCCGAAGGCAAGGGCATGCGTCGCCTGACGCGCGAGCATTGCGACTACTTGGTCAATCTGCCGATGGCGGGCAGTGTCAGCAGCCTCAACGTTTCCGTGGCAACTGGCGTCTGTCTGTTCGAAGCGCAGCGTCAGCGCGGCGTGAAAGCCAAGGCTGCCATCAAGAAATCCTGATTCACGTACTCCCTTGTAG
>NZ_JBOIBY010000022.1:0-14210 GCF_050739655.1 Pseudomonas sp. | reverse complement strand
TGCTCAATACGCTGCGCAAGATCGTCCAGGAAGTTAACTCCGCCAAGGATCTCAAGGCGGCGTTGGGGATTATTGTGTTGCGCGTCAAAGAGGCCATGGGCAGCCAGGTCTGCTCGGTCTACCTGCTCGACCCCGAGACCAACCGTTTCGTGCTGATGGCCACCGAGGGCTTGAACAAGCGCTCGATTGGCAAGGTCAGCATGGCGCCCAATGAAGGTCTGGTCGGCCTGGTCGGCACGCGTGAAGAACCCCTGAACCTCGAAAACGCCGCGGATCACCCGCGCTATCGCTACTTCGCCGAAACCGGTGAGGAGCGTTTTGCCTCGTTCCTCGGGGCGCCGATCATTCACCACCGCCGCGTCGTCGGCGTGTTGGTCATCCAGCAAAAGGAACGCCGCCAGTTCGACGAAGGTGAAGAAGCCTTCCTCGTGACCATGAGCGCGCAACTCGCCGGCGTTATCGCCCACGCCGAGGCCACCGGTTCCATTCGTGGCCTGGGTCGCCAGGGCAAGGGCATCCAGGAAGCCAAGTTCATCGGCGTACCGGGTTCGCCGGGTGCGGCAGTCGGTACCGCCGTGGTCATGCTGCCACCAGCCGACCTGGACGTGGTGCCCGACAAGACCATCACCGACATCGACGCCGAGCTCGGGCTGTTCAAGACTGCCATCGAAGGCGTGCGCGCCGACATGCGCACGTTGTCGGCCAAGCTCGCCACGCAGCTGCGCCCGGAAGAGCGGGCGCTGTTCGACGTCTACCTGATGATGCTCGACGATGCCGCGCTGGGCAGTGAAGTCACCACCGTGATCAAGACCGGCCAGTGGGCCCAGGGTGCGTTGCGCCAGGTGGTCACCGATCACGTCAACCGTTTTGAATTGATGGACGATGCGTATCTGCGTGAGCGCGCTTCGGACGTCAAGGACCTGGGCCGGCGTCTGCTGGCCTATCTGCAGGAAGAGCGTCAGCAAACCCTGGTCTATCCCGACAACACCATTTTGGTCAGTGAAGAGCTGACGCCGGCGATGCTCGGCGAGGTTCCGGAAGACAAGCTGGTGGGTCTGGTGTCGGTACTGGGCTCGGGTAACTCCCACGTCGCGATTCTTGCCCGGGCCATGGGCATTCCGACGGTGATGGGCCTGGTCGACCTGCCGTATTCCAAGGTCGACGGCATCGGCATGATCGTCGACGGTCACCGTGGCGAGGTCTACACCAACCCCAGCGACGTGCTGCGCAAGCAGTTCGCCGAAGTGGTGGAAGAAGAGAAACAACTGGCCCTGGGCCTTGATGCGCTGCGTGATCTGCCGTGTGTCACGGTCGATGGCCACCGCATGCCGCTGTGGGTCAACACCGGCCTGCTCGCGGATGTGGCGCGGGCGCAGAAGCGTGGCGCCGAAGGCGTTGGTCTGTACCGCACCGAAGTGCCATTCATGATCAACCAGCGTTTCCCGAGCGAAAAGGAACAACTGGCGATCTACCGCGAGCAACTGGCCGCGTTCCATCCGCAACCGGTGACCATGCGTACGCTGGACATCGGCGGTGACAAGGCGCTGTCGTACTTCCCGATCAAGGAAGACAACCCGTTCCTCGGCTGGCGCGGCATCCGCGTCACCCTCGACCACCCGGAAATCTTCCTGGTACAGACCCGCGCCATGCTCAAGGCCAGCGAAGGCCTGAACAACCTGCGCATTCTGTTGCCGATGATCTCCGGCACCCATGAGCTGGAAGAAGCCCTGCACTTGATTCACCGGGCCTGGGGCGAGGTGCGCGACGAAGGCTGTGACGTACCGATGCCGCCTGTGGGCGTGATGATTGAGATTCCGGCGGCGGTGTACCAGACCAAAGAGCTGGCGCGGCAGGTGGACTTCCTCTCGGTCGGCTCCAACGACCTGACCCAGTACCTGCTGGCCGTGGACCGCAACAACCCGCGGGTGGCCGATCTTTATGACTACCTGCACCCGGCCGTGCTGCAAGCCCTGCAAACCGTTGTGCGCGATGCCCATGCCGAAGGCAAACCGGTGAGTATCTGCGGCGAAATGGCGGGTGATCCTGCGGCGGCGGTGCTGTTGATGGCGATGGGTTTCGACAGCCTGTCGATGAACGCCACCAACTTGCCGAAGGTGAAGTGGATGCTGCGTCAGATCAACCTGAGCAAGGCCAAGGAAATGCTGGCCGGGCTGATGACCATCGATAACCCGCAAGTGATCCACAGCTCGCTGCAATTGGCGCTGAAGAACCTTGGGTTGGCGCGGATGATCAATCCGGCTTCGGTCAAGACCGTCTGAGACTGTACCGGCCTCTTCGCGGGCAAGCCCGCTCCCACAGTGTCCAGTGGTACGGTTGATATTGCTACGTATCAAAGTGTGTACAGCCCCGTCCCTGACACAACAATCCTTCAATCCCCACCACTGACGACACACCGCAGATACACCCGCCTGATGAAATTTCTTCTGTCGCTAAACGGGCACCTCATCGCCCGCCATCCCTGACTTGCAGGAGTCCAATGTCCATGAGCACTTCGATTTCATCGGCCGTCAAAGGCTTGCACCTCAATCTTGACCGCGCCGGCAACTGGATCGCACCCTTGACCCTGCGGATCTTCCTCGCTTGGGAGTTTTTCGAGTCAGGCCTGGAAAAACTCAATGGCGAAAACTGGTTCGCCGATATCCAGGACCGCTTCCTGTTTCCGTTCAACCACTTGCCGGCCACGCTCAACTGGGAACTGTCGATGTGGGTGGAACTGATCTGCGCCCTCGCCTTGCTGGTCGGTCTGGCCACGCGTTTTTCGGCGATCAGCCTGATGGTGGTCACCGTTGTCGCGACTGCCGCCGTTCACTGGCCCGCCGACTGGTCGACCTTGAGCGATCTCGCCCAAGGCTATTCCATCACCAACAAAGGGTACGGCAACTTCAAACTGCCGCTGATTTACCTTGCCGCCCTCGTACCTTTGCTGTTGTCGGGGCCTGGCAAATTCAGCCTTGATGCAGTACTTGCCCGATACTTCTGGCGCCGTCATCAGCGCTGAACCCAAGGTTGCAGATCGGACACGAAAAAAGGGGACTTCCATGAAGTCCCCTTCTTTTTTACCCGCCGCTTATTCAGTCACGGGTTCCAGCGCTTCTTTCTCGATCAGTTTCGGATGAGCATTGCGCTCATGTACATGGGCGTGCGGTGTGCGGTCGATCAGCAGACTCAACAGTTCCGGCCGGCTGTAGTGACCGCTCGAATCCATCATGCGTTTGCGCTTGTCGATCAACCCCAGGTCGAGGTCGGCGATCACCTCGCCTTCGCCTTCGGTCAATGCGCCCAGGACCACACCATCCGGGCTGATGATTGCGGTGTAGCAACCACCGGAAATCGGACCGATCGGGCAACCGGTGTCAGCCATCACTTGCGCCTGTTGTTCCGGATTGAGCCATCCCGTGGCGTTGACCACAAAACACGCGGCTTCCAGCGCATGCTGGCGAATGCTGACTTCCATTTGCGAGGCGAACAGCGGGCCGGCGAACGAGCCGGGATACATCGCTGCGTGGATCTGTTCGCCATCGGCCATCAGGGCGTAACGGGCCAGCGGGTTGTAATGTTCCCAGCATGCCAGTTGGCCAATGCGCCCGACCGCACTGTCGGTGGCACGCAGACCGGAGCCATCACCCATGCCCCAGACCATGCGCTCGTGATAGGTCGGCGAAATTTTGCGCCGATGCTGGATCAGAGTGCCATCGGCATCGAACAGCAACTGTGCGTTGTACAGCGAGCCGCCGTCGCGCTCGTTAACGCCGATGGACACAACCATCCCGGCTTGCTTGGCCGCTGCACCAATGGCATCGGTGGCGTCCGAAGGCACGGTCACGGCCTGATCCAGCAACTTGAGATGCTCTGCACCCATTTGAAACGGTGCCTGAACGAAGGAGAAATACGGGTAGTAAGGCACGATGGTTTCGGGGAATACGGCGAACTGCACACCCTGCTCACCGAGTTCGAGGATCTTCTCGACGACTTTATTGACGGTACCTTCACGGCTGTAAAGAACGGGGCTGATTTGTACGGCGGCGGCTTTTACGAGGGTCATGGCGGTGATCTCGATGAGGGATTAGGCTTCAACGAGATAAAGATTACGATAATAATATTCAGACTCAAATGTCGTATACACCACCTTTTAGGACACGCATCAAATCAACTGCGATTGGCCCGCTGAATCACCTGGGGCGGCTGCCCGAACGCGCGGATGAACGCTCGACGCATACGCTCACGGTCGCCAAAGCCAGTGTCAGTCGCCACCACATCGATAGAGTGCCGACCGGTTTCCATCATCAACCTGGCGGACTCCACCCGCAGGCTCTCGATGGCTTTAGCCGGCGATTGACCGGTTTCGGCGTGAAACACTCGACTGAACTGCCGTGGACTGAGATTGGCGGCATTGGCCAACTCCTCTACCGATAGCACGGACTTGAGATTTTGCTTGGCGTAGGTCAGCGCCGCCTGGATGCGGTCGGTCTTGGGCTCAAGCTCCAGCATCACCGAAAACTGCGACTGTCCGCCGGCCCGGCGGTGATACACCACCAATTGCCGGGCTACGCGCCGTGCGACCTCGGCCCCCAGATCCATTTCCACCAGGGCCAATGCGAGATCGACGCAGGCACTCATGCCCGCCGCTGTCCAGATGTGTCCGTCGTTGATGAAAATCCGGTCCTCTTCGACCTTCACTTTTGGGTAAGTGCGCTGCAGCGACTGTGCATGACACCAGTGCGTGGTTGCCTTGCGCCCATCCAGCAAACCGGCCTCGGCCAGGGCGATGGCGCCCGTGCAAATCGAACCCAAACGCCGGGTGCCGTGACTGGCCCGGCGCAAAAACTCCACCATGCCCGAAGAAACCGGCCGGATCAGGTTATCGCCCATCACCAATAGCGTATCGAACGGACGCTGGTCGAACGCCGTCGTCTGCACCGCAAACCCCGCGGATGTGTGCACCAGCCCACCGGACTCGGACAGCAGTTCAATGTTGTACACCGGCTCGTCAGCGGCATTGTTGGCCAATTCGAACGTGGCGCACATGGCCAGGCCCAATACCTGGAAACCTTGATGAACAATGAGTCCTATGTCGTGCATAAGGGGGCGTCTCGTGTAAGCAGCGCTGGAACAATAGGCAAGCCAAGTTCAAAACATTTGGTTAAACGGGTCTATACATAACTTGTAACAACCGGCCACCCGAGGGTGAGGCCATGGACAACAACAAGGATTCAGGCGCCAACCTGGCTTTCTGGGTGCCGGGGGGCGCCCTCATTCTGAGCCTGGTGATATCAACATTCGCATTGACCCGCGAGCCATTCCTTGAGCCACGACCCATTGGTGCACAGTTCCAGGCTCAACTGCCAATCGAGGCACGGTTATGGCAAGACCCGTTTGATGCGCTGGAGAGGTATCGCAAGCGGCTCAAAGAGTCTAATAACAAAAACTCCGATGAAGTGTGCAGCAAAGATCTCGTCGCGGTAGAGGGTGAAGAGAAAGCGCCCGATATCATGGTGGCACTGGTTGAAGGCGGTCCCTACGCCGATGAAGTCGAACGGCGTCGGCGCATTCGTTATGCCCTGCTGGCCGGTTTCAAAAACTCCCAGCGGGTTCCGGACCAGGAGCAGTTCATACACTGCCTGCAACTCCCTGCCGACCTGTCGGTTGAAAGCTCGCAGACCAGGCAGTTCGTGGACATACCTTATGAAATATTTGTGTCCAACCCACTCAATCCACCGCCAGCACTGAAAGACTTACAACCACCGCCAGATAGAACAATCCTGTTCTGGCTCAAGCAGGACTCGCTCGGCGACAGGCCACTCCAGCAACTGGAGCAATTTCGCGAAGTTCTCAAACATCGGATTGGAACCGCCTGCACATCACATACATGCCTGGACCAACCTGACAAGACGACCCTGAAAGTCATTGGACCGGCGACTTCAACCGTGCTGCGCGACATGTATCAGGAAGCCGCGCTTGGAAAGGCTACCGCTAACGTCGAAATCTACTCTCCACTGGCTACCGCCGATAATGAAACACTGACGAAGAACTTAAAGGTCCCGGAAAGGAACCCGAATCAGGATCAAGAGGAACCCATCTACAAACAACCCATGAAACTGCTGCGCACCGTCAGCGACGACGGCACCATGACTCACCTGTTGCTCGACGAATTGAAGCTGCGCAAGGTAGATCCCGCCGCGAGCATTCGCTGCGACGAAGGCAACCTGCGCGGGGCCGAGACGCCCTGCAACGGCCGTCGCTGGGCGAAGGCAGACCGCATTGCGTTGATCTCCGAATGGGACAGCTTCTACAGCCGTGCCCTGATCGAAAGCTTCAAGGCGCAGGTGGCCCAGGACGCTCGCCTGGGAAATGACGAAAAAAACACAGCAGCCGTGGTCGACCAGTGGGTTCTGCGCTTCAGCTACCTGCGGGGCCTGGACGGCCGCCTTCCGGACGAGTCCGCCAGCAGCGATAAGCCCTCCAGTTCCGATACCGGCAAGAACAGCAAGGCCCCTGCACAACTGGACCTCAGCCCTTTGGAGAAATCCGACGGCAACTCGCAACTCGATTATCTGCGGCGCCTGGCCGACCACATTGCAAACGAGGACGAAGCCTATCGACGGGACGGTGTCAGCGGGATTGGCGCCATCGGGGTATTGGGCGTCGATAGCTACGACAAGCTGCTGGTGTTGCAGGCCCTCAAGGCCCGCATGCCGTACAAGTTGTATTTTTCCACTGATCTTGACGCGCGAATGTTGCAACGGGGCCAGGCAGAAACGACGCGCAACCTGATCCTCGCCGCGCCCTACGGGCTGGCCCTGACACGCGCCCTGCAACAGGACATCCCGCCGTTTCGCGACAGCCTGCAAAGTGCAGTGTTTATCTCGGTTTTGGCCGCGTTGGCGCCTCAATCTTTCGATGCCAAGCGAGCAAAGTTCGACTATTCCAAATCCGAGCTGCTGTCGCCGGGGATCTATGAAGTCGGGATCAGCGGATTCATTCCGCTGGCGAGCAAACTGACGCAATCTCGCCCACAGAGTTGCGCGGCACCTACGCAATCGGAATCGAATCGAGGCATCCGCCCTCACGACCTGATGGCGCTGCGATGCCTGCAGGACCCGTCGCCACCGCCCTACCCCGAGCCAACCGACGCCATTCGTGAATCTTTCAAGCAATCCCAGTCGTTCTTCTGGGCCGGGCCGCTGACCTTCGTGCTTTTACTGCTGGCTGCTTTCCTGGTCTGGTGGTGGGTCGAAGGTTCGCAATCGGTCAACGACCCGCCATTGGCGTGGGTCAGGGGCGTACCCATGGCGTTGTATATGGCCGCGGCGGCCTGCGCGTTGATCGGTATGCGCTATTGGCATGCCGAATTCCTCTGGGGCAGTTTCGCTTTGATCGTGCTGGGCATCATCACCTCCAAACTGACGCGCCGTTCCCTACAGCCACTGGCCAATCATGCCCCCGTCGTGGCCGGACCCGGGATGTTCGACTCCACGGCGTGGTACCTGTTGGTGCCGCTGGTGGTGTTCGTCCTCGCCCTGATGCTGGCCTATCAAATGCGTAGCACCTTGACCGACAACGGGCTCGGTGAACCGATGTTCCTGTTCGAAGGCATCAGCGCCTGGCCAACCGCCGCGTTGCGCCTGCTGGCGGTCCTCATCTGTATCACGGCGTTGGCTTGGGGTCAGCGCAACCTGCGCCTCAACCGAATCGAGATCGAAACGGCGTACCACCTGCGTCCCCACATACAGAAATATCGGATGAGTCTGTTGGCACAAATCCCCAGCTTTGCCCGGGGCAAGAAAGACAAATCGTGGCGCCAGTGGTGCAAAGAGCTGGGGCAGTGTCTGTTTCTCATTCTTTTTCCACTGACCACCACCAGTGGCGAGTGGTCGAAGTCAAAATCCTTGCTGATGGAAACCAGCACCGACGGACGCCCGGTCATGTCCGTTGCGCGCTTCTGGGGCGAGCACTGTGTATGCGGCTCATTTGGCGCAAGAATGCTGCGTGCCGTGCTCGCCACCTGGATCTTCCTGGTCGCCACCAGCGTGCTTTATGTCATCTGGCCAATTTCAGGCATACCCGTTCGCGGCGAATCGCCGATCTGGCTGATCAGTTGGCTGCTTCCGACCCTTGCATTCCAGGTACTGGTGTTCTGGGTGGTGGACGCCAACCTGTTGCTGACGCGGTTCATCCGGCACCTGAGCAGCCGCTACGCGATCTGGCCGGTAAGGCTGCAAGCCGAGCACGAGAAAATTTTCGGCATTGGCAAACATCCTTGCATCGATGACTGGGTAGACATGCTGCTGATTGCCAAGCGTACTTCGGCCGTCAATCGTCTCGTATATGCACCCACCGTCGTCATGCTGATCCTGATTGCTTCGCGCAGCAGCGTATTCGATAACTGGCCAACGCCGCCCGGCATGGTCATCTCGTTCGCGCTGACCGCCCTGCTGTTACTCACCTCGGCGCTGTCACTGCGCCGCGCAGCAGAGAAAGCCCGGGGATCGGCCTTGCAGCGAATCGATGCCTACCTGTTGGCCAAACCCGCCACAGCCGAGGGATACGACAAATTCAAGATGATCCGCGAACGCATTGCGACGCTTAACACCGGTTCCTTCTCGCGCTACTCCGAAGAGCCGCTGGTGCGGGCATTGCTGTTGTCACTCACCGGTATCGGCGGTTCGGCAATTGTCGATGCGTTGAATTTTGCGAAGTTTTGATAACGGTTGGCATGGAGCATCAAATGAACTATTCACTGCTGATCTGGTTTTCTTTGATATCTGCCTCGCTGGCCCAGGCTGAGGACGCACTGGAAAAAATCCACATCGACCCGAGCCAGGATCTGAGCTCGCAATTGCATTTAGAGATGTATAACTGGTGCCTGCCAAGTTAACAGCGACTACTTCGCATCCCCGCCCTGGGGTTTATAGAACTTGAACAGGCCGATGTTCGCCGTGTTGGTGTACTTCTTGGCCCAATCCGGTTTCACCGTACGATCGTGAAAATACAGTGCGCCTTCGGTGCGATCCGGTAGCTGTTTGTTCAGCGCCTTGCGCGCGATCTCCTTGGCCATCGCGTAAGGGGTCTCTTCCTGGACCGAGTCGGAGCGACCGTCACACCACCAGGAGAACTGGCAACTCTTGGTTTCCGAACCCTGCTTGACCACACCGCACACCGTATCGGGAAAGCCCTCATGGCCAAGACGGTTCATCACCACGTTGGCCACCGCCTCCATGTCGGCCGCGTCCTTGCCTTTGGCCTCCCAGTAGATCGATCGGGCCATGCAGGTGATCGCATCGTCCAGCGGTGCCTTGCCTGCCGGATCCACCGCCTGCACTTCGGGCTGGGTAATGGCCTCAGACTTCGGCACGGGCGCGGGGCTGCTGCTTTGCGCTGCCTTCTGTTCCAGGACCTCTGCCTTGTCTTCGGCGACTTTTTGTTTTTGTTCTTGATCGGTGGCCAACGCCGGGCCGGCGAGCAGAGTCAGGGCAAGGCAGGTTGCTATCCAGTTGCGACGCATGGTCGGATAACTCGGTGGGCAGTGTGGGTTCAGTGTAGTAGTAAAATGATTGCACACCCCTTCGCACAATCTGGAAAAATGCATTGCTTTTCAGGGGGCAACTTCGCGCATGATGGATGCAGTCAGTTCAAGGGGGATTTCCATGGGTTTTCTATCATCGGCCAAGCGCCTTGCCGGGTTGTCATTGGGCCTGTTGCTCACCGCCAACGCCATGGCGACTGAAGAGTCGCAATTGATCGAATCGATCAACGTCTATCGCAGCCAGTTGCAGCGTTGCGCCGGCAATGTCTCCTCCGAACTGCCGCCGCTGTCGGCCGATCCACGATTGGCGCTGTCGGGCGCCAACGTCAGCAATCTGCAGCAGGCCATGGCCACGGCGGGTTACCCGATGAAGAACGTGCAGGCCATCACCCTGTCCGGGCCGCGGGATGCGGCAGCGGCGATGAAAGCGATACAGGAGAGTTTTTGCCAGATCGTGCTCGACCCGCAATTCGTCGATGTCGGCGTCAGCCGCCAGGACAACCAATGGCGCATCGTCGTGGCAAGGCCACTGTTGAGCGCACGCTTGGGCGACTGGCAGGCCGAAGGCCAGAAGTTGCTCGCCGAACTCAACGCAGCCCGAAGCAAACCCCGCCAATGCGGCAGCCAGTCGTTCAACGCAACCACGCCGCTGGCCTGGAACGCCATCCTGGGCGCAGCCGCCGAAACCCACGCCCGCGACATGGCCAACAACAACTTCTTCGATCACCAGGACCGCGATGGCCGCACCCCCGGAGACCGCGCAGAACTGGCCGGCTACAACTACCAACAGATCGGCGAAAACATCGCCGCCGGACAAGACAGCGTGCGCAATGTTGTCGACGGCTGGCTGAAAAGTTCGGGCCACTGCGCCAACCTGATGAACCCGCAGTACACCGAAATAGGCGCGGCGTATGCGACTGATCCGAAGAGCGATGCGGGGATTTATTGGACGGTGATGTTTGGGGCGCAGTAAGGCGCGCAGGCGGAAATAAACGCTTCATAGACCCCATCGATCACCCAGTCACTAATAGTGATTGGACGCTTATCAACGCTGCCCTTAGCCTGCACTCATCAAACAGGCGAGGATGTCATGTCAGAACGGGTCTTGATCGATGGGTTCTCCCGGCGCGTGGACTATCTGCGGATGTCGCTCACTGACCGCTGCGATTTTCGATGCGTGTATTGCATGGCCGAGGACATGCAGTTTCTGCCGCGCCAGCGGGTGCTGACGCTGGAAGAGATTTATCAGCTGGCCGAAAGCTTTATCGCGCTGGGCACCCGCAAGATTCGCCTGACCGGTGGCGAGCCGTTGATTCGTCCGGGGGTGGTGCAACTGTGCGAAAAAATCGCGGCCCTGCCCGGCCTGCGTGAACTGTGCATGACCACCAACGGCTCGCAGTTGGCCAAGCTTGCGCAGCCGCTGTTCGAGGCCGGGGTCAAGCGCCTCAACATCAGCCTTGATTGCCTGGACCCGCAACGCTTTCGCGAACTGACCCGCACCGGGGATCTGGCGCAGGTGATCAAGGGTATCGATGCCGCTAACCAGGCGGGATTTCGCAACACCAAGCTCAATTGCGTGGTGATGAAGGGCCGCAACGATCATGAGATCAATGATCTGGTGAGCTTCGCCATCGACCGCAACCTGGATATTTCCTTCATTGAAGAAATGCCCTTGGGCACCATCGATGAACACAGCCGCGCCGAATCGTTTTTCTCCAGCGCCCAGGTCCGCGATCGAATCGCCGAACGCTACACTTTGATCGATAGCGCCGAGTCGACCCAAGGCCCGTCGCGTTACTGGCGCCTGGCCGAAGCTCCGCAAATTCGCCTGGGGTTCATTTCGCCCCACAGCCACAACTTTTGCGGCACCTGCAATCGGGTGCGTTTGACTGTAGAAGGTAGGCTGTTGCTGTGCTTGGGCAATGAGCACTCAGTGGATCTGAAGGCCGTGTTGCGCAGTCATCCAGGTCAGCCTGAACGTCTGGAAACAGCCATCATCGAGGCCATGCAGCTCAAGCCTTATCGACACAATTTTGAAGTGAACGACGACGTCCAGGTGATTCGTTTCATGAACATGACCGGCGGCTGAAACCCATGATCGTTCGACCCAAGCCCAATCTGATCGGCATCCTCACGTCGCTCAAGGGTTCGATCGCCAAGCGCATCGCCCTGCGCGCCCTGATGGTAACGGTGCTCGCCTCGGTCATCGTCCTGATTGAAACCTCGCACCCGAGTTACTTTTCCAAGTTCAGTGCAACACCGTTCACGCTGTTGGGTTTGTCGTTATCGATCTTCATGAGTTTTCGCAACAACGCCTGTTATGACCGCTGGTATGAAGCGCGAAAAGCGTGGGGCGATGTGATCGTCGAGATCCGCTCGATGATTCGCGAAACCGTGATCATCAAGGACGCGGCTGAACGGCAGACAATCCTCAGTAACCTGTGCGGTTTTGCCCATGCGCTAAACGCGCGGCTGCGCAAGGAAAATGAACTGGCGGCCAGTAGCGATTGGCTGAAACCGATGCCCTCAGCTAACACACTGGACATCAGCGGGCAGATTTTGCTGCAGGTAGGCCAGCAGTGCTCGGCACTCAATGAGTCCGGCACCATCAGCGAATGGCGCTACACGCTGATGGCCAATCACCTCACCGCTCTGACCCGCTCCCAGGCGATCTGCGAACGCATCAAAAACACCCCGCTGCCGTTTCCCTACACCTTGTTGCTGCACCGCACCATCTACCTGTTCTGCATCCTGTTGCCATTCGCCATGGCCGAACCCCTGGGCTGGCTGACGCCGATTTTCACTGCGATTGTCAGCTACACCTTTTTCGGCCTGGATGCGATTGCCGATGAACTGGAAGACCCCTTCGGGCGCGACGAACACGCCCTTCCCACCGACGCCATCGTGCGCAGCATTGAACGTGATGTCCTGGCTGCACTGGGTGTGACGGAGTTGCCGCCGTTGCTGGAGCCGGTGGATTTTGTGTTGAGCTGATCAAAAAACTGCGGTGGATGTGCCGGCCTCTTCGCGGGCAAGCCTCGCTCCCACAGGTTTTTGCTTGCACCTTAGAAGGGGGCCGGGCACTCGAATCGCAGGCGCTCGCCGGTCTGGGGATGAGTGAAGCTGAGCATGCTGGCGTGCAGGCACAGGCGCGGCCATGCCGCCAACGCTTGTTCATGGGCGTACAACCCGTCACCCAGCAGCGGGTGACCGATGGACAGCATGTGCACGCGCAACTGGTGCGAACGGCCAGTGATCGGGGTTAGCTCAACGCGGCACCAGTCGCCGCAACGCTCCAGCACACGCCAGAAAGTCAGGGCGTTCTTGCCCAATTCATGGTCAACCACATGGCGAGGCTTGGTCGGCGGGTCGTAGCGCAACGGCAAGTCGATGCTGCCGCTGTCGAGCTCCGGTTGACCCCAGCACAGGGCGGTATAGGCCTTTTCGGTTTCGCGGTCGTGAAATTGCCGGGACAGTTCACGGTGCGTATCGGGATCGCGGGCCAGCAGGATGATGCCGGAGGTTTCCCAATCCAGGCGATGGACGATTCGCGCTTCCGGGTAACCGTTTTCTTGCAGACGGGTTATCAGGCAGTCCTTGTTGTCATCGGCCCGGCCGGGGACGGAGAGCAGCAAGGTCGGTTTGTTCACCACCAGTACGGCGGCGTCCTGATGGATGATGTGGACGTTGGACAACGGCATTAAAACAGCCTCGTAACAAACGCCAACGGCGGCTCAGAACCCCCAGTGCCCAATGTAGGAGCTGCCGTGGCTCCAGCCGGATCGACTCAGCGATCTGGCAGGGTGATATTGAGTTCCAGAATCGAGCAGCTGCCCTGGCTTTCCAGTGCGACGTGCACGTCATCGGACCCGATATTGACGTACTTGCGAATCACCTCGACCAGTTCCTTCTGCAAGGCTGGCAGGTAGTCCGGGGTACTGCGTTGGCCGCGTTCGTGCGCCACGATGATCTGTAGACGCTCTTTCGCTACCGACGCGGTGCTTTGCTTTTTGTTGGCACGAAAGAAGTCAAAAAGGTTCATTGCTTAGTTGCCTCC
Source organism: Pseudomonas sp. (assembly GCF_050739655.1). Classification (GTDB taxonomy): domain Bacteria; phylum Pseudomonadota; class Gammaproteobacteria; order Pseudomonadales; family Pseudomonadaceae; genus Aquipseudomonas. The sequence goes on along the minus strand of NZ_JBOIBY010000022.1, from coordinate 609 downwards.
AAACAGGCGCTCGAAGAATCCCTTCTTCTGTACATCGAGGAATCGATGCTCCACGGTTTTGCCCAGCAGGCGGTCAACGGTATCGCTGTAGGCCTGGCCGGCATCGCTCTGGTCGTCGAGAATCACCGGAACGCCCTGGTTGGATGCCTTGAGCACCGCCTGGGATTCAGGGATTACGCCGAGCAGGGCGACCGAGAGGATTTCCTTGACGTCTTCCACGCCAAGCATTTCACCTTTGCTCACACGCTCCGGGTGGTAACGGGTAATCAGCAAGTGTTCCTTGATCGGGTCTTCACCGCGTTCGGCACGACGGGACTTGCTGGCCAGCAGGCCGAGCATGCGGTCCGAGTCACGAACGGATGAGACTTCCGGGTTGGTCACGACGATCGCTTCATCAGCGAAGTACATGGCCAGGTGGGCGCCTTTTTCGATGCCTGCCGGTGAGTCGCAAACTACGAACTCGAAGTCTTCCTTGAGTTGCATCAGGACTTTTTCCACGCCTTCGACGGTCAGCGCGTCTTTGTCGCGGGTCTGGCTGGCGGCCAGCACGTAGAGGTTTTCCAGGCGCTTGTCTTTGATCAGGGCCTGTTGCAGGTTGGCTTCGCCGTT
>NZ_JBOIBY010000021.1:0-16331 GCF_050739655.1 Pseudomonas sp. | reverse complement strand
TAACTCTCTCTTCTTTGCTAAAGCGTGCGCAGAAACTCGAGGGCGCCGGGTAAGCGCGTTCGTTCAAAGTCATCCATGAGCCGAATATCGAGGTTTCGTTGCTGTGATGTTGGGTGCATCAGTAGGGCGTCAAGTAGCCGGGCTGCGATAACAGGCCGACATTTCAGGTTAAAAGCCTCGTCATAGAGCACTCAAACCGTCGTGACCCTTTGGTCAGCGGCGGCATTATACATAGGTAGCTGGCAATCTGCCGATGGTTCATACACATCGAATGTCGTCCATTGGTCTAAAGGTCGCAGGGACAAGCCGGGCGTAGAGTCATTCGTCGTGCTTGGTTTTGGCGCTTTTCCCTTTGCTTTCAGGCTTGTAGCGCACCAGTTGTGTGGCTTTGCAGCAGATGGTTGGAACAGAGGGTTTGCGCGTTGATTTAACTGGGTTACGCTCGAACCAAGCCAGATGTTCAATCCAATCGATGGAGTTCAGCATGGGTTACAAGAAGATTCAGGTTCCAGCCGTCGGCGACAAAATCACCGTCAATGCAGACCATTCTCTCAATGTTCCTGACAATCCGATCATCCCGTTCATCGAAGGCGACGGTATTGGCGTCGACGTCAGTCCCGTAATGATCAAAGTGGTTGATGCTGCCGTGGAAAAGGCCTACGGGGGCAAGCGCAAGATTTCCTGGATGGAAGTCTACGCTGGCGAGAAAGCCACCCAGGTCTATGACCAGGACACCTGGCTGCCCCAGGAAACCCTGGATGCCGTGAAAGATTACGTGGTCTCCATCAAGGGACCTCTGACCACGCCCGTCGGCGGTGGTATCCGTTCCCTCAACGTTGCCCTGCGTCAGCAGTTGGACCTGTACGTGTGTCTGCGCCCGGTCGTATGGTTCGATGGTGTACCAAGCCCGGTGAAAAAGCCTGGCGACGTCGACATGGTGATTTTCCGCGAAAACTCCGAAGACATTTATGCCGGTATCGAGTGGAAGGCCGGCTCGCCTGAGGCCACTAAAGTCATCAAGTTCCTGAAAGAAGAAATGGGCGTCACCAAGATCCGTTTCGACCAGGACTGCGGCATCGGCATCAAGCCTGTTTCGAAAGAAGGTACCGAGCGCCTGGTGCGCAAGGCACTGCAGTACGTGGTGGACAACGACCGCGAGTCGCTGACAATCGTGCACAAGGGCAACATCATGAAGTTCACCGAAGGCGCCTTCAAGGACTGGGGCTATGAGGTGGCGAAGAACGAGTTCGGCGCCGAGCTGCTCGATGGCGGTCCGTGGATGAAATTCAAGAACCCTAAAACCGGTCGCGAAGTCATCGTCAAGGATGCCATCGCCGACGCCATGCTCCAGCAGATCCTGCTGCGTCCGGCCGAGTACGACGTGATCGCCACCCTGAACCTCAATGGTGACTACCTCTCCGATGCCCTGGCGGCAGAAGTGGGCGGTATCGGTATCGCACCGGGTGCCAACCTGTCCGACACCGTGGCCATGTTCGAGGCCACCCATGGCACCGCGCCGAAATACGCCGGCAAGGACCAGGTCAACCCGGGGTCGGTGATCCTGTCGGCGGAGATGATGCTGCGTCACCTGGGCTGGACCGAAGCGGCGGACCTGATCATCAAGGGCACCAACGGCGCGATCAAGGCCAAGACCGTGACCTATGACTTCGAGCGCCTGATGGAGGGTGCCACGCTGGTTTCGTCGTCCGGGTTCGGTGAAGCACTGATCAAGCACATGTAGTTTCTTCAGGCAGCATAAAACCGCCCGGCTCAAGTGATTGAGTCGGGCGGTTTTTTATGACTGGATGGCTGTGTCGTTTTAAACCGTTGCAGTCGAGTGTGCGGCGGGCGTCGCGACTTTCGAGGTGTCCACAGGGTTGGCGATGTTGATCGCATGCAGGCCTTTAGGCCCCTGGATGATCTCGAACACGACAGCTTGTCCCGCCTTCAGGGTTTTATAACCCTCCATCTGGATGGCCGAGTAGTGCGCGAACAGGTCTTCGCTTTTGCCGTCCTCATTGATAAATCCGTAACCCTTGGCATTGTTGAACCATTTCACTTTGCCACTGATCTTAAGACCTGACATACCCAACTCCCTCTGCAACAGACTCCATCACTGGAGTATCATCCAGTTCATCCGCAGTCACTTCTTAGAAAAAAGTTGACTCCGCGGACCTTTTTTACCCACTGTGGGCTCTATTGTTTGTAACACCCTTTTGCCGATAGTCAAGCTGACCAGGCAGTCGGAGTTGAAAACGCTGATAGCAGCCCCCACCACTGTGTTTGAACAACTGACGAACCTTTCTTTCCATGCATGCAATCAGCCAGATTCGACTAACATTCAATCAGGACCGCCCGTCTCTCCAAAAAGATCATCCGGAGGAACACGACGACGATTCCGCAGGCATTGCTGTTCAGGAGGCCAAGCCTGCTTTACAGGCACCGCCGATGTACAAGGTGGTTTTGTTCAATGATGACTACACACCGATGGATTTCGTCGTCGAAGTGCTCGAGGTGTTTTTTAACCTGAATCGCGAGCTGGCGACCAAGGTCATGCTGGCCGTCCATACAGAAGGACGGGCAGTATGTGGAGTGTTTACCCGCGACATCGCCGAGACCAAGGCCATGCAGGTCAACCAGTACGCCCGGGAAAGCCAGCATCCGCTACTCTGTGAAATCGAGAAGGACGGTTAATCGCCGACCACTTGGGTATGAGGTGAAGCTATGTTAAACCGCGAGCTCGAAGTCACCCTCAATCTTGCCTTCAAGGAGGCACGTTCGAAGCGTCATGAATTCATGACCGTCGAGCACCTGCTGTTGGCCCTATTGGACAATGAGGCCGCCGCCACCGTTTTACGTGCGTGCGGTGCAAACCTCGACAAACTCAAGCACGACCTGCAGGAGTTCATCGACTCCACCACGCCTTTGATCCCCGTGCATGACGAGGATCGTGAAACCCAGCCAACTTTGGGCTTTCAGCGTGTACTGCAACGTGCTGTGTTTCACGTACAGAGCTCGGGCAAACGCGAAGTGACTGGCGCCAATGTGCTGGTCGCGATCTTCAGTGAGCAAGAGAGTCAGGCGGTGTTCCTGCTGAAACAGCAGAGCGTTGCCCGTATTGATGTCGTCAACTATATCGCCCATGGTATTTCCAAGGTGCCAGGGCACGGCGATCACTCTGAAGGTGAGCAAGATATGCAAGACGAGGAAGGCGGTGAGTCTTCATCTTCAGGCAATCCTCTGGATGCTTATGCCAGCAACCTCAATGAACTCGCGCGCCAGGGTCGTATCGATCCATTGGTAGGTCGTGAGTTGGAGGTCGAGCGCGTTGCGCAGATCCTGGCGCGTCGTCGCAAAAACAATCCGCTGCTGGTGGGCGAGGCGGGCGTGGGTAAAACCGCGATTGCCGAAGGTCTTGCCAAGCGCATTGTCGACAACCAGGTCCCCGACTTGCTGGTCAACAGCGTGGTTTATTCCCTCGATCTCGGTGCCTTGCTGGCCGGGACCAAATACCGTGGTGATTTCGAGAAGCGCTTCAAGGCGTTGCTCGGCGAGCTGAAAAAACGGCCGCAGGCGATCCTGTTCATCGACGAAATCCACACCATCATTGGTGCGGGTGCTGCGTCCGGTGGTGTCATGGATGCCTCGAACCTGCTCAAGCCGCTGCTGTCCTCCGGTGATATTCGTTGCATCGGTTCCACAACGTTCCAGGAGTTCCGCGGGATCTTCGAGAAGGATCGGGCACTGGCTCGGCGCTTCCAGAAGGTTGATGTGTCGGAGCCTTCAGTGGAAGACACCATCGGAATTCTGCGTGGCCTCAAGGGGCGTTTCGAGACCCATCACAATATCGAGTACAGCGATGAAGCCCTGCGCGCGGCTGCTGAGCTGGCCTCGCGATACATCAATGACCGTCATATGCCCGACAAGGCCATCGACGTCATCGATGAGGCCGGTGCTTACCAGCGCCTGCAGCCGATCGAGAAGCGTGTAAAGCGTATCGAAGTGCCGCAAGTCGAGGACATCGTCGCGAAAATCGCTCGGATTCCTCCAAAGCACGTCACCAGCTCCGACAAAGAGCTGCTGCGTAATCTGGAGCGTGACCTGAAGCTGACCGTGTTCGGTCAGGATGCTGCGATCGATTCCCTGGCCACCGCTATCAAGCTGTCCCGTGCCGGCCTCAAGTCGCCGGACAAGCCTGTCGGTTCGTTCCTGTTCGCCGGACCTACCGGTGTCGGTAAAACCGAGGCAGCTCGGCAATTGGCCAAAGCCTTGGGCGTCGAGTTGATTCGCTTCGACATGTCCGAGTACATGGAACGCCACACCGTATCGCGTCTGATCGGTGCACCTCCGGGTTATGTCGGGTTTGATCAGGGCGGCTTGCTGACCGAAGCCATTACCAAGCAACCCCATTGCGTGCTGCTGCTCGACGAAATCGAGAAGGCGCATCCGGAAGTCTTCAACCTGCTGTTGCAGGTGATGGATCACGGTACGTTGACCGATAACAATGGGCGCAAGGCGGACTTCCGTAACGTGATCGTCATCATGACGACCAACGCCGGTGCCGAAACTGCAGCGCGGGCTTCGATCGGTTTCACCCATCAGGATCACTCGTCCGATGCGATGGAAGTGATCAAGAAGAGCTTCACGCCGGAATTCCGCAACCGCCTTGACACCATTATCCAGTTTGGTCGCCTCAGTCATGAGGTCATCAAGAGTGTGGTGGACAAGTTCCTTACCGAGCTTCAGGCGCAGTTGGAGGACAAGCGTGTGTTGCTGGAGGTCACGGATGCGGCTCGCAGTTGGCTGGCGGCCGGTGGCTACGACTCGGCAATGGGTGCTCGACCTATGGCTCGCCTGATCCAGGACAAGATCAAGCGTCCATTGGCGGAGGAGATTCTCTTTGGCGAACTGGCTGAGCATGGCGGTGTGGTGCACATCGACATCAAGGACGGCGAGCTGACCTTCGACTTCGAGACTACGGCCGAGATGGCCTGACGTTTACAGCAACAAAGCAAAAAGGCGCCGATTGGGCGCCTTTTTGTTGTCTGCTATTTTGATCGTTCCCATGCTCTGCGTGGGAATGCAGCCCGGGACGCTCCGCGTCCCAAAATCCAGAGCCGAACGCGGAGCGTCCGTGGAGGCATTCCCACGCAGAGCGTGGGAACGAGTGCCTACCGCGATTCGCAGGCAAACAAAAACGCCCGGCATCAGCCGGGCGTTTTGTGTTGACTAGATTCGCGAGCACGCCCTATCTCTGTAGGAGCGAGCTTGCTCGCGATGGTCGTCAACGATGATGCGGGGGTTTGACTTAACGCGGTGCTCTCAGGTTTTTCGCGAGCAAGCTCGCTCCTACCTTAGCGAGCGCGGTAAGTGATGCGCCCTTTGCTCAAGTCATAGGGCGTCAGCTCGACGCGCACTTTGTCACCGGTAAGAATACGAATGTAGTTCTTGCGCATCTTGCCGGAGATATGCGCGGTTACGACGTGCCCATTTTCCAATTCCACGCGAAACATGGTGTTTGGCAGGGTGTCGACGACAGTGCCTTCCATTTCGAAGCTGTCTTCTTTCGACATGCAGTAAAGCCCTCGGTGTCCAATGAATGGCCCGGTGCAACTGCGCCAGGCAAAAGCGGCGTGCATTGTGCCCGAAAAGTGGGGTTCAAGCCAAGGGGTTTAAGGCATGCTCTAGTTCAGAACAACCCAGCGCTGGTTTACCAGCAGTTCAATGGGGCGGTATTGGGTCTTGTAGCTCATTTTTTTGCAGTTTTTGATCCAGTAACCCAAGTAGACCGCGTCCAGTCCCAGTCGTCGGGCCTCGGCGATTTGCCAGAGGATCGCGTAACGTCCAAGGCTGCGCCGTTCTTCGTCGGGTTCATAGAAGGTGTAGACCGCCGACAGGCCATTGGGCAGCAGGTCAGTCACGGCGATCGCCAAGAGCCGGCCGTCGAGGCGGAATTCGTAGAAGCGAGAAAACGGCAGGTCGCGTACCAGAAATGTCGAAAACTGATCACGGCTGGGGGGAAACATGTCGCCGTCCGCATGGCGTTCTTCGATGTAGCGCTGGTAAAGGTCGAAATACTCTTCGCTGAAGCCTGGCTTGGCCGGACGTACCTGCAAGTCGGTATTGCGTTTGAAAATGCGCTTCTGCTGACGATTGGGCATGAATTGCCCGACAGGGATGCGCGCCGGGACGCACGCATTGCAGTTTTGGCAATGAGGCCGATAAAGGTGATCGCCGCTGCGACGGAAGCCCATTTCCGACAAATCTGCATAGACGTGCACATCCATGGGCTGGCTAGGGTCCAGGAACAGGGTTGTGGCCTGCTCCTCAGGCAGATAGCTGCAAGAGTGGGGCTGAGTGGCATAGAACTTCAAACGCGCCAACTCGGTCATGATCAACCCTCGGGATAATGCTTTGGATTAAGTGTAAGCCACGCGCGCAAAAGTCGCTCAGCAAACCCAGGTTGCGCGGCTGGGTCGATCCAGATACTGCGCCAGATAACCGGCAAAGGCGCTGCGGGGAATTGCCCGCGCGCCGAGGCTGTGCAGATGGTCGGTAGGCATCTGGCAGTCAATCAATACGAAGCCTGAGTCTTTCAGATGTCGCACCAGTGTGGCAAAGCCATATTTGGAGGCGTTGTCGGCACTACTGAACATGGATTCGCCGAAAAACATCTGGCCGATCGCCAGGCCGTACAGCCCGCCCACCAGTGTGTCCTGGTCCCAGACTTCCACTGAGTGTGCATGACCGCGTCGGTGCAGCTCAATGTAAGCGTCCTGCATCGCTTCGGTGATCCAGGTGCCATCGGCGTATTCCCGAGGGGCGGCGCAGGCGCGGATAACGGCGGCGAAGTCCTGGTCGAAGGTCACCCGATAGCGTTGTTGGCGCAGCAGTTTGTTGAGGCTGCGGGAAACGTGCAGTTCGTCGGGAAATAACACGGTGCGAGGGTCGGGCGACCACCAGAGGATCGGCTGTCCTTCCGAAAACCATGGAAAACAGCCGTGACGATAAGCCCGGATCAGGCGATCGGCAGACAAGTCGCCACCTGCGGCCAGCAATCCGTTTGGATCGCGCATGGCTTTTTCCAGTGGCGGGAAAGTCAGGGTGTTGCGTTGTAACCAAGTCAGCATGGCGTCCGGGCTTGAAGAAGGGGAGGGCGGTGGCGGGCCGACGGCCCGCCGTGGAGTTTGCCGTTAAACAACGGGGATGTCGTCGAGGTATTTTTCCGCATCCAGCGCCGCCATGCAGCCGGCGCCTGCGCTAGTGACAGCCTGGCGATAAACGTGATCGGCCACGTCGCCGGCGGCAAACACGCCTGCGATGGCCGTTGCGGTGGCATCGCCTTCGCTGCCACCCTTGACCAGCAGGTAGCCGTCGCGCATTTCCAACTGGCCGGTGAAGAGGTCGGTATTGGGTTTGTGGCCGATGGCGATGAACACGCCCGCCACGGGCAATTCTTTGGTTTCTCCGGTGTGACTGTCGCGCAGGCGGGCGCCGGTCACGCCGCTGGCATCACCCAGCACTTCATCCAGGTTCTGATTCCAGTGCAGGCGAATGTTGCCATTGGCGGCTTTCTCGAAGAGTTTGTCTTGAAGGATCTTCTCGGAACGCAACTTGTCGCGTCGGTGAATCAGATGAACTTCCTTGGCGATATTTGACAGGTATAAGGCTTCTTCGACCGCCGTATTTCCGCCGCCGACAACCGCAACTACCTGGTTGCGATAAAAGAAGCCGTCGCAAGTCGCGCAGGCGGAAACCCCTTTGCCTGCAAACGTTTCTTCCGATGGTAATCCCAGGTATTGCGCCGAAGCGCCAGTGGCGATAATCAGCGCGTCGCAGGTATAGGTGCCGCTGTCGCCAGTCAATTCGAACGGGCGCTGTTGCAACTTGGCCGTATGGATGTGGTCGTAGACGATCTCGGTGGCAAAACGCTCGGCGTGTTTTTGCATGCGTTCCATTAATACCGGGCCGGTGAGACCTTCGACATCACCCGGCCAGTTATCAACTTCCACGGTGGTGGTGAGCTGGCCACCTGCCTGTATCCCGGTAATGACAACGGGTTTGAGATTGGCGCGAGCGGCATACACGGCTGCGCTGTAACCGGCCGGGCCGGAGCCCAGAATGATCAGGCGGTGATGCTTCGCTACGCTCATAACTACACCTCATAAGCCTTTGTCACAAAAGAGAATGCATGCTCAAATTGAGTCGCATGTGATGTGCCGTTGACTATGCTACACCCAAGGATCACAAGCATGGCGTTGGGCGTACAAACCCGTACAATGCCTGGTTGTAACAGCGGTTGTAACAAAATAAGCATTGCGCCTCGTGTTTAAAAAAAACGGCTCGCAGTGTTAAAAGTAGTCCCTGTTGCGCCTGTTAACTTTTTACCTGCCTGGATTGGGCAGTTTTTTATAGTCAATCAACAGATGGACGCGCCTTGTGCGCAGGAAAAGTAGCGTTTTGAAGAAATCCACCGAAGCACCCAAAACAGTCGTGCCGCTCTGGCGTCAGCAATTGCACTACCGCCTCAAGGAAGGTGCATTGATCGCCATCGGCGCGTTGTGCCTGTTTCTGATGATGGCCTTGCTGACCTATGGCAGGGACGATCCGGGCTGGAGCCATAACAGCAAGATCGACGACGTTCAGAACTTCGGCGGTCCGGCGGGCTCCTACAGCGCCGATATCCTGTTCATGGTGCTGGGTTACTTTGCTTATATCTTCCCGCTGTTGCTGGCGATCAAGGCCTACCAGATTTTCCGTCAGCGCCACGAGCCATGGCAGTGGAGCGGCTGGCTGTTTTCCTGGCGCCTGATCGGCCTGGTATTCCTGGTGTTGTCCGGTGCTGCGCTGGCGCATATCCATTTCCATGCCGCGACCGGTCTGCCGGCCGGCGCGGGTGGCGCGTTGGGTGAAAGCCTGGGTGACCTGGCGAAAAACGCTTTGAACATTCAGGGCAGCACGTTGCTGTTCATCGCGCTGTTCCTGTTCGGCCTGACGGTTTTCACCGACCTGTCGTGGTTCAAGGTGATGGACGTCACCGGCAAGATCACCCTCGACCTGTTCGAGTTGTTCCAGGGCGCAGCCAATCGCTGGTGGGCGGCCCGAACCGAACGCAAGCAACTGGTCGCGCAACTGCGTGAAGTCGATGACCGTGTGCACGATGTGGTTGCACCCACCGTCCCCGACAAGCGCGAGCAAGCCAAGGTCAAGGAGCGTCTGATCGAGCGTGAGCAGGCCCTGAGCAAGCACATGTCCGAACGCGAGAAACAGGTGCCGCCGGTGATTGCCCCGCCACCGGTCAAGCCGGCAGTGCCAAGCAAGCGTGTGGAGAAAGAGAAACAGGCGCCGTTGTTCGTTGACAGCGCCGTGGAAGGCACGTTGCCACCGATCTCGATTCTCGACCCGGCAGAAAAGAAGCAACTCAATTACTCGCCTGAATCCCTGGCGGCGGTTGGCCACTTGCTGGAAATCAAACTCAAGGAATTCGGCGTTGAAGTGGCCGTGGACTCGATCCACCCGGGGCCAGTGATCACCCGCTACGAGATCCAGCCTGCCGCTGGCGTCAAGGTCAGCCGCATCTCCAACCTGGCCAAAGACCTTGCGCGATCCCTGGCTGTGACCAGTGTGCGTGTGGTCGAGGTGATCCCCGGCAAGACCACGGTCGGTATCGAAATTCCTAACGAAGACCGGCAGATCGTTCGATTCTCCGAAGTGCTGTCGACGCCCGAGTTCGATAACTTCAAATCACCGGTCACTCTGGCACTGGGCCATGACATCGGTGGCAAGCCGGTCATCACCGACCTGGCGAAGATGCCGCACCTGCTGGTGGCAGGTACGACCGGTTCCGGTAAGTCGGTAGGTGTGAACGCGATGATCCTGTCGATCCTGTTCAAGTCCGGTCCGGAAGACGCCAAGCTGATCATGATCGACCCGAAAATGCTTGAACTGTCGATCTACGAAGGCATCCCGCACCTGTTGTGCCCGGTGGTTACGGACATGAAGGATGCGGCCAACGCCTTGCGCTGGAGCGTCGCAGAGATGGAGCGACGCTACAAACTGATGGCGAAGATGGGCGTGCGAAATCTGTCCGGCTTCAACGCCAAGGTCAAGGAAGCCCAGGACGCTGGCGAACCGTTGAGCGATCCGCTGTACAAGCGTGAAAGCATCCACGACGAAGCACCGCTGCTACAAAAACTGCCGACCATTGTCGTGGTCGTCGACGAATTCGCCGACATGATGATGATTGTCGGCAAGAAGGTAGAAGAGCTGATCGCACGTATCGCCCAGAAGGCCCGTGCTGCCGGTATCCACTTGATCCTCGCCACCCAGCGTCCGTCGGTGGACGTGATCACCGGTCTGATCAAGGCCAACATCCCGACCCGTATGGCGTTCCAGGTATCGAGCAAGATCGACTCGCGGACCATCATCGACCAGGGCGGTGCCGAACAGCTGTTGGGTCACGGTGACATGTTGTACATGCCGCCGGGCACCAGCCTGCCGATCCGCGTCCACGGCGCCTTCGTTTCCGACGATGAAGTTCACCGCGTGGTCGAGGCCTGGAAACTGCGAGGAGCGCCGGAGTACAACGACGATATTCTCAACGGTGTTGAAGAGGCCGGTAGCGGTTTTGAAGGCAGCAGCGGTGGCGGCGACGGCGATGATCCCGAGGCCGACGCGCTGTATGACGAAGCGGTGCAGTTTGTACTGGAAAGCCGTCGAGCCTCTATTTCCGCGGTTCAGCGCAAGTTGAAGATCGGCTACAACCGCGCCGCGCGCATGATCGAAGCCATGGAAATGGCCGGGGTCGTGACGTCCATGAACACCAACGGTTCCCGTGAAGTCCTGGCCCCTGGCCCGGTACGCGACTGACCTGATTTGAAAAGGGGCGGCGTCCCGAGGCGCTGCCCGCACTCCCACGAATGTTATGAGGACTCCCATGCGTCTGATCCGCATGCTGTTGCTGCCGGTATTGGCTTTGACCACGCTCTCGGCTCACGCCGATGACAAGGACGTGGCGCGCCTGACTCAACTGTTGGAAAAATCCCAGACCCTGAATGCACGTTTCTCCCAGCTGACCGTCGATGGCAGCGGCACCCAGTTGCAGGAGACCGCCGGTCAAATGTCGTTGCAACGCCCAGGCCTGTTTTACTGGCACACCGATGCGCCACAGGAGCAATTGGTGGTGTCCGATGGCAGCAAGGTCACCCTGTGGGACCCTGACCTGGAGCAGGCGACCATCAAGAAGCTGGATGTACGCCTGACCCAGACGCCAGCGCTGTTGCTGTCCGGTGACGTGTCCAAGATCAACCAGAGTTTCGACATCAGCGCCAAGGAAGCCGGTGGCGTGATCGATTTCACCTTGAAACCAAAGACCAAAGACACGCTGTTCGACAGCCTGCGCCTGTCGTTCCGCAATGGCTTGATCAATGACATGCAACTGATCGACAGCGTCGGCCAGCGCACCAATATCCTGTTCACCGGCGTGAAGGCCAACGATCCGATCCCGGCGTCCAAGTTCAAGTTCGACGTTCCTAAAGGGGCTGACGTCATCCAGGAGTGAGGCGCGGGACCTGTGGGAGCGGGCTTGCCCGCGAAGAGGGTGTGTCAGTCGCCATGCATGCAGTCTGACACACCGCATTCGCGGGCAAGCCCGCTCCCACAGGGATCAGCGGTGTTCAGTATCTTGAGTAAGGCAGTGAGGTTTCAGAAGTAGTGATGGACCTGTTTCGCAGCGCCCCGATCTCCCAGCCACTGGCCGCCCGATTGCGTGCGGCCAACCTGGACGAGTACGTCGGTCAGGAGCACGTGCTCGCTCGTGGCAAGCCTTTGCGCGAAGCCCTGGAGCAGGGTGCCCTGCATTCGATGATTTTCTGGGGGCCGCCGGGCGTGGGCAAGACCACCCTGGCGCGATTGCTGGCGGAAGTTTCGGATGCACACTTTGAAACGGTGTCGGCGGTGTTGGCGGGGGTCAAGGAAATCCGTCAGTCGGTGGAAATCGCCAAGCAGCAGGCCGCGCAATACGGTCGGCGCACGATTCTGTTCGTCGACGAAGTCCACCGTTTTAACAAGTCGCAACAGGATGCATTCCTGCCCTATGTCGAGGATGGCACGCTGATCTTCATCGGCGCGACCACCGAGAACCCCTCGTTCGAACTCAACAATGCCTTGCTCTCCCGCGCCCGCGTCTACGTGCTCAAAAGCCTTGACGAGACGGCGCTGCGCAAACTGGTGCATCGTGCGTTGACCGAAGAGCGTGGTTTGGGCAAGCGTAACCTCACCCTCAGCGATGAAGGCTTCAAGATGTTGTTGTCGGCCGCCGATGGCGATGGCCGACGTCTGCTCAATCTGCTGGAAAACGCTTCGGATCTTGCCGAAGACAACAGCGAGATCGGTACCGATCTGCTGCAAAGTCTGCTCGGCGATACCCGGCGCCGTTTCGACAAAGGCGGCGAAGCGTTCTACGACCAGATCTCCGCGCTGCATAAATCGGTGCGTGGCTCCAACCCCGACGGCGCACTGTACTGGTTTGCCCGGATGATCGATGGCGGTTGCGACCCGTTGTACCTGGCCCGACGCGTGGTGCGCATGGCCAGCGAAGACATCGGCAATGCTGACCCACGTGCTCTGAGCTTGTGCCTGGCGGCGTGGGAAGTGCAGGAGCGTCTGGGCAGTCCCGAAGGTGAATTGGCGGTGGCGCAGGCCATCACCTATCTGGCCTGCGCCCCCAAAAGCAACGCGGTGTACATGGGTTTCAAGACTGCGCTGCGCGCCGCCGCCGAACATGGCTCGCTGGAAGTGCCGCTGCATTTGCGCAATGCACCGACCAAGTTGATGAAGCAGTTGGGCTACGGCGACGAGTACCGTTACGCCCACGACGAACCTGATGCGTACGCCGCTGGGGAAGACTATTTTCCGGAAGAGCTCGACCCGATCCCGTTCTATCAACCGGTGCCCCGAGGCCTGGAATTGAAGATCGGCGAGAAGCTCAATCACCTGGCAAAACTTGACCGTTTGAGTCCCCGGCAGCGGAGAAAATAGTGGTTCCCTTGATCATTGCGGTATCGGTCGGCGGGATGGCCGGTACCTTGTTGCGCTTCGCCACGGGTAACTGGATCAACGCTAATTGGCCGCGGCACTTCTATACCGCGACGCTGGCCGTTAATATCGTCGGCTGTTTGCTGATCGGCGTTCTATACGGTCTGTTTTTGATACGCCCGGAGGTGCCGTTCGAGGTGCGCGCCGGGCTGATCGTCGGCTTCCTCGGAGGGCTGACGACATTTTCATCCTTTTCACTGGATACGGTGCGCCTGCTCGAAAGCGGGCAAGTGCCGCTGGCCCTGGGCTATGCTGCCATCAGCGTATTCGGCGGGCTGCTCGCCACCTGGGCCGGCCTGTCCCTGACCAAACTTTGATAACGAGAGACCGACATGCTCGATTCCAAACTGTTACGTAGCAACCTGCAGGACGTAGCGGACCGCCTGGCAACCCGTGGCTTTGCCCTGGATGTCGCGCGCATCGAAGCGCTGGAAGAACAGCGCAAGATCGTCCAGACCCGCACCGAAGCACTGCAGGCTGAACGTAATGCACGCTCCAAATCCATCGGTCAGGCCAAGCAACGCGGTGAAGACATCGTGCCACTGATGGCGGACGTCGAGCGCATGGCGGGCGAATTGGGTGCCGGTAAAGTCGAGCTGGACGCCATCCAGACCGAGCTGGACTCGATCCTGCTGGGCATCCCGAACCTGCCGCACGAATCCGTGCCGGTGGGTAAAGACGAAGAAGGCAACGTCGAAGTGCGCCGCTGGGGTACGCCGACCGCATTCGATTTCCCGGTTCAGGACCACGTCGCCCTCGGCGAGAAGTTCGGCTGGCTGGACTTCGAAACCGCCGCCAAATTGTCCGGCGCACGCTTCTCCCTGCTGCGCGGCCCGATTGCCCGCCTGCATCGTGCCCTGGCGCAGTTCATGATCAACCTGCACGTCACCGAGCATGGCTACGAAGAGGCTTACACGCCTTATCTGGTTCAGGCCCCGGCGTTGCAAGGCACCGGTCAGTTGCCGAAATTCGAAGAGGACCTGTTCAAGATCGCACGCGAAGGCGAAGCGGATCTTTACCTGATCCCGACTGCTGAAGTGTCGCTGACCAACATCGTCGCCAACGAAATCGTTGATTCCAAACAGCTGCCGATCAAGTTCGTTGCCCACACGCCTTGCTTCCGCAGTGAGGCCGGCGCGTCGGGTCGTGATACCCGCGGCATGATCCGTCAGCACCAGTTCGACAAGGTCGAGATGGTGCAGATCGTCGATCCTTCGACCTCCATGGAAGCGCTGGAAGGCTTGACCGCCAACGCCGAGAAGGTCCTGCAACTGCTGGAACTGCCATACCGCACCCTGGCTTTGTGCACCGGTGATATGGGCTTCAGCGCGGTCAAGACCTACGACCTGGAAGTTTGGGTCCCGAGCCAGGACAAGTACCGCGAAATTTCGTCGTGCTCCAACTGCGGCGACTTCCAGGCCCGTCGCATGCAAGCACGCTTCCGCAACCCGGAAACCGGTAAGCCTGAACTGGTACACACCCTGAACGGTTCCGGCCTGGCGGTCGGTCGTACGCTGGTCGCGGTGTTGGAGAACTACCAGCAGGCCGACGGCTCGATCCGCGTGCCTGAGGTTCTGAAACCGTACATGGGTGGCCTCGAGGTCATCGGCTAAATGAACTATCTGCCGCTGTTCCATAACCTTCGCGGCAGTCGTGTGTTGGTCGTCGGTGGGGGGGAGATTGCCTTGCGCAAATCCCGCCTGTTGGCCGATGCCGGTGCGCTGCTGCGGGTGGTTGCACCTGAAATCGAAGCGCAACTGCGCGAACTGGTTGCCGGCAGCGGTGGCGAGTGTGTGTTGCGTGGCTACGTCGAAGCGGACCTGGACGGTTGCGGGTTGATCATTGCCGCCACCGACGACGAAGCGCTGAACGCGCAGGTATCCGCCGACGCCCATCGGCGTTGTGTGCCGGTCAATGTGGTGGACGCGCCCAAGCTGTGCAGCGTGATCTTCCCGGCGATCGTTGACCGCTCCCCTCTGATTATTGCGGTGTCCAGCGGCGGTGATGCACCGGTGCTGGCGCGCTTGATCCGCGCCAAGATCGAAACCTGGATTCCCTCGACCTACGGTCATCTGGCCGGTCTGGCGGCGCGTTTTCGCCATCAGGTCAAAGGCCTGTTTCCGGATGTGCAGCAGCGTCGGGCGTTCTGGGAAGATGTTTTCCAGGGCCCGATTGCCGACCGGCAACTGGCCGGGCAGGGTGGGGAAGCCGAGCGTCTGTTGCAGGCGAAAATCGACGGCGAAGCACCCGTGGCGACCGGTGAGGTTTATCTGGTGGGTGCAGGCCCGGGCGATCCCGACTTGCTGACTTTCCGCGCCTTGCGCCTGATGCAACAAGCCGATGTGGTGCTGTACGACCGCTTGGTGGCGCCGGCGATCCTGGAGTTGTGCCGTCGCGATGCCGAGCGGGTCTACGTCGGCAAGCGTCGAGCGGATCACGCCGTGCCACAGGATCAGATCAACCAGCATTTGGTGGATTTGGCCAGGCAAGGCAAGCGCGTGGTGCGATTGAAGGGCGGTGATCCGTTCATTTTCGGCCGTGGCGGTGAAGAGATCGAAGAACTGGCGGCCCAAGGCATTCCGTTCCAGGTCGTACCGGGTATCACGGCGGCCAGCGGTTGCGCGGCTTATGCCGGGATTCCGTTGACCCATCGCGATTACGCACAGTCGGTTCGTTTCGTCACCGGCCACTTGAAGGATGGTTCCACCGATTTGCCGTGGGCCGATCTGGTCGCTCCGGCGCAAACCCTGGTGTTCTACATGGGGTTGGTGGGTTTGCCGATCATCTGCGAGCAGTTGATCAAGCATGGTCGCGCCGCCGATACCCCGGCAGCACTGATCCAGCAGGGCACCACGGTCAATCAGCGGGTGTTTACCGGCACCTTGACGGATTTGCCGCAACTGGTGGCGGAACACGAAGTGCATGCGCCGACCCTGGTGATCGTTGGAGAAGTGGTGCAACTGCGCGAGAAACTGGCGTGGTTTGAAGGGGCTCAGGCGCAAGTCTGAATCTCTGCAACCGATCGCTCCCACGCTCTGCGTGGGAATGCCGCCTGGGACGCTCTGCGTTCCGCTTCTAACGCTGTGACGCGGAGCGTCACGGGATGCATTCCCACGCGGAGCATGGGAACGATCAGCCTTCAGGCCCTGCGCCAAACCCCTTTCCCGCTCAGCCGCTCCCGATCATGGGCCGTGGTGAAATCCTGCTGCGGCCCTTTCGGCACGATCCCCGTCGGG
>NZ_JBOIBY010000020.1:0-5687 GCF_050739655.1 Pseudomonas sp. | reverse complement strand
GTCATGGCCACAGGCATGCATTTTTCCATGGTTGCAGGAAGCATAGTCGCGCCCTTGCGCCTGTTCAGTGATGTTCAGGGCATCCATGTCGGCGCGAAGCCCGATTACCCCAGAACCCTCTCCGACTGTCAGGCTTGCAACCACGCCTGTTCCGCCTATTCCCCTGTGCACCTCCAACCCTAAATCCGTGAGGATTCTTGCGACCTCGTCCGAGGTGGTGAACTCTTCGAATCCGGTTTCAGGGTGGCGATGAAATGTATGTCGCCACTGCTTGAGGCGCTGCTCAAACTCTTGGCCATTGCTCATGCTTGAACTCTCCTATTACTTGGCCAACGAAGGGCTTTGATCAGACGGCTGAGCAGGAACTGCTGCATCCGCAGGCTCGTTGTTCTGCCAGATGACGCTTTCGCTTAGATAAGGGGTGCGATAGCCACTGCTGACCCCCAGCCGGTAGAAAGCCAACGCAACAGCCGCTACAACTGCCATATCCACACCCTCAGGCAGGATGCCAATCCCTCCAAATGCTTCACTACCGATGTAGGACACCAACGCCATCGCTGGCAGATAGCCGATCAACCAGATCGCGGCACGAAGCTCACGAGCAAACCCCAACCAGCCGCTTTTGGCTTGGTAGTAGAAATAGATGGGCAGAGCACCGATCACCAGGAGGATGACCTGACCCGTCAATGGCCAACGAGCCCAGTACAGCACCAAAGACGCACAGATGAAGGCGAATGGAGCAATGATGCCCATGCCTTTCAATCGCAGGGGACGTTTGACCTCAGGTGCATGGACTCGCAATGACATCAAGCTAATGGGGCCGGTCAGGAACGAAATGATCACAGCGACTGAGATCACGGCAGCCAGCGTGCCCCATCCCCGGAAGAAGAACAGGAAGATGAAGCTCACCGCCAAGTTCAGCCACATCGCTTGACGCGGGACACCATAGAGTGGATGGAGGTTGCCGAAAATTTTGGGGAGCGTGTTGTTCTTCTCCATCGCGTAGATCATTCGAGCAGTAGTCGCGGTATAGATCGACCCTGTACCCGATGGACTCACGAACGCGTCCAGATAGAGCAGCATCGCCAGCCAGTTGAGGTTCAGTGCCAGTGCAAGTTGTGCCAATGGCGAATCAAAGCTCAGGTTGTGCCAACCCGATGCAATGCTCTCGGGGCTTACCGCACCGATGAAGGCAATCTGCAGCGCCACGTAGATGATCAACGCGATCACCACCGAACCGATCAAAGCAAACGGGATGCTACGCCCAGGATTGCGGGCTTCACCCGCGAGGCTCACAGGGCTCTGAAATCCGTTGTAGCTGAAAACGATGCCGCTGGCGGCCACGGCCGTAAAGACGGCTGACCAGCCATATGGAGCAAAGCTCGATATCGAACCGTCACCAAAGTTCCCGGTGTTGAAGCTCGTCGCCATCAGCGCCACAGCGGTCAATGCAGGCACCACCAGCTTGAATACCGTGATTGCCGTGTTGGTCTTCACGAAGAGCTTCACCCCCCAATAATTGAGGCCGAAGTACACCATCACCAAGGCTGCACTGCCGACCAGCCCACTGCTGGTCAGTTCGCCTTGGTGCACCAACGCTCTTGCCCAGGGAAATGACCAGGAGGCCATGTACTGGATCGAGGCAATCGCCTCGATGGGAATGACGGCAACGATGGAAATCCAGTTTGCCCACGCAGCCAGGAAGCCAACCAGCGAACCATGAGAATACCGTGCATATCTCACCATGCCACCGGACTCCGGGAACATGGCGCCCATTTCTGCGTATGTCAGGGCGATCGCAAGCACGACCACTGCACCAATGATCCATGCCAGGATCGCAGCCGGCCCGGCTATGGCCGAAGCATGCCAGGCCCCAAAGAGCCAGCCTGAGCCGATGATGGATCCGAGACCGGTCAACATCAGCGACCAAGGGCTGATGTCGCGTTTTATTTTGTTCATGGAATCTCCGATTATTTTTTTTGTGTGGAGCCGCCAAGGGCTGAAAGCTCAGCCCTTGGGTGAATTTACAAACATGATCAGACGCCAGGCGCCCAAGCCTTCTGGCGTCCAAGGACGGATGCATCAGTCTCGCCCAGCAGATCGGCGTAGACGCCGGGGGCGGTAGCACCCTCTGTGCTGATGAATAGGACACGGGAGTTGGAGTTGAGACCCATGTCTGTCGCCGTGCTTTCTCCTTTGACCAACCGGATAAGGCCGGCCAGTCCAGCGACACTGGATTCACCCGCAACCAGCGGGATATCCCGAGCGCTGCCAGCAGCGAGGCGACGCATTGCCGCTACGGCTTCGTCGTCCTGGATGGTCATGAAGAAATCGACACTGGACTCAAGGAAACGCCAGGCCAGAGGGGAGGTTTCGCCACACGCCAGACCGGCCATGACCGAGTCCACCGAGCCTGTTGCCTTGGCAGGTTTCCCTTGAAGCGCGCTCTGGTACAAGCAGTCAGCCTGCGCTGGCTCAACCATGACGAAAGTCGGGCGAGCTTCGCCATACTGCTCCCACAGGTAGCTCACAATTCCAGCCGCCAGACCGCCGACACCCCCCTGAAGGAAGACATGGGTGAATACAGGTTTTGCCGCTTCACCTGCCGTCGCCTCAATGATCTCAGCCGCAATGGTTCCGTAACCCTGCATGACATCGCGCGGGATCACTTCATAACCTTCGTAGGAGGTATCGGAAACGACAATCCAATCGTTGGTTGCGGCCAGCGAGGCCGCTTCCTCGACCGACTCGTCATAGTTGCCTTTGATACGGATGATCTTCGCGCCGTAGGCCGCGATGGCATCCTCGCGCTCGATACTGACATTTGCATGCAGCACGATGACACAACGGCAACCAATGCTTTGAGCTGCAGCTGCCAGCCCTTTGCCGTGGTTCCCATCGGTGGCGCTGATCACGGTGAAGTCCGCCAATGCATCAGCGTACTTACCTTCCAGCAGCCCACGGGGATCGAAGTGCTGTTCAGGGAAATTCCGAAGAATCAGACGAACCAATGCAATTGGGGCACCCAGCGCTTTGAAGCTCCCCAACACCGAACGCACGGACTCGTCTTTGATAAGGACTTCAGCCACTCCAAGCTCTTCGGCCAGATCAGGCAGAGAGTAAAGCGGCGTTGCTCCAGCGTTCAGTCGAGACCACTGGGACAGCCACTGGCGGCTCTCGTTGGCCTTGACGATGCTCATGACCGATTTCAGAGATTCTGGATACGGCAGGCAGCTGGCTTTTGGGTTAGCAATAAACATTCGGCGCTCCTTTCAACAGGTAACAGGAAACCCATACCGCTGAAGCAGACCTCAGCGGGTTGGGATAGATAGGGGAATCAGGAAGCGGTGAGGCGACGGCTGACGACGTCGAGCAGCACCAGTGCGCCCTGGATCAACTGGTCATCGTCGGTATGCTCACGAGGGTTGTGACTGATACCGCCGCGGCTGGGAACAAAGATCATCGCCGCCGGCGCCATGCGGGCGATCATCTGCGCATCATGACCTGCACCCGATGTCATTCGGCGATTGCTGAAGCCAAAACGCTTGGCAGAGGCTTCAATCTCATCAGCAAGCTCAGCGTTAAAAATCACAGGTTCAAAACGCACAAGGCGCTCAGTGGTGATGGTCACACCTTCTTGTTCAGCCAGCTCGGCGAGGTACGTACTCAGCCGGTTTTCTGCACTGACCAGCAGCTCCTCATCGGGATCGCGCAGGTCGACCGTAAAGGTCGCTCTGCGAGGGATAACGTTGATCACATTGGGTTCGAACTTCATGCAACCCACCGTCGCGAGCGTAGTGCCTGCCTCCACAGCAATGGCCCGAAGTTCTGCCACGATCGAGCTGGCGACAAAGCCCGCGTCATGCCGCAGACGCGTCGGGGTGGTACCCGCATGGTTGGCATTGCCCTTCACTTCAACCTGCTGCCAGGAAATCCCTTGCAGGTTCTCGACAACGCCAATCAAGGTATTTTCGGCCTCGAGGATAGGCCCCTGCTCAATGTGCAGCTCGATGTACTCATGCGGAACGATCGCACCTGGTTCAAGCGAACCGGCATAACCGATACGCTTCAGTTCGTCGCCAAGTCGCGTACCGTCGGTACCGATCGTGTCCAGCGCGTCTTCCACCGACAGACCGCCTGCGTACACAAGCGAGCCCATCATATCGGGCTGATATCGAACGCCCTCTTCATTGGTGAACGCTCCGACCGTAATTGAACGCTCAGGCAGAATGCCCGCATCACGGTAGGCGCGAATGACCGCGAGCCCGGCCAATACCCCATAGCAGCCATCAAGCGCACCTGCGTTCGTCACGGTATCGATGTGCGAACCCATCATGAGCGGATGTTGATCACCATCGTCGCTTGGTGAGCGCAGAGTGCCGAAGACGTTGCCGATACGGTCGATCTGAATGTCGAGATCAAGGTCACGCATCCAGCCAACCACAAGGTCGCGCCCATCTTTTTCAGCATCCGTCAGCGCGATCCTGGTTCTTCCACCATGTTCGGCGTCCGCGCCAATTTGTCCAAGCGCGTGGATCTGCTGAAGTAGTAATGAACCGTTCAACTGCAGTTTTTTACCCGTGGTCATCCGACTTTCCTCCAGTGATGCGGAGCCTTGGCTCTCATGCCATATTCTTGTTCATGGAGGAATTTTATTCGCTTTGAGCGTACGAAAAGCTTGATTTTTAGTGGATAAATGAATTTTCATTGCGTTTTTCTGGCATTTCACGCCCCTCGATTACGGACAGCGCTCAATGACACTTGACCACTTCGATATGGCGCTACTCGATGCAGTACAGCGCGACGCGGGTACCTCACAGCTGGATCTTGGAGCCAAGGTCAATCTGTCCTCCGCTGCGGTAAACAGACGCCTGAAGAAGATGTCCGCTGATGGTGTCATACAAAGCACGATCGCTCAGGTGAGCGCGGAAATGTTGGGCTATACGCTCACCGTAATTGCCGAGGTGGAGGTGGAGAACGAGCGGCTGGACTTGTTGGACGACATGAAGAAAGCGTTCCTTGCCTGCCCCCAGGTTCAGCAGTGCTTTTATGTCGCCGGAGAATGCGACTTCGTGCTGATCATGCTCGTGAAGAACATGGAGCAATACACCCAGCTCACCCGAGAATTGTTTTTCGAAAGCAACAACGTCAAGCGCTTCAAAACCTTGGTTTCGATGAGCAACGTGAAGACGGGGATGTTTGTACCTACCTCCGATTGAAGCTTCGATATTGCCTCCCGACAGCGAATAGCAGACATGATTAGCAGCCTCCACCACGCCTACCAAAGGAATGAAAGACTTGGCTCTCTAAGAAGTAGGCTTGATTTCGCTAAAACCAGCGCAAAAAAAGGCCGCCAGTGTGATAGCGGCCAGGTCTCAAGCCAGAGCTTTAGACGAAGGGGTCCTGGTGAGGAGCCCGCTAACCAAAATGGTTAGCGGGTAAACCGTAGAATCTCTACGGGTGCAAGCAACAGCGCCATCTCAAATCCCAGTCTGACCAGTGATGACGCTGTCACTCGAACAGGTGCCTTTAGCTATTGCTCGGGAAGGCGAATTGCGCTGCTTCGTGGCTGGTGCGTTGCGGCCAGCGCTGAGTGATGGCTTTCTTGCGGGTGTAGAAGCGCACACCGTCGGGGCCGTAAGCGTGCAGGTCACCGAACAGAGAACGCTTCCAGCCGCCGAAGCTGT
>NZ_JBOIBY010000019.1:0-7010 GCF_050739655.1 Pseudomonas sp. | reverse complement strand
AATCCGTCTGGAGGTGCCCGCTGGCGCCTCCAAAACAGCACAACATAATCAATCTTAGGTGTCAGTCGGTCGCACATCGAGCCTGGCCCGAGAATTCAGGCCTCGAAGCTCGTTATTCAGAGCATCCCTAAGTGCGCACAGGCACTCACGCGGACTTGTTCGACGAATAAACATCTGACATGCAAAATGGTTGGATGTTATTCAGTTTTTTGCACGAATCCCTGCCGACGCTCAACTTGACCACGACAGTAGAGAGCTGGCTCCGGAAATCTGGACTGAACCGCCCGGGGCGGTTCAGTCAACTAACTGCTGTCTCTTCGTAGGCTAACTCATACAGCCCCGGGTAGCCCGTGAAGTCGGTCATCAGTTCAAGCTGGGCTTGGAATATCTCGGACGCCACCGCGGCCCGCCAAGCCTCCTCGTCACGCCATTCAGCGACATTGATAAATGCAAATCTGCCGACATCGGCGGTCTTGCGGTAAAATTCGGTGCCGATGTACCCGTCTGCGCCTTGGAGGATTTTCGTCAGTCGGTTCCAACCCTGAACAAACTCGTCTTCGCGCCCCGGCGGAACCTCGAAACAATGGATCAACTTCATGGGATTTCCTTTTTTATTTGATTGCAATTTACTCAGGCTGAATCGCCCTTGCACTTTATAATCCGCACCTTCGTGTTCCATGAGGATACTGAAATAGAGCCGAAGGTGGAAATCAGAACACTACCGCAAGGGGATGAGCTCCTGCATAGTCATGGTCAGCAGCATCGTGACCGGCATCACCGCCGCGGTGATCAGCGCGGCGCGCAGGTTGCCCAGCAACAGGAACAGGATCGCCACGACCAGTAGCGCGCCCCCACCAGGTTCTTCTGCACGGCGGCGATGGCCGATGCGCTCGCCGCGCTTCGCGCCGCTGGCCGCAATGGCGCGCTCAAGATCGGCGCCCCAAATGGCGTGCCGCTCGCCCTTAGTTGTTTCCCAAGGTGGCAAAGTAGCTCGGTCGGTTCTCCGGGTTGTTCTCGTAGGACGCTGCGCCATGCTCGACCAGGCGGCCGGCGCGTCGGTAGGTGAAGTCGTCGGCACCGGCAAACAGGGTCGCGGCCTCGCGATGCCGGGTCATATTGACATGGGCCGGGCTCCTATTCATGCCGGGGTCGCCAGCAGGTAAGCCCTATCAACGGTGACGACCTGAGCCTTGTGAATCGTGACGGCCGGTCATTGTGAACCATCCGTGGACAGCAAGGGCGGCCGTTCATAATACGTGCACGCAGAAACGATCAACGCACAGTACAATGTCGGGCTGACTCGCCGCCGCGACGACGACGAGCGCCGCGGAAAACCTTGGAGTGGACGGGCTGGTTTAATCACCAATGCCTACGGACGGGGCGATTCAGTTACACGCTACCCCGTGGCAGCATAAATTAAGCAAAACCGCCTCCTCAGAGCCCGGGTGAACCGCCCGGACTTAAACTCTTTTTAGAAGATGAAACCATGAACAAGTCGAGCAAGTTTCCCCCTGAAGTACGTGAACGCGCCGTGCGGCTAGTGCAGGAGCACCGCGGCGATTCCCCCTCCGTGTGGGCCACTGTAGAGTCGATAGCGCCGAAGATTGGCTGTGCACTGCAGACATTGCTGGGCTGGGTCCAGCATCAAGAGGTCGATTTTGGTGCACACGAGGGTGCAAGCACCTTACGGTTTACCTCGCCGAAACTTCCGTCCCGCTATCGCCGATCGGCCAGCTACTGGCTGGCCTTGAGTATCGCAGCGCCACTGGTGGCGCCGCTGCCTGCGGCGGCCCAAAGTATATGCGCCATCACAACAGGCGGCGGCGGCGGTGCCAATGCGACCGGCACCGGATCCTTCTCGTGCGGCACCAATGCCATTGCTTCCGCTGGCAATTCGACGGCCTTGGGATCTCTAGCTAACGCCGGCGCCGCGGGCGCCACCGCAGTGGGTACCCAAAGCCAGGCTACGGGTGTCAATAGCCTTGCGGTCGGTGGTTGGGTGGATCTCAACGGAAACGGTGTTTTCGATTCCAATGAACGAACCATAGCGAATGGTTTGCGCAGTATCTCCATCGGTGGTGCATCCCAGGCCAGCGACACAGATTCCATCGCATTTGGCCCCGGAGCAAGAGCCGGTGCAGTCAACGCCATGGCCTTTGGCGCTAACGCCCTAGCCATTGGGGCCGACGCCATGGCCTTTGGCGTTGGTAGCAGAGCTTCCGTTGGAAATTCGATTGCTTTTGGTGTACTAGCCCAAGCTAACGCGCTTGACGCAATGGCATTCGGCCACGCAGCCACCGCCACCGCTACCGGTGCGACCGCGCTGGGCTCCAGTGCGGATGCCTTGGCAACCAATACCGTTGCGATCGGCATGGATGCACAAGCCGGCTTCGCCAACAGCACCGCGATCGGTGCCGGCAGCGCCGCCATCAATGTTGCTAGTACGGCGGTGGGCCAAGGCAGCACTGCGTCCGCTCAAAATTCGACCACATTAGGCCAGAACAGCACTGCCAGCGCGGCACAGGCCACCGCACTGGGCCAAGATTCCCTCGCCAACGCCGGCCAGGCGACCGCCGTCGGACAATTGGCGAACGCAACCAACCTCAATACCACCGCCGTCGGTCAGAACACCTATGCCAGCGGCTTTCGCAGTACCGCGCTCGGCCAATCGGCTGATGCCACCGGCAATGACAGCACTGCAGTGGGCCAGAACGCACAGGCCATTGCCGACAACGCCGTGGCGTTTGGCCGTGGCAGCGACGCAAGCGCAGCGGGCAGCACAGCCTTGGGCACGACCAGCATGGCCTCGGCTATGAACGCGTCGGCTTTCGGCTTTGGCGCGCAAGCCACAGCGATCAATGCGGTGGCCATTGGTACCAATTCGGTGGCCAATCGTGCCAATACGGTGTCGATGGGTGCCGCGGGGACGGAGCGGCAGGTAGTCAATGTCGCGGCCGGCACTGTGGGAACGGATGCGGTGAACCTCACGCAGCTCACGGCGGTAGAAACGCTGGCCAACAACGCCCAGACGACGGCCAATCAAGGCGTTGCCGATGCAGCAACGGCGCAGACCGCCGCCACCGCCGCACAAGGCACGGCAGACACGGCGCTGACCAATGCGGCGACGGCGCAGGCCACCGCGGATAACGCCCAAACGACGGCCAATCAGGGCGTGGCCGATGCCGCTGCGGCGCAGGCCACGGCCAACAACGCGCGAACCGACGCCAGTCAGGCACTCAGCGAAGCCGGGGCAGCACAAACGACTGCCAATAACGCGCAAACCACCGCCAACACGGCCAATACCAATGCGACGGCGGCGCAGACGACTGCCAATCAAGGCGTGGCCGATGCGGCTGCGGCGCAGACCACGGCAAACAATGCCCAGTCCACCGCCACCGCCGCACAAGGCACGGCAGACGCTGCACTGACCAATGCGGCGACGGCGCAGACCACCGCGGATAACGCCCAGACGACGGCCAATCAGGGCGTGGCCGATGCGGCTGCGGCGCAGGCCACGGCCAACAACGTGCAAACCATCGCCAACACCGCCAATACCAATGCGACGGCGGCGCAGACTACCGCGAATGCCGCGCTGGTTGAAGCCAACAACAAGGTCACCCGGGGTGCCACCAGCGGCAGCAAAAGCCTGGCGGCGGGCGCCAGCAGCACAGCCACTGGCAATAACGCCAGTGCGTTTGGCGAGGGCAGTTTTGCTGCGGGTTCCAACGACACCGCCATCGGTACCAACGCCAAGGTCGCTGCCGACGGCAGCACGGCGGTAGGTGCCAACAGCAACGTGGCCGCGGCTGCCATTAATGCTGTGGCTGTGGGCGCAGATAGCAGCGTCATGGCCGCGTCCGGCACCGCCCTGGGCCAAGGCGCTTCGGCCACCGCGACAGGTGCCGTGGCGTTAGGGCAAGGCTCGGTAGCCAACCAGGCCAATACCGTGTCCGTCGGCGCCGCCGGTGCGGAACGGCGGGTGGTGAATGTCGCCAACGGCTCCGCGGCGACGGATGCGGTCAATGTCAGCCAGCTGCAGGCCGGCAACGCGACCACGCTTAAGCAGGCCAATACCTATACCGACAATGCCATCAACCAGGCACTGAATTTCGACTTCAGCGGATTGGATGAGCGCCTGCTGGGTATCGACAACCGGTTGGGCCAGCAGGACAGGCGCATCAGTCGGATAGGCGCGATGAGTACGGCGATGCTCAACATGGCCACCAGCGCAGCCGGCGTGCACACCCAGAACCGGTTGGGCGTTGGTGTCGGTTTCCAGAACGGCGAATCGGCATTGTCGATCGGCTACCAACGCGCGATTTCCGACCGCGCCACGGTGACCATTGGCGGTGCCGTGAGCGGTGATGACCGTTCGATCGGTGCTGGCGCGGGCTTCGGCTGGTAACACGCTGTCGCGACGCCAGCCCGCAACACACGGACTGGCGTCCTTTCGAAAAGGCCAACAGGCGCTACCTTTACCGGCGCCTTTCAGCGTAATTCCGCCTGTCACTCAGTCAGCAGAAGCTCTGCGAGCATTGCGTCACTCAGTTGTGTGGCGGGTGACCACGATATTGGCCGCCCGGCCGCCGCGTCAGCCGATATGGCTCAAGCAGCTTCCACCGCCGATGATATGGGATCCAGCCGAGATATGTGTATAAACGCCCAAAATAATTAATTTTGGGGCTGTAGTAGATAAGGCCGGGTTTAAGCTGCAAGGATGGGTCTGAACCGCTGCAAATTAAGCCTAAAGCTGCAATCCCGGCTGGTCGAGTTCTTCTTGCTTGAAGTGACGGCCCGTTCGGCTGCCAGCGTCCTCTGGCCGAAGTGATTCATCGATTCGGTAACCTAAGAACCTGTTCACGATCTTGCCTAAGAGTTGGATAATGGCAGGATGCGCAAGAAGACGTACCGCCCGAGTGACATGGGCCGCGCGCGGTTCGAGCAGATCCGGCCGCAGCTGGAACAAGCGCGCAAGCGCACCAAGCCGCGAACGGTGGATCTATACGAAGTGTGGTGTGCGGTGCTGTACCTGCTGCGTACGGGTTGCCAGTGGCGCGCCTTGCCCAGTGACTTTCCCAAGTGGCGCACGGTGCACTCTTACTTTGCCAAGTGGAGTGAGCCCGATGATGAAGGAGTGAGCCTGCTGGAGCAGGCGCTCAAAAATCAGGTTGGCGCGGCCCGCTTGAGACAGGGGCGCAACGCCTGCACGTCGCTCTTGATCGTGGACGCGCAGAGCGTGAAGAACAGCGACACGGCAGGCCAAAAGGGTTATGGACGCAGGCAAGAAGATCTCGGGCATCAAGCGCCACATTGCCATGGACGCGCAGGGGCTGCCGCACGCCATCGCTGTGAGCTATGTGGGTGAGCCCTTTGCGCAGGGCGTGCGCGACATCCTGGGCGAGACCGTGACGGTGCAGATCGCCAAGCACAGCGAGCTGCACACCTTCAAGTTATGCCCAAACGCTGGGTCGTCGAGCGCAGCTTTGCTTGGCTGGAGAAGAACAGACGACTATGGAAAAACTGCGAACGTCTACTCAATACAAGGCCTGCAATTCATACATTTGTCCTTCCTGACTCTGCTGCTACGAAGATCGTGAACAGGTTCTAACATCAAAACCAATTCAATAGGGGTGGGTTGCAGGTCTGTGCAGGGGTCATCAATCGGCATCGGGTGGTTTCTCTGATCGACGTCTGCGAAAAGCGGAATGATCGCCTCAGCTTCCTGTAGGCACTACACCCGCCCGTTCTACCATCAGTACCACCGAGCGTCCGCGCGAATGCGGGCAGTGCATGACACCCTTGGGTACTGTAAAGGCCTGGCCTTGCTTGAGGTTGATCATCCGGTCTTCAAGCTCGATGTCGAGATGTCCTTCCATCGCCAGGAAAAACTCATCGGTATCGTCATGTTTATGCCAATGGAAGTCGCCGTCCATCACACCCAATCTGACCCAAGTGTCGTTGACAGCGCAAAGGGTACGGTTCCACCAGGGCACCTGCTGCGCGCCGATTTCGGTGATATCGAAATCTTCCGAGCCACCGAACATGACGCTGTTGGTCTCGATATCGTAGCGTGCCTCGATCTTGGCTTCGCGTTTAGGCATTGTAACCGGCTCCATCCGAACTCGTGATCATCTGCCTGCTGTTCGCGGCGCCGGGCCAAAAGACTTGCCGGCGCGAACTCTTTGTCTGGCTATACAAAACACCCGCCAACTGGACAGCGCCGCCGATTCAACTGGACGCCGACGCCAGCGAGATGGACACCCCGAGATGGACACCCACCGTGCCCACGTTTGCTTAGCGTTTTCATTGACGTTCATACATCAATTCGCCCTTGAGCACAAGATCATAGCTGCACTGCATCCGGTTAGGTGGGTGTATCAATGGATGCCATGAGGCCTTGATCTCACCGGTTGAGACGACATCGCCTTCCTCGGTTCGACCAGTTCTCGCTCGAGGCGCCCATGGCGCTCCAGCCACTGACTGTTGTCGCGGTTGAGCTGCAACGGCTCGTGGTTCTTGGTCGTCAGCGCCTCGTCGGCCTGGCGCAGTGCCACCTGCAACTCCTGCACCTGGTGCTCATGCCGGCGCTGCTCCTGCTCGTGCTGCCCCTTCACCGAGGTCCGTAGTGCTCCAACGCGTCGCGGGATTGCGCATGGGCCTCGTGTTCGACCAGGCGCGCGTTCAAACCCGCGACGCGTTCGCCCAACTGCGCGACTTCGGTCACCCGCACGGCCAGAGTTTCCTGGGTGGCGGCATAGGCCGCCCTTTCCTCGTACAGTGCGGTCTCGGTGCGCTGGAGCTGGGTACTCAGTGCGGCCGTTTCCTGCCGGGTGCGCTCCAAGGCCTCGTTGAGCTCCTGCAACTGCGCGTCGAAGCGATACCGGGCCTAGGCGATGGCCGCCTCGGCCTCCTAGTGCAGCAGCGGCGCCGCCGCGCCCGGAAAATGTTCTTACACGGTCGTGACTTAGGTCGATTTTGGCTGCTTTTTACACGAATCCCTGCCGACCCTC
>NZ_JBOIBY010000018.1:0-10126 GCF_050739655.1 Pseudomonas sp. | reverse complement strand
GTAGGAGCTGCCGAAGGCTGCGATCTTTTGACTTTGCTTTTTGAACATCAAGATCAAAAGATCGCACCCTTCGGCAGCTCCTACAGGGATCACCGAATTCTCTTAGGAAGGTGTCATGAGCTTTATCACCGAAATCAAAACCTTCGCAGCCCTGGGCAGCGGCGTCATCGGCAGCGGTTGGGTGTCCCGCGCCTTGGCCCACGGCCTCGATGTGGTGGCCTGGGACCCTGCACCCGGCGCCGAAGCCGCGCTGCGCAAACGCGTCGCCAATGCCTGGGGTGCGCTGGAGAAAAAAGGCCTGGCGCCCGGCGCCTCGCAAGATCGTCTGCGCTTTGTCGACACCATCGAAGAGTGCGTACGCGATGCCGATTTCATCCAGGAAAGCGCCCCCGAACGCCTCGAGCTGAAACTGGAACTGCACAGCAAAATCAGCGCTGCGGCCAAGCCTAATGCCTTGATCGGCTCCAGCACCTCCGGCCTGCTGCCAAGTGAGTTCTACGAGAGCGCCACCCACCCGGAACGTTGTGTGGTCGGTCACCCGTTCAACCCGGTTTATCTGTTGCCTCTGGTGGAAGTAGTCGGCGGCAAGAACACTGCTCCCGAAGCCGTGCAGGCGGCCATGCAAGTCTACGAATCCCTTGGGATGCGCCCGCTGCATGTGCGCAAGGAAGTGCCGGGCTTCATCGCCGACCGCCTGCTCGAAGCGCTATGGCGTGAGGCTCTGCACCTGGTCAACGACGGTGTGGCGACCACCGGTGAAATCGACGATGCCATTCGTTTTGGCGCAGGTCTGCGCTGGTCGTTCATGGGTACCTTCCTGACCTACACCCTGGCCGGTGGCGATGCCGGTATGCGTCACTTCATGGCACAGTTCGGCCCGGCATTGCAGTTGCCATGGACCTATCTGCCGGCGCCTGAACTGACTGACAAACTGATCGATGACGTGGTGGATGGCACCAGTGATCAACTGGGCAAACACAGCATTTCGGCGCTGGAGCGCTATCGTGATGATTGCCTGATGGCGGTGCTGGAGGCGGTGAAGACCACCAAGGCCAAACATGGCATGAGTTTCAGCGAGTAATCGGTCAGCAGGACTGGCCCTATCGCCAGCAGGCTGGCTCCCACAGGGGTTTTGCGGTGTACCCCAATCCACTGTGGGAGCCAGCCTGCTGGCGATGACGAACGCCCAATCACCACCTGTTCTGGATCAGACATCATGCCCACCCTCACCACCTACCAAACCCGCATCATCCCCGACTGGGTCGACTACAACGGTCACCTGCGCGATGCGTTCTACCTGCTGATTTTCAGCTACGCCACCGATGCGCTGATGGATCGTCTGGGCATGGACAGCAACAACCGCGAAGCCAGCGGCAACTCGCTGTTCACCCTGGAACTGCACCTCAACTACCTGCACGAAGTGAAACTCGACGCCGATGTCGAAGTGCGCACGCAGATCATCGGCCACGACAGCAAGCGCCTGCACCTCTACCACAGCCTGCATCTGGCAGGCGACGACAAGGAGTTGTCCGGCAACGAGCAAATGCTGATGCACGTCGATCTGGCCGGGCCGCGCTCCACTCCGTTCAGCGAGTTGACCCTGGGCAAGCTGCAAGCCATCGTCGCCGATCAGGCCCACCTGCCTGCCCCCGCATACATTGGCCGAGTGATCGCGTTACCCCCAAAAAAATAACAAGGAGATTGCATGAACACCGCCGCCGCTTTTGCCGACTTCCGTACTTATCCGTTGATCAGCGCGCTGACAGGCGTGCAGGCGATGGCGGATCGTGTTCTGGTGAAGTGGGCCGATCAACGTGTCAGCCCCTTTCATCATCAATGGTTGCGGGATAACTGCCCGTGCCCGCAATGTGTCTACACCGTCACCCGTGAGCAGGTACTGGAAATTGTCGACGTGGCTCAAGAGCTGAAGCCCGACGGCGTGCACGTCGACACCGAAGGTTGCCTGGCGGTTGATTGGCAGGATGGCCATATCAGTCGCTTCGACCCAGGCTGGCTGCGCGCCCATGCGTACGACGATGAGTCCCGCGCTGAGCGTCAGGCCGGCAAACCGAAAGCGAAACTCTGGGATAGCGATCTGAGGCTGCCGGTGTTCGAGTATCAGGCGCTGATGAACGACAACGACGCCCTGCTGCAATGGCTGCTGGCGGTACGCGATACCGGCCTTTCCCAAGTGCGCGGGGTACCCACTGAACCCGGCTCGCTCAAACTGATCGCCCAACGGATTTCCTTCATCCGCGAAAGCAATTTCGGCGTGCTGTTCAACGTGCAATCCAAGGCCGATGCGGACAGCAACGCCTACACCGCTTTCAACCTGCCGTTGCACACGGATTTGCCCACCCGCGAGCTGCAACCGGGGCTGCAATTCCTGCATTGCCTGGTCAACGATGCCGAGGGTGGGGAAAGTATTTTTGTCGACGGTTTTGCCATCGCCGACGCCTTGCGCCGGGAAGATCCCGAGTCCTTCAAAAGCCTGTGCGAGATCCCCGTGGAATTTCGCAACAAGGACCGTCACAGCGACTATCGCTGCCTCGCTCCGATCATCGCGCTAGACACCCTGGGGAACGTGTCGGAAATCCGCATGGCCAACTTTTTGCGCGGCCCGTTCGATGCGTCGGTGGAACAGATGCCCAAGCTCTATCGCGCCTATCGCCGCTTCATCGCCATGACCCGCGAGGACCGCTTTCGTGTGATTCAAAGGCTCAATCCGGGTGAACTCTGGTGCTTCGACAACCGGCGTACCCTGCACGCGCGCAATGCCTTTGATCCAGCGACCGGGGCTCGGCATTTCCAAGGTTGTTATATCGACCGCGATGAGTTGTTGTCGCGCATCCTCGTGTTGCAACGGTAGACCGCGTCATCGTTCTTCGCGGGCAAGCCACGCTCCCACAGGATCCGGGGTTGTCACAGATTTTGTGTACGACGCCGGACCTGTGGGAGCGGGCTTGCCCGCGAAGGCGTCAGTTCAGACGACAGATTCCTCAAGGATTCACACGCAAAAAAAAACCCCGATCAAGCCGTGACATGACCGAGGCAGAGGGTACTGTTGAGGAGCCGCAGCGCTTGGGTGACCAAACCTTCGTGAAGCGAGCTGAGTCCAGTGTGCCCACTCCCCAAACAGCAAAGATGCCCGAAAGCGACGTGCTCATAGTCAGTAATGACATTGCGACAAATCGCCCTTGATGCCACTGCATGCCACTACCAGAATCGAGCCAGACCCGTTCCCAGAAGAAGGATTAGCGCCATGATGCACGCCGACTTGATTGACCAGGAAGACCTGTTGGGCCATCTCATTTCATTGGGTTTTCAGGTTCCGAACGGCTCCACCGCCGAGCAGGCCTGTGAGATCGCGGTACGCGGTTTGAACAATGAGCGGGCCATCGTGCTGCGCACCATGGTCAAGCAGATGTACACCAGCAGCGCGACCATCCTGCCGGCCGTGCGCCAGGCCATCGACAAGCAGCTACTGCCGGCATTGGCCGATTACCAGCAAAGCCATTCCGGCCGCTAAAAAGCAAAAGATCGCAGCCTTCGGCAGCTCCTACACACGATCCCTGTAGGAGCTGCCGAAGGCTGCGATCTTTTAATCGCGCCTCGGTTTAGAGCCTTACACTGGCAAACGTCGACTCATTACGCGCCTGGCTCAGCGCCGACAACGGCCCGGACAGCGGCGACAGCACCAGGGCTTGCGGCAGTGGCATCATCGCCACTTGCTGCGTGGTATTGGAGCCTACGCGCTCGTCACGCGGTGGAATGCCGAAGTATTCGCGGTAGCACTTGGAGAAGTGCGGCGTGGATACAAAGCCACAAACCGACGCCACTTCGATGATCGACATCGGCGTTTGCTTGAGCAACTGCCGTGCGCGGATCAGACGCAGCTTGAGGTAGTAACGCGACGGCGAGCAGTGCAGGTATTTCTGGAACAGCCGCTCCAGCTGGCGTCGAGACACGGCGACATACACCGCCAACTCGTCTAGATCGATCGGCTCTTCGAGGTTGGCTTCCATCAGCGCGACGATTTCCTGCAACTTCGGCTGATTGGTACCCAGCATGTGCTTGAGCGGTACACGCTGGTGATCCTGTTCGTTACGAATGCGCTCGTAGACGAACATCTCCGAGATTGCGGCAGACAGTTCACGGCCGTGATCACGGCTGATCAGGTGCAGCATCATGTCCAGCGGCGCGGTGCCACCGGAGCTGGTGAAACGGTTACGGTCGAGAGTGAACAGGCGGGTACTCATGGCCACCCGTGGAAACGCTTCCTGCATCGCAGCCAGGCATTCCCAATGCACGCTGCAATCGAAACCGTCGAGCAAACCGGCGCAGGCCAGGGCCCAGCTGCCGGTGCAGACCGCGCCGAGGCGACGGGACTGACGCGCCTGGCTTTGCAGCCATGAAACGTGTTCGCGGGTAACAGTGCGCTGAATACCGATACCGCCGCAGACGATCACGGTGTCCATGGGCGGGGCTTTGTGCATCGAGGCGTCGGGGGTGATCTGTAGACCATCACTGGCCCAAACCTGGCCGCCATCGACGGTGAGGGTGGTCCAGCGATACAGCTCGCGACCGGACAACTGGTTGGCCATGCGCAGCGGTTCCACTGCGGAAGCCAGGGAAATCAGCGTGAAATTGTCCAACAGCAGAAAGCCGATGGATTGAGGCGCACGGTTCTGGGGTTGGGCCCCGGAGTTGAACGTCGTCATCGCGGTATCTCCTCACACAAAGCGGGTGATGGCCTCAGGCGGAGGCTCTTGTTATTGCCATCGCTCTCATGTGGGAGACGGCTTTGTAATGACAGAGCAATTGCCATGCCTAAAGTTGAATAGCCATTCAATAACTCCTGAAAACGACGTCGGAATGTGTCTGTATATGACGCGCAAGGAGTGGGGTTTTAAATGGCCATCAGTACTGACAAGTGCCATACCTTAAGTGCGGTGAGCAGATCGGTAGCACTTGTGGGAACTGGGTTGCAGGCAACCTGGGAAGAGTGTCACCCAAGGCACGGGGTGACGGGTGGTCGGAGCACCGATTGTACCCGCCCCTGGATGAGAGCATTTATCTGTTAGCGACGCGCCAAAAGATGGCGCGTTTTGGTGCGGGTGTTCGATTTACGCGCAGTTTTGACTGGTCTGACGCTATCGCTGGCAAGCCAGCTCCCACAGGGTTGGTGGTGCGTTCAAGATATCAGCTCCACCAGAGAACCTGTGGGAGCTCGCTTGCCAGCGATGAAGTCCGCGCGGTCTCAACACTCAACGGCACTCACCGCCAACCCACCGCGCGAAGTCTCCTTATATTTGTCATGCATATCAGCACCGGTATCACGCATCGTACGAATCACCCGATCCAGCGAGATAAAGTGCTGACCATCACCACGCAACGCCATCTGCGCTGCGTTGATTGCTTTCACCGCCGCAATCGCATTGCGCTCGATACACGGCACCTGCACCAGGCCGCCCACCGGATCACAGGTCAGTCCGAGGTTGTGCTCAAGACCGATTTCCGCCGCATTGCACAATTGCTCAGGCGATGCGCCAAGGATCTGCGCCAATCCCGCCGCCGCCATGGCGCAGGCTGATCCGACTTCACCCTGGCAACCGACTTCGGCACCAGAGATCGAGGCGTTTTTCTTGCACAGAATCCCCACCGAAGCAGCACCGAGCATGTAGTCGACGACATTGGCGTCGGTCACGTCTTCGCTGAACTTCATAAAGTAGTGCAACACCGCAGGAATGATCCCCGCCGCGCCGTTGGTCGGCGCCGTGACCATGCGCCCACCGGCGGCGTTTTCTTCGTTGACCGCCAGAGCGAACAGGTTGACCCACTCCATGGCGCTCAGCGTCGAGCCGATCACATTGGGCTTGTTCAACTCCTGCAAGCTGCGGTGCAACTTGGCCGCGCGACGACGCACATTCAGGCCACCCGGCAGGATGCCTTCGTGCTTGAGGCCGTGATCGACGCAGTCCTGCATGGCGCGCCAAAGCTTCATCAGGCCGCTGCGGATTTCTTCTTCGCTGCGCCAGACTTTCTCGTTGGCCATCATCAACTCGGCCACGCTCAGGTTGTGTTTTTTGCAAAGCTGCAGCAGCTCGGCGGCGCTGGAAAAATCGTAAGGCAAGACGGTGCTGTCCAGGTCGACGACGCCGCTGGATGCCTGGGCCTCGTCGACGACAAAACCGCCGCCAACAGAATAATAAGTGTCGCGGTGCAGCTCGCCGTCAGCGCCTTCGGCAACCAGGGTCATGGCGTTGGGATGGAATGGCAGGTTTTCGTCGATCAGGCGCATGTCCCGCGCCCAAATGAATGGCACCTCCAAACGACCGTCGAGCAGCAGCGTGTCGGTTTCGCGCAGGGTCGCGATGCGGATGCCGATTTGCGACGGATCGATCGCGTCCGGCCACTCACCCATCAAGCCCATGATCACTGCGTTGTCGCTGCCGTGACCGATGCCGGTCGCCGAGAGCGATCCATAGAGCTGAACCTCGACGCGCTGCACGCGCTCAAGCAACCCGCGTTCACGCAAATCCTGCACGAACAGCGCCGCCGCGCGCATCGGTCCCACGGTGTGAGAACTGGAAGGGCCGATACCGATTTTGAACAGGTCGAAAACACTGATAGCCATTACTGCAGAACTCCTGGATGGACCAACGCCAGGCGCCAGAAGCGCCCGGTGGCGGAGCTGCTACGCTCAAGCTGCAATCCGCCGGGATGGCTGCATCATCCGGCTTTTGTGGTGTCGTTCGACGTCTCGGACCGACGCACTCTTGTCCACGAACGCCGTGTGCGTTTTGCGCCATGTTTTCGCGGTTTTTTGCCGGTGCAGAAGGGGAAAAGGGCCTGAAAAAATCTGTAAACGACGTCACCGACACTGGATGCGACCATCCCTGTACTGGTTACGACGCACCCTGTAGGCGTCAGATTTTCACTGGTACATGATCTTATTCGACTCGATTGCAAAGGCGCTGCGGTAAGCCGTCACAAGAACGCCACCCAACCGCAACCTATAAGTGCGGTAGTCCAAGTCGGAACACTGCCAAAAAAAAACACCAAGGAGTCCATTCATGAAAGGTTCCCAGTCGTTGTTGTTGGCCGCCATGCTTAGCCTGCCGGTTCTGGCGCAAGCCGCTGAACCTGCACAGTGCAACACCGTAAACTTCTCCGATGTCGGCTGGACCGACATCACGGCCACAACCGCCACCACCAGCGTCGTGCTCAACGCGCTGGGCTACAAGACCAAAACCACCATGATTTCCGTTCCGGTGACCTACAAGTCCCTGGCCGACGGCAAGAACATGGACGTTTTCCTCGGCAACTGGATGCCGACCATGGAAAACGACATCAAGGCCTACCGCGACGCCGGCACCGTGGACACCGTGCGCACCAACCTCAAGGGCGCCAAATACACCTTGGCCGTGCCTCAAGCCCTGTACGACAAAGGGCTGCATGACTTTGCCGACATCGCCAAATTCAAGAAAGAACTCGACGGCAAGATCTACGGCATCGAGCCGGGCAACGACGGTAACCGCCTGATCCAGAGCATGATCGACAAGAACGCCTTTGGCTTGAAAGACGCCGGTTTCAAGGTCGTCGAATCCAGCGAAGCCGGGATGCTGTCGCAAGTCGACCGCGCACAGAAACGCGACACCGCCGTGGTCTTCCTCGGCTGGGCGCCGCATCCAATGAACAAGCGCTTCAAGATTCAATACCTCACCGGTGGCGACGATTTCTTTGGCCCGGATTTCGGCGCCGCCACCGTAGCGACCAACACCCGCAAGGGTTACGCCGAGGAATGCAGCAACGTGGGCCAGCTGTTGAAAAACCTGGAGTTCACCGTCGACATGGAAAGCGAACTCATGGGCAACATCCTGGACGACAAGATGAAGCCTGACGCGGCCGCCAAGGCCTGGCTGAAAAAGAATCCACAGGTGCTCGATACCTGGCTCGCTGGCGTGACCACCACTGACGGTAAACCTGGCCTGGAAGCCGTGAAAGCCAAACTAGCGCAGTAAATCGTTTATGCCGGGCGGTTCGCCGCCCGGGCTGTTTATTCCTTGCATGCGGACGTTCACTACCATGCTGATTGATCAGAAAATACCCTTAGGCCAGCACATCGCGAGCTTTGTCGAATGGCTGACGCAACACGGCGCCAGCACTTTCGACGCCATCGCCGTATCGCTGGAAACGATGATCCACGGCGTGACTTTCGCGCTCACCTGGTTCAACCCCTTTGTCCTTATCGGCCTCATCGCCATCCTGGCCCACTTCATCCAGCGCAAATGGGGCCTGACCGCCTTTGTCATTGCCTCCTTTCTGCTGATCCTCAACCTGGGGTACTGGCAGGAAACCATGGAAACCCTCGCCCAGGTGATGTTCGCAACCCTGGTGTGCGTGGTCATCGGCGTGCCGTTGGGCATCGTCGCGGCGCACAAGCCGATGTTCTACACTTTAATGCGTCCGGTACTCGATCTGATGCAGACCGTACCGACCTTCGTTTACCTCATTCCTACCCTGACCCTCTTCGGTCTGGGTGTGGTCCCAGGCCTGATTTCGACGGTGGTGTTCGCGATTGCCGCGCCCATCCGCCTGACTTACCTGGGTATCCGCGATGTCCCTCAAGAACTGATGGACGCCGGCAAGGCCTTCGGCTGCTCGCGTCGCCAACTACTGACACGGATCGAACTGCCCCACGCCATGCCGAGCATCGCGGCCGGCATCACCCAGTGCATCATGCTGTCGTTGTCGATGGTGGTGATCGCGGCACTGGTGGGCGCCGACGGACTGGGCAAACCGGTGGTCAACGCACTGAACACTGCTGATATCGCCCTGGGCTTCGAAGCGGGCCTGGCGATCGTACTGCTGGCGATCATGCTCGACCGTATTTGCAAACAACCCGACGCCAAAGTAGGGGGTGACGCATGAGCATTATTCGCTTCGAAAACGTCGATGTCATTTTTTCCAAGGATCCGCGCGAGGCTCTCAAGCTGCTGGATCAAGGCATGACGCGCAACGAAATCCTGAAAAAGACCGGGCAGATTGTCGGCGTTGAAAAAGCCAGCCTGGATATTGAAAAAGGTGAAATCTGCGTGCTGATGGGCCTGTCCGGCTCCGGCAAATCCAGCCTGCTGCGCTGCATCAACGGCCTCAACACCGTCAGCCGCGGCAAGCTGTTCGTCGAGCACGAAGGCAAGCAGATCGATATTGCTTCCTGTTCTTCCGCCGAACTGAAAATGATGCGCACCAAGCGCATTGCGATGGTGTTCCAGAAGTTTGCCCTGATGCCTTGGCTCACCGTGCGCGAAAACATCAGTTTCGGCCTGGAGATGCAAGGCCGTCCTGAAAAGGAACGCCGCAAGCTGGTGGATGACAAGCTTGAACTGGTGGGCCTGAGCCAATGGCGCAACAAGAAACCCGATGAACTGTCCGGTGGTATGCAGCAACGCGTGGGCCTGGCCCGTGCGCTGGCGATGGACGCTGACATCCTGCTGATGGACGAACCGTTCTCGGCACTCGACCCGCTGATCCGCCAAGGCCTGCAAGACGAACTGCTGGAACTGCAACGCAAGCTGCACAAGACCATCGTGTTCGTGAGCCACGACCTCGACGAAGCCCTGAAACTGGGCAGCCGTATCGCGATCATGAAAGACGGCCGGATCATCCAGTACAGCAAGCCGGAAGAAATCGTCCTCAACCCTGCGGACGATTATGTGCGGACCTTCGTGGCCCACACCAATCCGCTGAACGTACTGTGCGGTCGCAGCCTGATGCGCACCCTGGACAACTGCAAACGCATCAACGGCTCGGTATGCCTCGATCCAGGCGGCGATTCGTGGCTGGACCTGGCTGAAGGCAACACCATCAAAGGCGCACGCAAGAACGGCTCGAGCATGGACCTGCAGAACTGGATGCCGGGGCAAGCCGTCGAAGGCCTGGAACGCAAGCCGACTCTGGTGGACTCCAACATCGGCATGCGCGACGCGCTGCAGATTCGTTATCAAACCGGCAACAAGCTGGTGCTGCACGATAACAACCATGTGGTGGGGATTCTTGGTGACAGTGAGCTGTATCACGCACTGCTCGGCAAGAACCTGGGGTAAGGCCACAGATGCAAAAA
>NZ_JBOIBY010000017.1:0-1696 GCF_050739655.1 Pseudomonas sp. | reverse complement strand
TTTTGCGTGCTTTTGATGCTCGCAATCTTACTGCGAATCTCTTTTGCGCCTGCCATGTAACACCTATCAGGTTAGCAAGCGGGAGCCTTGCGGCTCCCGCTGCGGCTTACCAGGTTTGGGTGGCCTTGAACTTCTCGATACCGGCTTTGATGCCAGTGTCGATTTCGTCATTGAAGTCACCCTTCACGTTGATCTTCGCCATCAAGTCGGCGTGATCGCGGTTGAAGTAGGAGATCAGCGCTTGTTCAAAGCTGCCAACCTTGGTGATTTCGACGTCAGTCAGGAACCCACGCTCAGCGGCATACAGCGACAGCGACATGTCGGCGATCGACATTGGCGCGTATTGCTTCTGCTTCATCAGCTCGGTAACGCGCTGACCATGCTCAAGTTGCTTACGGGTCGCTTCGTCCAGGTCAGAAGCGAACTGGGCGAATGCCGCCAGTTCACGGTACTGAGCCAGAGCGGTACGGATACCACCGGACAGCTTCTTGATGATCTTGGTCTGAGCGGCACCACCCACACGGGATACCGAAACACCGGCGTTCACTGCAGGGCGGATGCCCGAGTTGAACATGGCCGATTCCAGGAAGATCTGACCGTCGGTGATGGAAATCACGTTGGTCGGAACGAACGCGGAAACGTCGCCAGCCTGGGTTTCGATGATCGGCAGTGCGGTCAGGGAACCGGTTTTGCCGGTCACTGCGCCGTTGGTGAACTTCTCTACGTACTCTTCCGAAACGCGGGATGCGCGCTCCAGCAGACGGGAGTGGAGATAGAACACGTCGCCTGGGTAAGCTTCACGGCCTGGTGGACGGCGCAGCAGCAGGGAAATCTGGCGGTAAGCCACTGCTTGCTTGGACAGATCGTCATAAACGATCAGCGCGTCTTCACCGCGGTCGCGGAAGTATTCGCCCATGGTGCAACCGGAGTACGGTGCCAGGTATTGCAGCGCAGGAGATTCCGAAGCACTGGCAGCCACGATGATCGTGTTGGCCAGGGCGCCGTTTTCTTCCAGCTTGCGAACAACGTTGGCGATGGTCGATTGTTTCTGACCGATTGCTACGTATACGCAGAAAATGCCGCTGTCTTTCTGGTTGATGATCGCGTCGATCGCCAGAGCGGTTTTACCGATCTGACGGTCACCGATGATCAGCTCTCGCTGGCCACGGCCGACTGGGATCATGGCATCGACAGCCTTGTAGCCAGTCTGTACAGGCTGGTCTACCGACTTACGCCAG
Source organism: Pseudomonas sp. (assembly GCF_050739655.1). Classification (GTDB taxonomy): domain Bacteria; phylum Pseudomonadota; class Gammaproteobacteria; order Pseudomonadales; family Pseudomonadaceae; genus Aquipseudomonas. The sequence continues at coordinate 458 of NZ_JBOIBY010000017.1, read as the reverse complement.
ATCACGCCTGGAGCAACTTTCTCGACCGCGTCGGTCTCGGTGTTGTTCAGCGGACCTTTGCCGTCAACTGGGTTACCCAGTGCGTCGACTACGCGACCCAGCAGTTCCTTACCAACCGGAACCTCGAGGATGCGGCCAGTGCACTTGGCGCTCATGCCTTCGGCAAGAGACTGGTAAGCACCCAATACAACGGCACCTACGGAGTCTTGCTCCAGGTTGAGGGCCATACCGTAGACGCCGCCCGGAAACTCGATCATCTCGCCGTACATTACGTCGGCCAGACCGTGAATCCGCACGATGCCGTCAGATACGCTGACGACAGTGCCTTCGTTACGGGCTTGGGAGGTCACATCGAGCTTGTCGATGCGGCCCTTGATAATTTCACTTATTTCGGAAGGATTGAGTTGCTGCATTGCTCTGCTGCCCCTTCAAACTCAAGATTTCAATGCTTCGGCAAG
>NZ_JBOIBY010000016.1:0-2049 GCF_050739655.1 Pseudomonas sp. | reverse complement strand
TCGCGGGCAAGCCCGCTCCCACATGGTTTTCGTTGTACCTGTGGGAGCGGGCTTGCCCGCGATTGACCGCGCAGCGGTCGCCGAGGCACACCCTCTGATTTGTCGAGGTCTTTATGTTTGATTACTCCGCTCGCCCCGAATTGCTCAAGGATCGGATCATTCTGGTCACCGGCGCCGGTCGTGGCATCGGCGCGGCTGCTGCAAAAACCTACGCCGCCCACGGTGCGACCGTGCTGCTTCTGGGCAAGACGGAAGCGAACCTGACCCAGGTGTACGACGAGATCGAGGCCGCCGGGCATCCGCAGCCGGCGGTCATTCCCTTCAATCTGGAAACCGCCCTGCCCCATCAATACGATGAGCTGGCCGCCATGATCGAAGCCGAATTCGGCCACCTCGACGGTTTGCTGCACAACGCCTCAATCATTGGCCCGCGAACGCCGATTGAACAGCTGTCTGGCGAAAACTTCATGCGCGTGATGCAAGTCAACGTCAACGCCATGTTCATGCTTACCAGCACTTTGCTGCCGCTGCTCAAACTGTCCCAGGACGCCTCGGTGGTGTTCACCTCCAGCAGTGTCGGGCGCAAGGGGCGCGCTTACTGGGGTGCTTATGGCGTCTCCAAGTTTGCCACCGAAGGCCTGATGCAAACCCTGGCTGACGAAGTCGACACCGTGGCGCCGGTACGCTCCAACAGCATCAATCCGGGCGCTACTCGTACCAGCATGCGCGCTCAGGCGTATCCGGGAGAAAACCCGCTCAATAATCCGACGCCCGAGGAAATCATGCCGGTCTACCTGTACCTCATGGGCCCGGACAGCACCGGTATCAATGGGCAGGCATTCAACGCCCAGTAATGCCGTACGTCGCTTTTGTGCCGCGCCGACCTCTCGTCGCGGCACTTGCGCATCCTAATCTTGTACAAAGCGGATTAAACTTGTACGAAATGTCCTACGGGACTGACGGACCAGTATGACGCAGCCCAAAGCCGCTCTCACCCAGCTTGTAAGACAGCCTTACTGCTCAAGGGCGCACGCCATATGAAATCACCTTCCCAGACCGACGCAATTGAGTTCGATAGCGCCAAATTGCAACGCCTGGGCTTTGGTCAGCAACAACCCTCTCTGGAAAGGCCAGTCAGCCTCGCGCAGTTGCGCCAGCAATTGAGCATGCAGTTGCAAACCAGCCTTGAACCACAACGTATCCTCGGATTGTTCTTCCGCGAGGTGCAGCGCCTCGTCCCGCTGGATGCCTTGAGTTATGAGCACAAGAGCAGCGACTTGCGCCTGGAGTTCGGTCAGCGCGGCCACCATTCGATCAGCTACAGCCTCAGCCATGAGGGCGAACATCTGGGCGAGCTGGTGTTTCGCCGCAAGCAACGCTTTAGCGAGCAGGAACAAGGCAACCTTGAGTCGCTGCTGGCTGCGTTGCTCTACCCGATGCGCAACACGCTTCTGTACCGTGCCGCTACTCAAAGTGCGTTACGCGACCCGTTGACGGACACTGGCAACCGAATTGCGATGGAGCAAACGCTGCATCGGGAAATCGAATTGTCACGGCGCCACCTGCAACCTTTGTCGCTGCTGATGCTAGACATAGACCACTTCAAGCAGATCAATGACACCCACGGCCACAGCGCTGGCGACGACGTGCTCAAGGCGGTTGCTGCCTCGATCAAAAAGCAATTGCGCAACGTCGACATGGTGTTTCGTTATGGCGGGGAAGAGTTTTTGATCCTGCTGTCCAACACCAGCCGGGATGCGGCGGCCATGGTCGGTGAGCGCCTGCGCTTTGCAGCACAGTCTGAGGAATACGTCGCCGATGGCCGCCTGATCGCACTGACCATCAGCCTAGGTTGCGCGACGTTGTTACCGGGTGAGTCTGCCGAGAGTTTGGTGCGAAGGGCTGATAATGCGCTGTACGTCGCCAAACGCGCGGGGCGTAATCGGTTGACGATGGCAGGATAAAGCCTTTGGAAACCCTGCAAAACCAATGTGAAAGAACCAATGTGGGAGCGAGCCTGCTCGCGATAGCGTAGTGTCATTCAACATC
>NZ_JBOIBY010000015.1:0-4636 GCF_050739655.1 Pseudomonas sp. | reverse complement strand
GTCACTACTAATGTTGAATGACACACCGCATTCGCGAGCAAGCCCGCTCCCACAGGGAATTGTGTCTAATTACTGAACCGATTCCTGATTTTTGAGGGTTTGCTCCAGCGCCTGCACGCAGCGTTCTTCGGCGGTATCAAGCTCCAGCTTCATCTGTTCGATGTCGAGCAACTGCTGCTCCAGCTGCTGCCGGCGTTCGCTGATCTTCGCCAACATGCTGTGCAGTTGCTTGGTGTTACCGCTGGAGGGATCGTAGAGCTCGATCAACTCCCGGCATTCGGCCAGTGAAAAGCCAATGCGCTTGCCCCGCAGGATCAGTTTCAGACTGACCTTGTCCCGTGGCGAGTAGATGCGTTCCTGGCCCCGGCGTTCGGGGCTGAGCAGGCCTTGCTCTTCATAAAAACGAATCGCCCGGGTGGTGATGTCGAGCTCGCGGGCGAGGTCGGAAATGCTGTAGGTCTGGCTGCTCATGGAAGCGCTCACGAAAGGTCATGACGCTAAGCTAAAGGTAGGTTGACGTATACGTCAAGGGGCGTGAAGTTTCAGTGTTCTTGAGGGCCTCTTCGCGGGCAAGCCCGCTCCCACAGGGATCTGTGTCGGACACAAGTATCGTGTCCACTGAAGATCCAGTGTGGGAGCGGGCTCGCTCGCGAAGAACGATAACGCGGTGTAGCGTCTTACACCTTTTCCAGCTTCTTCTCATGCGCCGTCACCTGCTGGCACAACTCGATCATCTGCTCGCGCATCCAGCGGTTGGCCGGGTCCTGGTCGGTGCTTTCGTGCCAGTAGAGATGGGTTTCCACCGGCGGCACATCGTTGACGGGCAGATTGAACGAGTGCAGATCATTTCGACGGGCAAAGCGTTCCGGCACGGTCATGACCATGTCGGTCTGCTGCATCACCTGTGATGCCATCAAATAGTGCTGGGAGCGCAAGGCGATCTTGCGTTGGATGCCCATCTTGCCCAATGCGAGATCGACATAACCGAGGCCGCTGCGACGGCTGGAAATATGAATGTGGGTCAACCCCAGGTAGTCGTCGAGGGAGAGTTTTTCCTTGCCCGCCAGTGGATGCCCCTTGCGCATGGCACACACGTAACGGTCCTCCATCAACTTGACGTGGCGCACTTGCGGGTCGGTGTTGAGCGGTGCATCCACCGCGAAATCGAGGCGACCAGCCGCCAGTTCCTTGGTGGTCTCGCGGCGTTTGGACAGAAAACTTTCGATGATCACCGTGGGCGCGAGGCGGCGCAGGCGCTGGAACAGTGGCGGCAGAATGATCGCTTCAGTGAGGTCGGTCATGCTGATGCGATAGGTCTTCACCGCCTGTTGCGGGTTGAAGATGCGGCTTTCCTGTACGGAAACGCGCAGCAGCGAAAGGGCGTTACGCACCGGGCCGATGATGTTCTGCGCCATCGGCGTGGGCACCATGCCCTGGGCGGTACGCACGAACAGCGGGTCGTTGAAGGTTTCGCGCAGACGAGCCAGTGCGTTCGAAACCGCTGGCTGGGTAATTCCGACAATCTGCCCGGCGCGCGTCAGGTTGGCTTCCGTGTAGATCGCGTCGAAGACGATGAAAAGGTTGAGATCGACCTTGCTCAGATTCATAACGCGACTCTCTTATTCTGTGGGCTTATGTGTGGGTGGGCTGGTGGTGATGATCAGTCGATCATATATCGGTGATGAATGTTTATACACGCCGAGAATAGGCTAGGTAAATTATCAACGCTGTTCTAGCATCGATACATGACCTAAAACAACCTCCCCCAAGAAGGTATCTCGCTCATGGATTTCGCTTATTCGCCCAAGGTTCAGGAACTGCGTGAGCGCGTAACAGCGTTCATGGACACCTACGTTTATCCGGCCGAAGCCGTGTTCGAGCGCCAGGTCGCCGAAGGCGATCGCTGGCAGCCGACCGCGATCATGGAGGAGCTCAAAGTCAAGGCCAAGGCCGAAGGCCTGTGGAATTTGTTTCTGCCTGAGTCAGAACTGGGTGCCGGCCTGACCAACCTCGAATACGCGCCACTGGCGGAAATCATGGGCCGTTCGCTGCTGGGGCCAGAGCCGTTCAACTGCTCGGCACCGGACACCGGCAACATGGAAGTGCTGGTGCGTTACGCCAACGAAGAGCAGAAACAACGCTGGCTCGAGCCCTTGCTGCGCGGCGAGATCCGCTCGGCATTCGCCATGACCGAACCGGATGTCGCATCCTCCGACGCCACCAACATGGCCGCCCGTGCGGTGCGCGACGGCGACGAGTGGGTGATCAACGGCAAGAAATGGTGGACGTCGGGTGCTTGCGACCCGCGCTGCAAAATCCTGATTTTCATGGGGCTGAGCAATCCGGACGGGCCACGTCACGCTCAGCACTCGATGATTCTGGTGCCGGTGGACACACCCGGGGTAAAAATCCTGCGTCCGCTGCCGGTGTTCGGCTACGACGACGCTCCCCACGGTCACGCCGAAGTGCTGTTTGAAAATGTCCGGGTGCCGTACGAAAACGTCCTGCTGGGCGAAGGCCGTGGCTTCGAAATTGCTCAAGGTCGCCTTGGCCCGGGCCGGATTCACCACTGCATGCGTTCGATCGGCATGGCCGAGCGTGCGCTGGAACTGATGTGCAAACGCTCGGTGAGCCGTACTGCATTCGGCAAACCCCTGGCACGGCTGGGCGGTAACGTCGACAAGATCGCCGACTCACGGATGGAAATCGACATGGCACGCCTGCTGACACTGAAGGCGGCGTACATGATGGACACGGTTGGCAACAAAGTGGCCCGCAGCGAGATCGCGCAGATCAAGGTCGTCGCGCCAAACGTTGCGTTGCGGGTGATCGACCGGGCGATCCAGATCCATGGCGGGGCAGGGGTTTCCAACGATTTCCCGCTGGCCTACATGTATGCGATGCAGCGCACCCTGCGCCTGGCCGACGGCCCGGACGAAGTACACCGTGCGGCGATTGGCAAGTTCGAGATCGGCAAGTATGTGCCGAAGGAAATGATGCGTAGCGGGCACTGACAGGCACCGCGTTATCGTTCATCGCGAGCAGGCTCGCTCCCACAGGTTTAGTGTGACCTATGTAGGAGTGAGCCCGCTCGCGATGGCGTCAGCCGGCTCAACACAGCAACATCAGATTCAATACACCCAAACCTCAACCCGCCGATTCCTGATCCTTCCCTCATCGGCGCTATTGGCCGCCACCGGCATTTCGGCACCGAATCCGCGAATCTCGCGAAACACCACGCCGCTCTTCACCAACTCCCGCCGTACCGCCATGGCCCGCAGTTTTGACAACAGATCGGCGCGCGCCGGGTCGCTCTTGGCATCGCCAAACCCCACCAGCGTGACTTGCCCATCGCTCTTGCCGTGCTGCTTTAGATAGTCGAGCACCCGCCACAGGTCCTGTCGGGCCTTGTTGTCCAAGGTGGCGCTGCCTTCTTCGAAACGAAAGTTCACCGACAGCCGTTGCGCGTGACGGCTCAGCGCCTGATAACCCTCGGGCATCAGCGCATTGGGCGTCACGGCCATGGCCTGGACGGTTTGGGCGATAAAGCCGTTGGCGGCCACAATGGCCTGACCGTCAGTGCTTTGGGCAAAGGCTACCAGGGCTTTGGCCCAGGGATTTTTTTCGTTGGGTGGCAGGTAGAAGAACAAGCGACGGGACAGCGGATAGTCTTCCGTGGCAATCAGGCTGTTGAGCGGCAGCATGGCTTGCGATTGACCGTCGACAATGGCCACGGCCCTGGCCTGGCGCACGTAGGGTAAACCGATGAAACCGATGCCTTGTGGATCTGCGCTGACCGCATCGGACAGTTGTTCGCTGGACTCGAAGCGTTTCGCCGCGCTGCCGAGGGTTTTCCCACGACCACTGAGGACCAGTTCCTTGAAGGTGTCGTAGGTCCCGGACTGATCATCCCGCGCATACAGATGAATCGGCCCGCCACGGCCGCCGATGTCTTCCCAGGTCTTCACCTCGCCACTGAAAATGCGCGCCAGCTGCACGGTGTCGAGTTGATTCAGCGGATTGTCCGGGTGAAGGATGATCGCCAGGCCGTCGATGGCGATGACCTGTTCGGCGCTCGGACTTTTCAGGTCACCGAGGGATTGCAGGCTGGCCAGTTCGCTGTCCTTGATCGGTCGCGATGAGGCGGCCAGATCGGCACTGGCTGCTTTTAACGCGGTGAAACCGGTGCTGGAACCATGGGCGGCCACCTCCACCACGATCCGACGGCCCAGGACGGTTTCGCCGACAATGCGCAGTTCGTTGGCAGTGTCCGGGGTTTCGCGGTGAATCCTGCGCAAGCCCTGTGCGCTCAGCAACCCCTCGACCAGCGCCGGCCCCAATGCCGCGCCGATGGTGTTGGAACCCTGAATGCGCAGCACCGGGCCGTGTTCGGGTGTCGGCAAGTCGCCGGCCGAGGCCGCCTGCGGCAAGCCCATGCACAGCATCAACAGGAACAACACGCGCAGCATCATGCCGGCACCTTTATAGCCAAAGGAGGTGTCGGGAGATTAAGTCAGTAAGGTTTCCGAAAAATGACAGATTGCAGTGGTGGTCCCCTGTGGGAGCGAGCTTGCTCGCGATAGCGGTGGTTCAGTGACAATGATGTCGACTGACACGCCCTCATCGCGAGCAAGCT
>NZ_JBOIBY010000014.1:0-7894 GCF_050739655.1 Pseudomonas sp. | reverse complement strand
TGACAGTGAACAGCTTGCCGTAGGTATTGCCGGACATGCAGGACGCTCCGTGAAATGAACCTGAATACGTAATGCGCGCCAGTATACGCAGGCTACCCAAGTAGTTCATCCTCGAACCTTATGGGTGTCTGCGAGTCCAACCGGTATCTTGTGGATGATGGCGCGACAATGCTACGAGTTTTTCTCTTGACCCTTACCTTGTTTACGGGCTTTGCCCAGGCCACCGTCCTGCAACGGCCAATCTCGCTGGACACCGGCACCGGTGAGCTTTTCGGCTCGATGCTGTTGCCAAAATCCGACACGCCGGTGCCGGTTGTCCTGATCATTTCCGGCTCCGGCCCTACGGATCGTGACGGCAACAACCCCGATGGCGGGCGCAACGACAGCCTCAAGCGCCTGGCCTGGGTGCTGGCCAAACACAACATCGCCAGCGTTCGCTACGACAAACGCGGTGTGGCGGCGAGCCTGGCCGCCACGCCGGACGAGCGCAACCTGACGCTGGAGGCTTACGTATCAGATGCCGAAGCCTGGGCACGCAAGCTCAAAACCGATCCGCGTTTCGGCCAGCTGATCCTGCTTGGCCATAGCGAAGGTGCCCTGATCGCCAGCCTTGCCGCCCCCAACGTCGATGCGGCAGCGGTGATTTCCATGTCCGGCACCGCCCGGCCGATCGACCAGGTGTTGCGCCAGCAACTGAGCAATCGCCTGCCGCCTCCCCTGATGTTGCGCAGCAATGAGCTGCTCGACAGCCTCAAGGCCGGAAAAACCGACGACAACGTGCCGCCGCAACTTCAGGTGATTTTCCGTCCGAGCGTTCAGCCGTATCTGATTTCATTGTTCCGCCAGGAGCCGGCGGCGGCTTTCGCACGTTTGAAGATGCCTGCGCTGATCATTCAGGGCAGCAATGACATCCAGGTCGGTGTCGACGACGCCCGTCTGCTCAAGGCCGCCAAACCCGACGCCGAACTGGCGTTGATCGAAGGCATGAACCATGTCTTGCGCATCGTACCCAACGACGTCAAACGCCAGTTGGCCTCCTATAAAGATCCAAATCTGCCATTGGCAGCCGAACTGGGCGCGCGAATCCTCGGGTTTATTGACGGACTTCGCGCCCGTTAAGCGCAGTTTGTACTCCAGTCCTGAAAAAAACGGCCGATAAGCCTTTGTCGCCAGCGCAATGACTGGTGACACGTTGCGCTTGGACAGGATCTCGCCGTTATGACTGATACCCAGACTTCACCTGACACCACCGCTGAAAAAGACGCACCGCCAGCGGTCGAGCTGCCATGGGCGGACGTCCACGTCGAGCACCATAAAATGCTCCGTCTGGCGCCGTTGCAGACCGATCGCAACACGGGCGGGCGGCCTTTGCGCTTTGTCGAATTCGGTTATGCCGAACGCAATGACAAGCAACGCAGCCTGATGCGCATGAACATCACCCTGCCAGGCCAGCGGGTACGCAAGGAGCAGAATCATCTGGACGTGTGGGCCGACCACACTGAAAAGCGCGTGCATTTCGGCCCGGACAGTGGCCTGCAGATTGAACCGCTGAACCGTGGTATCGGTCGTTTCATGGCGGCGCAAGGCATCAACTGGGCGAAGAAACGCTGGCCCGGTTACACCATCGATGGCACCGACCTGAACAACAAGGACGCGCTGAACGAAGACACGCGCCTGCGCCGTGATCACTTTCTGCGGGTTCATGGCTTCGATGTGGTGTACGCCGATGCCCAACATCTGAAGGGCAGCGTCAAAGAAGTGCGGGTCGGCGACCTGCTGGGCGACTGGAACACGGAAAAGCTGCAAGTCGTGGAAATTCTTGAAGCGGCACAGATGCTCCAGCAGGCCGACCAGAACCTGGCCGAGCAGGAAGTCAAACTCAAGAAGCACGAAGAAAAAGTCAGCAAGTACAAACGTGAAGACGCGGGGCTGCGGTTCACGATTACCTGTTTGGTGGCGTTTGCGGTGTTTCAGGCGGGGTTGTTGATCTGGATTGCCACGCACCGTTAGATCAAAAGATCGCAGCCTGCGGCAGCTCCTACATTGGAATGCATTCTCCTGTAGGAGCTGCCGCAGGCTGCGATCTTTTGTTTTTGAAGGTCAGATACGGGAAGCGAACAACGACTGATGATCGCGGCACTGCTCCGCGGTCAGCATGAACACGCCATGCCCGCCACGTTCGAACTCCAGCCAGGCGAAGTCAACTTCCGGGTACAAGGCCTCGACGTGCACCTGGCTGTTGCCCACCTCGACAATCAGCAAGCCCTTCTCGGTCAGGTGATCCGCCGCTTCGGCGAGCATACGCCGCACCAGGTTCAAACCATCGTCACCGCAGGCCAATCCCAGCTCCGGTTCGTGCTGGTACTCGTCCGGCATGTCGGCGAAATCTTCGGCATCGACATACGGCGGATTCGACACGATCAGGTCGAAACGCTGACCCGGCAAGCCATCGAAGCCATCGCCCTGCACGGTATAGACCCGCTCGTCGACGCCATGACGCTCGATGTTCTGGTTGGCCACTTCCAGCGCTTCGAAGGACAGGTCGGCCAACACCACTTCCGCGTTCTGGAACTCGTAGGCGCAGGCAATACCGATGCAACCGGAGCCGGTGCACAGGTCGAGAATACGCGCAGGCTCGGTACCCAGCCACGGCGTGAAACGGTCTTCGATCAACTCGCCAATCGGTGAACGCGGGATCAACACGCGCTCGTCGACAATGAACGACATGCCACAGAACCAGGCCTCGCCCAGCAGATAAGCGGTTGGAACCCGCTCTTCGATACGACGCTTGAGCAGCAGCTGCAAGTGGGCCAGTTCATCTTCTTCCAGGTTGCAGTCGAGGTAGCTGTCGGAAATTTCCCACGGCAAATGCAAAGCACCCAGCACCAATTGACGGGCTTCGTCCCAGGCATTGTCGGTTCCATGGCCGAAAAACAGATCCTCCCCATGGAAGCGGCTGACGGCCCAACGGATATGGTCACGCAGGGTACGAAGGCGGGAAGTGATCACGACGGCAAACTCCAGAATAATCGACGGGCGATTCTATCAGCCAAACGACGCGGCGACGACGCGGGAAAAACGCGGGGGCAAATGTAGGACTATTCTCTTTTTTCAGCTCGGTATTGAACAAAACGGACCACTTGACAACGCTGCACGCCAGTAACGACGGTGCCTACGATGGTAGCGATTCACAGAAGCGCTCAGCCAGAGGACAATGTCGCAAAAGCCCCACTCCGAGGAGCCCCAGAATGTCCGTTCCACAAACGATGTTTCAACTCAGCGGTCGCGGTTATGCAGCGGCCAAACTGAGTCATGCGACCCTGATCATTATCGATGCCCAAAAAGAGTACCTCAGCGGCCCCCTGGCCCTGAGCGGCATGGATTCGGCGGTCGCAAACATCAAACGATTGGTGACTGCCGCCCGTGCGGCCGGCCGGCCGATCGTGCATGTCAGCCATCTGGGTACAGTTGGCGGCCTGTTCGACCCACGGGGCGAGCGCGGTCAGTTCATCCCGGGGCTGGAGCCCCTCGAAGGCGAAATCAAGATTGAAAAGATCCTGCCGAGCGCATTCCACGGCACCGATCTGAAAAAACGCCTGGAAGAGCTGGGTTCGGTGGACCTGGTGGTGTGCGGCTTCATGAGCCATTCCAGCGTCAGCACCACGGTGCGGGCAGCGAAAAACCTGGGTTTTCGCTGCACCCTCGTGGAAGACGCCTGCGCTACCCGCGACCTGCCCTACAAAGGTGGCGTGCTGAGCGCCGAGCATGTACACCAGACTGAGATGGCAATCATGGCGGACAACTTTGCTGCCGTCGCCCAAACCAATAACCTGATCTGACAACACTCAATGAGCGGCCAATGCGCCGCTCATCCACAAAAGCCTCTGATCTGCTGTAATTGTCATAGCCTCAGGAACATCCCGGTCAACTCCCGGTCGAAGGGCCGATTACCCATTGAGGAAGGTCGGAATGAAGTTATCCGATGGTTTTGACGCTCGCCGCTTGCGGCCCAAAGGCCAAAGCAACTGGCGTTTTCGAATCGGTGCGGCATTCGCCGCATTGCTGGCAATGAGCGGCGTGCTGATGGCCATGGCCGCTGCAGCGGCGCTGTTCGGGCATGCACCCGCCCTTGGCGAGTTGAACACCAACCGCGCCGGCGCAGCCGTGATCCTGGCGATTGGCCTGTTCGTGCTGTACCTCGGCGTATGGCTGTGGCGCCGCTGCCGTCGTCGCTCGCGACAGTCGCAGCAGCTGAACATGTCCCCGCACCTGATGAAAAAACACGACTGAGACCCCAGTCGAGATCGAACGCTGCGCGCAAGACGCGCCCTCATTCGCCTGGAGTTGGGTAAACTGGCCGCCCTTCGCGGAGGCTGACATGCAAGACGACGATTTTTCCCTGTTCAAAAGTGCGATCCAAGGCGTCAAGCCGATCAAGCACGATCGCGCCGAAACCGGCAAACCCAAGGCTGACCGCGCGCAAATCGCCAAGCTGCGCCAGGCTGCTACCGTGCGCACCGATGCCACCACCGTTGATGGGCTTTCCGACCAGTTTGTGATCGACGTCGGCCCTGAAGACGAGCTGATGTGGGCACGTGACGGCGTTCAGGAAAGCCAGATGCGCAAGCTCAAGATCGGACAGATCCCGTTCGAAGGCAGCCTCGACCTGCATGGCATGAACGTGGAAAAGGCCCGGGAAACACTCTGGGCTTTCCTGGCCGAAGCGACCAAATTCGAAATCCGCTGCGTGCGCGTCACCCACGGCAAGGCCGTACGGCTGGACGGCAAGCGCCCGATGATCAAAAGCCACGTCAACACTTGGCTGCGCCAACATCCGCAGGTACTGGGCTTTACCTCGTGCCAGGCGAAACATGGCGGTGCCGGAGCGGTTTATGTGATGCTTAAACGCACCATGATGGAAGGTCGCGACGAGTAAAGCTGTTGCGTCATGCTTGCAGCGCCGTGTCCGCCACCGTACCCTTGCCCTTTGCGTAAAATCCCACAGGTAGTTTCATGTCCCTGGAACAGAATTACACCGCGATTCTATAGGGGTAAGGCAAAGTAAGAATAGTCAATGAAATCGGGCACTTGCTTACTTAGGCGTACCCGGTTTTTACCTGCTTTACACGGTCAGTGGTACAAAAATTGGTACAGGAATTGTCTTGGGTAAAAGCTAGAATTAAAAATGATTTTTTGCCCCACTCCGAACCGAAATCGCCAACATTTTTATTTTCCAATCCGTAAATCAAATTTCGTTGCTTGATGTTAAAGTGCCGCACCAAAAAATCGTGTTCTCACCGAGCAGGCCGTACCGCAGGCAGGGATAGCACGCAGGCGCACAGGAAGGGCAATGACCACAACAGTTTGTGATATAGCGAACAAGATTCTGACCACTGACTCGCGTTGGTCATGGGAAACTGAATCCGCTGTGCTTTACGTCGACGACGTGCGCTTTGAAAAAATGATTTACATGAAGGACACCGTCTACCAGTTTGCTGGTAATTCGCGTGTCATCCAGGAGTGGAAAGATTTCGTCGCTGCTGACCCAAAATCTGCGGCAGAACGACCTACTCTTGACGGCATATCGCTGATGATGTATGACGTTAACGCAAACGCAGTGCTTTTGGCACACAATTGCTGCTGCGGTAATGACGAGGACCAGAGGACCATATCTATTTTCTCTGGTACTGGTATGGTGCATGCCTTGCCGGCATGGGCCGTTCATCGTTGCGCTTATAAGGCACTCGAGCACGCAGTTTCTATGGATCCCTTTTCAGGTGGCACCACGAAGTTTTTTGAACTGAATGACTGCCGACACAATCTCATGGAAGAAGTACGTGTACTCGATATCAATCGAGCTCTCCCACTTAAAGGGTACGTTATGACTAAATCGCATAATGAAAGTAAGTTAGGCGATCCAATCCCTGCAGCCGAAGCCGCCGCAAACGACGCTGATATCCGCAGCGTTGTCGAGCAAATTGCTGAAGGTAAGCTCGCGCCAAGCGCACCATTTATGTATATGCATTGCAAAGCGACTGACGAGCAAAACAAGGTTGCAGACGCGGCATTGAACGCATTATTCAGCCGGTAAGTATTTCAGTAAATACCTGCCGTGGGAGGGTCAACTCGACCCTCCCCGCAAGGTACCCTCCAAGGCGTCCTGCCGAATTAACACCATCCAAAAACTTCCTCTTCGTCGACACACACTACTCATTTCATCACGCCTAGATTACTGTACATCCAAACAGCATCAGTAAGGCATCCCGTGTTCCCCTACGAAATCGAAGACACAGACGACTGGCTCGGCACTCCGACACCGCTCGAAACCTGCCGTCACCAGCTCCGGATGTACGAAAACGAATTCGAAGAGCTGAACCTGCAGCTGCGTGAGGCGCGGGGAAAGATATTCAAACTGGTGGAGATGCACGCCGAGGCTTCCCATGAGCGTGACACTCTTAGGGCGCAACTGATCGCTGCCAAGGCTGAAGCAGACAACGCCAGGAGGCATGCGAACGATATCGAAATTAAGGCCAACGGCGAGTTGATGGCAAACGGGAAGCACATCAGCGAACTGACCGCCCAGATTCGGGCGCTCAAAGGGCATACTCCATTCGCCGAGACTTTCCACCACCAGCGAAACAGTTCCGACACATGAGCCGGAGTTACGGCACATCCTTTAAGAAGACGTGCCCACCAAGCTTAAGTGTCTGCTTCGCCTTTGCAGCCCAGGCCGGCGGCGTTTTCATGCTGACGGCGTAGTAGTGCGTGGCGCCGCCGGTGGGATCGGGCACCAGCCCATCGATCACCTGGTCAGCGGCGATTCGCGCCTGCGCTAACTCGCGGAACGGGACCTGCCGCACACCACTCAGGAACGGATGGTTAGGATCGTTCCGGTTCCAGCAGCTGAACTGGTACGGCCTCTGGCAGACACCGGCGTAACCCTCGCCCCACCAGGACTTTTCTTTTCCATCGAACACACGGTTGCGAATCGTCCAGGCTACGGCGACTTTTCCGGCTGGCGATTCGCCACGGGCCTCGCCCCAGATTGTGCGAGCAAGGATGTCGCGGTCTTTTTCACTGATTGGCATCACTATTCTCCAGGCAAAAAAATACCCGCTAAGGGCGGGTGCGTTGTGCTGCTTGGGCGTTTTAGTTCAAATCGCTTACTGATGTTTGAGGATCGGCCACGATAACAGGCACCACCGGCTCAACCGGCCACACTGGCGCGGCGTACCAGGTAGGCTGCACGGTGACTTTGCCCAGTGCGAACTTATAGGCTTTCCAGGCTTTCAGATTGATGATCAGAGCGGCCTGTTCTGCCTCATCCTCTTCAGTCGCCTCGCCCGCATCAATGCCATAGCCCAGCGTATCGATACGATCCTGAATTCGTGCGATCTGCACCAGCGCCTTGGCATTCCTCGCGGATAACTCGGCCTTCGCTGCAGCGAGCTGTGCGGCCTGCGCGGCGGCGTCCTTCATGGCTTTAGTGATGAGCTGCGACCAGTCAATATTCATTGAGCATCCTCGGGCGAAGTTCCGACTACGGGTTCAGGGAGCGGACCTGGAAGCACCACGGGGCCATCCGGAACGTTTTCCAGCGGGACAGGAAAAGCCTGCTCGGGGCTGTAATTCCACGGGTTTGGTAGGAGAAGAATGATCTTCAATTCACCATCGACTTTCTCCACATCCCCAGCGAACCATTCGGAGTGGATCGCCGAGTTGGGCAAAGTGTCACCCTCGCCCATCTGCGAAAAATCGAAAACCTCTCCATTCACGGTAAGAACGCTACCCACCTTAATGACCTCTATAGCATCGTCACGGCGCTGAGGCCGAAGCTCAATTCTCATTAAAACCATCTCCCGTGAATGACGTAATCAGTGGTCGGAACAGCAGA
>NZ_JBOIBY010000013.1:0-1285 GCF_050739655.1 Pseudomonas sp. | reverse complement strand
GCGATGGTTTCGTCTTTACCCGAAGCACGCATGTTGTCGAGCTTCTTGCCCTTGGTAGGGTTGACGCCCAGGTCGTTGTCACGGCTGTTCAGACCAACGATCTGACCGTTGTAGATTTCCTGACCGTGTTCAACGAACAGCTTGCCACGTGCCTGCAGGGTTTCCAGGGAGTAGGTCAGAGCCTTGCCGGTTTCAACCGAAACCAGAACGCCGTTCTGACGGCCGGACATGTCGCCGGACTTCATCACGTCGTAACGGTCGAAGATCGAGGTCAGGATGCCAGCACCGTTGGTCAGTGTCAGGAACTGGTTACGGAAACCGATCAGACCACGAGCAGGGATGTTGTATTCCAGACGTACACGGCCCTTGCCATCCGGCACCATGTTGGTCAGGTCGCCCTTACGCAGGCCCATCTCTTCCATCACCTTGCCCTGGGATTCTTCCGGCAGGTCGATGGTGACGTTTTCGAACGGTTCGTGCTTCACGCCGTCAACCAGACGGATGATCACTTCCGGACGGCCTACAGCCATTTCGAAGCCTTCGCGACGCATGGTTTCGATCAGTACCGAGAGGTGCAGTTCGCCACGGCCGGAAACCTTGAACTTGTCAGCCGAGTCGCCTTCTTCAACGCGCAGTGCAACGTTGTACAGCAGCTCTTTGTCCAGACGTTCCTTGATGTTACGGGAAGTCACGAACTTGCCTTCTTTACCGCAGAATGGCGAGTCGTTTACCTGGAAGGTCATGGAAACGGTTGGCTCGTCGACGGTCAGCGGCTTCATCGCTTCGACGGTGTCCGGGTGGCACAGGGTGTCGGAGATGAACAGCGAGTCCATACCGCTGATGCACACGATGTCGCCTGCTGCAGCTTCTTCAACGTCTACACGGTGCAGACCGTGGTGACCCATCAGCTTCAGGATACGACCGTTACGCTTCTTGCCGTCGGCGCCGATAGCCACAACCGGGGTGTTCGGCTTGACGCGACCACGAGCGATACGGCCAACGCCGATAACACCCAGGAAGCTGTTGTAGTCCAGTGCGGAGATCTGCATCTGGAACGGACCTTCACGGTCAACAGCCGGCGCCGGTACGTTGTCGACGATCGACTGGTACAGCGGGGTCATGTCTTCAGCCATTTCGGTGTGGTCCAGACCGGCAATACCGTTCAGGGCCGAGGCGTAGACGACTTTGAAGTCCAGCTGTTCTTCGGTGGCACCCAGGTTGTCGAACAGGTCGAAGATCTGGTCCAGAACCCAGTCCGGACGCGCGCCTGGACGGTCAACCTTGT
>NZ_JBOIBY010000012.1:0-4467 GCF_050739655.1 Pseudomonas sp. | reverse complement strand
GTATCACTCACATTAACCGATGGAGATGAACGCGATGAAAACCGGTCAACCAATCACACTGGTCCTTGGCGCGACGGGCAAAACCGGGCGGCGAATCACACAACGACTCGAAGCTGCCGG
The DNA here is from genome assembly GCF_050739655.1 of Pseudomonas sp. Classification (GTDB taxonomy): domain Bacteria; phylum Pseudomonadota; class Gammaproteobacteria; order Pseudomonadales; family Pseudomonadaceae; genus Aquipseudomonas. The sequence continues at coordinate 4,347 of NZ_JBOIBY010000012.1, read as the reverse complement.
CCTGGCCGTTCGCCGAGGTTCCCGCGACGCGAATCCCCCTTTCGACTGGGAAGATCGATCAACCTGGGACGCGGTGATAGATGGCGTTCATGCGGTCTACATCTGCTTTCAACCTGATCTCGCCGTTCCTGGCGCCCTGGAATCCATCCAGGCTTTCACCGACCTGGCGGTCAAAAGCGGAGTCCGCAAACTGGTCCTGCTATCCGGTCGCGGCGAAATCGAAGCGGAACAGGCCGAACGTGTCGTACAGAACAGCGGGATTGACTGGACGATTCTGCGGGCCAGTTGGTTCTGCCAGAATTTCAGCGAGGCGCACTTTCTTGAACCCATTCTGCTGGGTGAACTCGCACTCCCCGTTGGCCAGGTCGCTGAACCCTTTGTCGATGCGGAAGACATCGCCGAGTGTGCCGTCGCCGCACTGACCCAACCCGGACACACCAACCAGCTCTACGAATTGACCGGCCCTCGGGCGCTGACCTTTGCCGAAGCCATGACCGAGATTGCAAGTTCCACCGGTCGCGACATCGAGTTCGTGGCCGTACCAGCGGACGCCTATCGACAGGCGATGGAACAGCAACAACTTCCCCAGGAGTTGATCGACCTGGTGCTCTATCTCTTCACGACTGTGCTCGACGGCCGCAACACGCCAATAGCCGATGGCGTACAGCGGGCACTGGGACGGCCAGCGCGCGACTTCAGCGACTACGTGCAGCGCACTGCCGCTACGGGCATCTGGGAAGATGGAAGCCCGACGTAACGCAGTGGCGAGAACAAGGTTCCTCGGCTAGCGTCTCTTGCGTATCGAACTGCGGCGCCTTAATTGGCAGGAGCCTGATCAAGGAGGAACCCATGTCACTCAATCGTAGTGCCGAACAAACCTACCGCCAGTGGTCCACCCCGATCCTGCTGGAACTCAAGGAGCGAGAGCATCAAATGACCCCGTCAGAGCGCCAGGCCCTGGAAAGCGTATTGCTGGAAAGAAGGCTGATCAATACCGGCAACCCATCCGGCAGCGATCGCCGCAAGGCAGACCCGGCGTCCTGAAAAGCATCAGGCAACCACGATCAAGACAGAAGCAATGAAGCAGAAACAAACAAGGGCTTGCATGGCTTTCGCTGGCAAGCCCTTGATTTTTAGTTGACGCCCGACAGGCCTGTCAAACACATCAAAAGTCCAAATCGACGCATCCAGTCTGGTCGTACGATTTCACGTCGGGGCCGTCACTCTTTACCGCGCTAAAACCACCCGCTACGCTCATCCTCCAGCTCCTGGCGACACTGCTTGAGCTGGGCGTTGTAAATCTCTGACTGCTTTTGCACTTTCTGGGCAACCTGCATCAGCCACGGTTTACTGCGATAGGAATTGCGGCTGAAGCCCCCACGCCCCTCATGATAAGCCAGGTACTGATTGTAGGTGTCCCATTTGGAGATTCCGAGCTGACGCTGGGTGCCAGTGGTGTACCAACCGATAAACAAGATCGCGTCGTCGAAGCTGTCACGCGAACCACCGTTGCCAGTATCGCCCTTGTACTCGCCCCACACCGGATCTTGAGCCTGCGCATAACCGTAAGCCGAACTGACTCGCCCCCAGGGGATCACCCAGAGCAGATAGTCACGAGGCGGCAAAGCATCAGCCACGAAGCTGCTTTCCTGTTTCATGATCGCCATGGCCACATGCAGAGGCGTCCCATATTCACTCTGCATCTCTAGCGAGTCCTCGTACCAGTCGGGATATTCACGGTAAATGCTGCAGAGATTGCCTTGATCTTTTGGCGGTGTAGTCATGCAACCTGTCAAAAACATAACCAGCAAAGCCAGCAGTAAAACTTGTCCTTGTTTCATTCATCACCCTCAAAAACAAGGGCGCCAAGGTGCCCTCCGTTTACTGCAAGGCGCCTGAGTCAGGCAGATGCAGGCAAAAACGTCAGAAGACATCCATCTAGTTCGCGTCACCCCTATTGCGAGACTGCTTTGTAAGTCCCTGTTGCAGACATTCGGATGCAGGACGGGATGAATTGCGGGGCAGACTTTTGATTTTGCGATGCAAAGAAATAAAGGCCTCCGTCTGGCTAGCTGTCTACTTCAGCGCCAGGGCCAGGCCGGGGTCCATGACGCACTATAATTTAGTGCAGGGGGACCGTCGGAGGTGGCGCTATGCGTATCTTCAAGCAGCTCCTGCTCTTGGTTGCGGGGCTTCTGGCAAGCAGCCTTTCCTTTGAGGCAATCAGCGGTGGCGGCCTCGATCAAAATCCTCACCCGGCCGTTCTGGTCAGTGGGCAGCCACAGCAATGCGGGCAATTCCACCATTTCCACAGTGGCTCCTTTCATATGGGAAACCGGCATTTCGTGCCAATGGGCAACCGGCATTTCGTACCAATCAACAACCGACATTTCGTACCAATCAACAACCGACATTTCGTACCAATCAACAACCGACATTTCGTACCAATCAACAACCGGCATTTCGTACCAATCAACAACCGGCATTTCGTACCAATCAACAACCAGCATTTCGTACCAATGGATAATCGGCACTTCATACCGATCCACCAGATGAACAGCTTCAAGGTGATCAGAGGGCCCGGGGTCAGTGATCAGCCCTTCGATTCCAGGCATGTTCACTTTGTGCGCCACTTCGATCCGCGGACGGGGCTGATTCTGATTCAACCGGTAACATCCGGGAGGTAATGGACCAGCTTGATCACACCACCGTCGTGATGACTGAGCAATACATCCGCAACCGCAAAGGGAAGAAGGTGACGTCTACAAAATAGGAATTGCGGCAAGAAAAAACTACGGGCCTGAAAGCTTGAAAATAACCAATCTGCGCAGAGTAAAACCATCGGAGGTATGCCGATCATGCATACTTGATCGAAGCCACGTTCGCACTATTACAATGTGTGCACACAGCCCTTACGAAGACTATGCTGGACTTGTTCCAGAACTCAGCCCGTCTACACCCTCTCCCGGCGTTCTGCCAATCGTAAAAAATCCTTCATAGAACCAGGTGCTACGCTGACCTCTTAACCGAGGATTCGCGATGCCAAGCTCAGATCTGCTCCCTTCCCTACTCTTCAAGATCAACGAAAACCAACTCGCCTAGAAGCCGTCATCATGGAGCTTTCGAACTGGGTCGAGCAGCATGGATCAGCCGATGTCGCTGACAACGTACGCGGTGCCTTGGAAGCCATCGATAAGAATGAAGAATTCATCAAGATGACGCTCGCGGTGATGATGGCACCGGAGTGACTGAGTAGTTTTCGGCCCTTCGCGACTGGCAGCAGTCGACAGAAGACAACTGCCAGCGGTCGATCACGTTGCGCGAGGTCACAGCTGAACTATCACTACATTTCGACTTGTGTACCCAACTCAATGACCCTGTTCAATGGCAACTTGAAGTATTTCAGGTTGCTGTTGGCGTTCTTGAGCAAGAACGCAAACAAGTACTCGCGCCACTTCGCCATACCGATGCGCTTGGTCGGGATAACCGTCTCCCGGCTCAGAAAATAAGTTGTGCGCATAGGGCTGAAATCCAGTTCCGGCAGATGGCAGGCACGCAATGCGAGGGGAACATCGGGCTCTTCGGTGAAACCAAAGTGCAGGCTGACCCGAAAAAAGCCTTCGCCGAAGGATTCAACTTCGAACCGACGGTCCACAGGCACTCGTGGACTGTCTTCGGATACCACGGTCAACAACACCACCCGCTCATGCAACACCTGGTTATGCAGCAGGTTGTGCAGCAACGCATGAGGAACAGCATCGGACCTGGCGGTAAGAAACACCGCCGTGCCTTGCACGCGATGGGGAGGTTGCGTACGAAGGCTGCTGATGAATAGCGGAAGCGGAAGCGCGGTTTCATCCAGCCGCTCAACAATAATCTTGCGTCCCCGCTTCCAGGTCGTCATCAAAATGAACAGGCCGATGCCGGCAATCACCGGGAACGCACCGCCCTGTAAAATTTTCGGCGCATTGGCCGCGAAATACAGGCCGTCCACCAACAGAAAGCCGAGCAACATCGGGATGGCCAACCAGCGTGGCGTTTTCCAGAGGATCAGGACGACAGCCGAGGACAGAATAGTGGTGATCAACATGGTTCCCGTCACTGCGACTCCATAAGCGGCAGCCAAGGCACTGGAAGATTCGAAACCGATCACCAGTAACACAACACCGACCATCAACGCCCAGTTGACCGTACCGATGTATATCTGCCCCTGCTCCTGGTCGGAGGTGTGCTGGATAAACATGCGAGGCACGTAACCCAGCTGAATGGCCTGACGCGTCAGGGAGAACGCGCCGGAGATCACGGCTTGAGAGGCAATGATCGTCGCCAGCGTGGATAGAGCGACCA
>NZ_JBOIBY010000011.1:0-1274 GCF_050739655.1 Pseudomonas sp. | reverse complement strand
CGTGCTGATCGGCCGCCCCAGCCGCACCATCCGTAGTGCATGGGTTTACTCAATAAGATCACGCAGGAGATTTGACGTGCACATTGGTGTTCCTCTCGAAACCCAGACCGGTGAAACACGGGTTGCTGCAACCCCCGAAACCATAAAGAAGCTGATCGGCCAGGGTCATAAGGTCACTGTACAAAGCGGCGCCGGCGTTAACGCCAGTGTTCTCGACAGTGCCTATGAAGCGGCGGGTGCAAGCATTGGCAGCGCCAGTGATGCATTTGGCGCCGAGCTGATTCTCAAGGTTGCTGCCCCCAGCAACAGCGAGTTGGCGCTGATCAAGTCCGGCACCATCGTGGTGGGCATGCTCAACCCGTTCAGCAATGAAACCATCGCCAAAATGGCCGAGTGCGGCATTACCGCGTTCGCGTTGGAAGCCGCGCCGCGCACGTCCCGCGCCCAGAGCCTGGATGTGTTGTCGTCGCAAGCTAACATCGCCGGTTATAAAGCCGTGTTGCTGGCCGCTCACCACTACCCTCGCTTCATGCCGATGCTGATGACCGCTGCGGGCACCGTGAAAGCGGCGCGCGTGCTGATTCTTGGCGCGGGTGTAGCCGGGCTGCAGGCCATTGCTACGGCCAAACGCCTGGGTGCAGTGATTGAAGCGTCTGACGTACGTCCTGCGGTAAAAGAACAAATCGAATCCCTCGGCGCCAAGTTCGTCGATGTGCCGTATGAGACCGATGAAGAGCGTGAATGCGCCGTCGGTGTCGGCGGTTACGCACGGCCAATGCCGGCCAGCTGGATGCAGCGTCAGGCCGCGGCCGTGCACGAACGCGCCAAGCAGGCTGACATTGTCATCACCACCGCGTTGATTCCGGGCCGCAAGGCACCGACGCTGTTGAGCGCGGAAACCGTGGCGCAGATGAAGCCGGGCTCGGTGGTCATCGACCTCGCGGCCGCCCAGGGCGGCAATTGCCCACTGACAGTGGCAGACCAGGTTGTTGTCGAAAATGGCGTGACCATTGTCGGCCCGACCAACCTGGCCGGTGCCGTCGCGGCTGACGCTTCGGCGCTCTACGCCCGCAACCTGCTGGACTTCATGAAACTGTTGTTCGATAAAGAAGGACAACTGGTGATCAACCTTGAAGACGACATCGTCGCCGCGTGCCTGATGTGCCGCGACGGCCAGATCGTGCGCAAGAACGGCTGAGGATAAAAACAATGGAAGACATGCTGATCTCTCACGGTATCTACAACCTGATCATCTTCGTGCTGGCCATCTATGT
>NZ_JBOIBY010000010.1:0-18097 GCF_050739655.1 Pseudomonas sp. | reverse complement strand
GGCGTACAAAGAAACCTGTGGGAGCGGGCTTGCCCGCGATGAGGCCATCAGGATCGACACAACTATTGTGGCCGCGGCCGATCCGGCATCAACACCGCCGAATGCTCCGGCTCCACCACTCCATCCTGCCGCGACTCCAAATGCCTCGGCACCAGCGCCTGCTGTGGATAAGTCTGCGCGAAGTGTACCCAAGGGCTGTTATCCACAAGCTTTTTCAGCCGCTGGTTGAACGCCCGGCTCACCGCATATTGCCCCCCGGATACAGTGCGAAACTGCGCCGTCAGCACCACGCGGCCCTCAGGCGCCAGGCGTCGACCAGGTTTTCGTTGAGATCGAGCTTTTCCTGCACCTCGTCAATGCTGGAACTGATGGCGCCCAGCAACCCGCCCTGCACCAGCGGTTGAGGGTGTGCCGGTGGCGTCGCGGCGGTGGTCGCGGCCGGCAGCCCCGGTACCGCCGCAGCTTCCAGCTCCTCGCTGCCCAATAACAGCAACGCCCCCAGTAGTATCGCGGTCTTGAGCTTGATCAAGGCATCCGCGCCTTTGGATTAGGCTGTAAGGAACTGATCGAGAAAGACCGGGCAAGTTCGGCGTGCATTCGCAAATGCCGGGCAATCTTTGCGCTCGAAGCAAATATCAAATGCTCATCCCTGTATTTTTCCGCACAACCCAAACCCCGACACTGCACTCCATCAAATCAGCCCACCGGAGTTGCAGCCATGCCCATTGCCTTGCTCGCGCTGACCCTCAGCGCCTTCGCCATCGGGACGACCGAGTTCGTCATCGTTGGTCTATTACCCACCATTGGCGCCGACCTCGGTGTCAGTCTGCCGTCGGCCGGTCTGTTGGTCAGCCTGTATGCCTTGGGTGTCGCTGTCGGCGCCCCGGTGTTGACCGCCCTGACCGGCAAAGTCCCTCGTAAACTGCTGCTGTTGTCGCTGATGGTGTTGTTCACCCTCGGCAACCTGCTGGCCTGGAAAGCGCCGAGTTACGAGTCGCTGATCCTGGCGCGGATCGTCACCGGCCTGGCCCATGGCGTGTTTTTCTCGATCGGTTCTACCATCGCCACCAGTCTAGTGCCCAAGGAAAAAGCCGCCAGCGCCATCGCCATCATGTTTACCGGCCTCACCGTGGCGTTGGTCACTGGTGTCCCGCTGGGCACGTTCATCGGTCAACATTTCGGCTGGCGTGAAACCTTCCTCGCCGTGTCCGCTCTGGGTGTGATTGCGTTCATTGGCAGCCTGATCTACGTGCCGAAGAACATCGCCCACAGCAAACCTGCTTCGCTCTTGCAGCAATTGCAGGTGCTCAAGCAACCGCGCTTGCTGCTGGTGTACGCCATGACGGCGGTCGGTTATGGCGGTTCTTTCATTGCTTTCACGTTCCTGGCGCCGATCCTTCAGGATATCTCCGGGTTCAGCGCCAGCACTGTCAGCCTGGTGTTGCTGGTCTACGGAATCTCGGTGGCCGTCGGCAATATCTGGGGTGGCAAACTGGCCGATAAACGCGGCCCGATCAGTGCCCTGAAAGTCATCTTCGCCCTGCTCGCCGCTGTGCTGTTCATGCTGACCTTCACCGCCGGCAACCCATGGTTGGCGCTGGCCACAGTACTGGTCTGGGGCGCCGTGGCGTTCGGCAATGTGCCGGGGTTGCAGGTGTATGTGGTGCGACAGGCTGAACATCACACGCCCCATGCAGTGGACGTGGCTTCCGGCCTGAATATCGCAGCGTTCAACCTTGGCATCGCCGGTGGCGCATGGGGCGGTGGCTTGATCGTTGCGCACATGGGCTTGATCCATACCGCGTGGATCGGTGGGTTGGTGGTATTGGTGGCGCTGGCACTGACCGCCTGGAGCGGTCGCCTGGATCGGTTGGGGCCGGTGCATGCCGAGTACTCAACCCGTATCGTCCCAAGCCACTGATGCCCCCTGTGGGAGCTAGCCTGCTAGCGATGACGGCGGCACATTCGACATCTTCTTTGAATGTGAATGCCCTATCGCTAGCAGGCTAGCTCCCACAATTGTTTTGATGGGTGCTCCCGAGTAGCGATACCGTCCATACCCCCGCCGAAACTTTCCTATCCACCCAGCAGTCAGCAAAGAAATGGAGCAATCGGACGGGAGGCGACATGGCGGCGATTCACATTGGCATTTCAGGTTGGCGCTACACGCCCTGGCGGGGGGATTTCTACCCAAAGGGCTTGCCCCAAAAACGCGAGCTGCAATTCGCGTCGAGGGCCGTCAACAGCATCGAAATCAACGGATCGTTCTACGCCCTGCAGCGGCCTGACCGGTACGCCCGCTGGTATGCCGAAACCCCGCCGCACTTCATCTTCAGCGTCAAAGCCCCGCGCTTCATTACCCACATCAAACGCCTGCGTGACATTCATAAACCCCTGGCCAATTTCTTTGCCTCCGGCGTTCTGGAACTCAAGGAAAAACTCGGCCCGATCCTCTGGCAATTCCCGCCCAACTTCACATTCGATGCCGAACTGTTCGAAATCTTTCTCGACCAGTTACCGCACGACACCGAACAGGCGGCCGCCCTCGCCCACCAGCACGACTCGCACCTGATCGCCCCACGACAAAAGCTCAGTGCTCGCAAGTCCCGCGAAGTGTTCTGCTATTTCGACAATGACATCAAAGTTCGCGCGCCCTTCGATGCCCGCCGCCTGCTCGAGCGTTTCGACCTCGACAGGAATTTGCTCACCGCCCCCGGTGAACCTGTTGCCGAAGGAGCACTGTCATGAGCATTTCCGAGCCGGTCGGCACCACGGATGAGCAGGTGTCCATCGAGACCACCGTGCACCGTTTTACGGTGCTGACAGTCAATACGCACAAGGGCTTCACCGCGTTGAACCGACGATTCATTCTGCCGGAGCTGCGCGAAGCAGTGCGCAGCGTGTCCGCGGATGTGGTGTTTCTGCAGGAAGTGCACGGCACTCATGAACAGCATCCGAAGCGCTACACCAATTGGCCGGCGATGCCGCAGTATGAGTTTCTGGCCGACACCCTATGGCCGCAGTTCGCCTACGGGCGCAATGCGGTTTATCCGGCCGGCGATCACGGCAACGCGCTGCTGTCGAAATTCCAGATCGTGCGTCACGACAACCTCGACGTGTCCATCAGCGGTCATGAGAACCGGGGCCTTCTGCATTGCGTATTACGCCTGCCCGGTGATGGCCCGCAGGTCCATGCGATTTGCGTCCACTTAGGCTTGCGTGAGACTCATCGCAATGAACAACTCAAGCTGCTCGCCCGTCGCCTTGCGGAACTGCCCAATGATGCGCCGGTGATCGTCGCCGGTGATTTCAACGACTGGCGCCAGCGCGCCGATGACCTGCTGACACCCTGCGGATTGCGAGAGGTTTTTGCCCAGCACCACGGCAAACCGGCGCGCAGTTTTCCTGCACGACTGCCGACTCTGCGCCTGGACCGCATCTACGTGCGCAACCTCAAGGCCAGTCAACCACAAGTGTTGACCACGCGGCCCTGGTCGCACCTTTCCGACCATGCCCCGCTGTCGGTGGAGATCGAGCTATGAGCAGCTCATCGATGGAGAAAACCAGTGTGGACCAGCGAGCCAAACCAGCGCCAATTCACGAGCCGGCTCTCGTCGACATCGAGTACGGCTGGCATGGCAGCAACCGGGTCGAGCTGCTGGAAAACGGCGAAGCGTACTTTCCCAGAGTCTTTGAAGCGCTGCGTCAGGCCCAGAGTGAAATCCTGCTGGAGACCTTTATCGTATTCGAAGATAAGGTCGGCAACGAATTGCAGCAGATCCTGATAGAAGCCGCCCAACGCGGGGTGCGCACCACCGTCAGCCTCGATGGTTTCGGCTGCGGCGAGCTGAGCAGCGGATTTCTCAGCGCCCTGAGCGCCGCCGGCGTGCGCTTGCAGATGTTCGACCCGGCGCCCAAGCGTCTGGGCATTCGCACCAACTGGTTCCGACGCCTGCATCGCAAGATCGTGGTGGTCGACGGCAGCATTGCGTTCATTGGCGGGATCAATTTTTCCGCCGACCATTTGGCCGACTTCGGCCCCGAAGCCAAGCAGGATTATTCCGTAGAGGTGCAAGGCCCGGCCGTGGCCGACATCCATCACTTTGCCTTGCTGCAAAGCGGTCGACCGGCCCGGGCCAAATACTGGTGGCAACGACGCCGGCAACGCCGTTCGGAACTGGCGATCAGCGACCACGACGGCCAGGTGCGTTTGGTCTACCGCGACAACGCCGAGCATCCCACCGACATCGAAGAGGTTTATCGCCAGGTGCTGCGCACGGCACAGCGTCGCGTGTTCATTGCCAACGCTTATTTTTTCCCAGGCTATCGATTGCTGCGCGAGATTCGCAACGCTGCCCGTCGCGGGGTAGACGTTCGGCTGATTTTGCAGGGCCAACCGGATGTGATGGTGGCCAAGCTCGCGGCACGCATGACCTATGACTACTTGCTCAAGTCCGGGGTAAAGATCTACGAATACTGCGACCGTCCGTTGCACGGCAAGGTCGCGCTGGTGGACGAAGACTGGAGCACGGTGGGCTCAAGCAATCTCGACCCGTTGAGCCTGTCGATGAACCTGGAAGCCAACGTGTTGATCCGTGACCGCCATTTCAACCGTGTCCTCGCCGATCGACTGGATGATCTGAGCGACAACCATTGCAAGGCCATGTCAGTGGACAAGGCACCACGCGGGCGCCTCTGGCACATGACTGTGGGCTTTTTGGTGTTTCACTTCTTGCGGCATTTTCCGGCGTGGGCCGGTTGGCTGCCGGCGCATAAACCACGGCTGAAACCCTTCACACCCACGGCTGGGAGCGATCATCATGAGTCGCAATGACGCGCATGCGGCGGCCCACGCCAACCACCCGGCCAAGTCACGTTGGAGCCGCTTTAAACGACCGCTGACCCTGCTGTTTTTTCTGGCGCTGATCATACTGCTGACGATGTTCGCCCAGCGCATCGAATGGGCCGAAGTGCTGCAAACCCTGGCCGATTTCAAGGTGCGCACGTTGATCATTGCATCCAGCCTGACCGTGGTGAGTTTTCTGGTCTATGCCTGTTTCGATCTGATTGGACGGACCTACATCCGTCAGGACCTCACCTGGAAGCAGATACTCCCGGTGGGCATCATCAGCTACGCCTTCAACCTCAATCTGAGCGCTTGGGTCGGTGGCATCGCCATGCGCTACCGCCTGTATTCGCGACTCGGGGTGAGCAAGAGCAACATCGCAAAAATCCTCGGTCTGAGCCTTGCGACCAACTGGTTCGGCTACATGCTGATTGCCGGCGTTGTGTTCAGCAGTGGCCTGGTCCGGATGCCGCCAGGCTGGAAATTGAGCAGCGGCGCGTTGCAAGGTGTGGGCGTGTTGTTGCTGTTGGTGAGCGCGGGATATCTCGCGGCCTGTAGATTCTCCAGCCGCCGTGAATGGTCGATTCGCGGGGTGGAAATCAACTTGCCGTCCCTGCGTATGGCCATCCTGCAATTGATGCTGGGGGCATTGAACTGGTCGCTCATGGCGGCGGTGATTTTCACGCTGCTGCCGAGCAAACTTGACTACCCGCTGGTGCTCGGCGTGTTGCTGATCAGCGCCATCGCGGGTGTCATCACGCATATCCCTGCTGGCCTTGGCGTGCTGGAGGCGGTGTTCGTCGCACTGCTGCAACACGAGGTTTCCCGGGGCAGTCTGGTGGCAGGATTACTGGCGTATCGGGCGATCTATTTTCTGCTGCCGCTGTTGATCACACTGGTGATGTATTTGGTGGTGGAGGCCAAGGCCAAGTCGTTGCGGATCGCGAAGAAACCCAAGTGATTTTGTGGTGCTTTCACCGACGCCATCGCGGGCAAGCCCCACATGGATCTGCGGCGTACCTAAATTTTGTGCACGACAAAGAACCCTGTGGGAGCGGGCTTGCCCGCGATGGCGCCCGCAAGACCACCCCAACTTACTTGGCTTGGATAATGCTCAACCGCTCACCCACCACCATTTCCGTGATCCAGTCCACGAGGATCGAGGTGTATGCCTGTTGCGAGACAGGGTCACTCAACGCGTGATCGGCGCCGTCGATAATGCGGTGGGTCAATGAGTGAGTCTGCTGGCAGGCCGCGCGGTAACTCATGATGGTTGCATGGGGCACGAAGTCATCGGTCTGCGACTCCACCAGCAACACATCCCCGGTAAATTCCGAGCAGGCATGTAAGGCCCGATTGCTGTCGGCGCGCACCAAGGTGCTTCGGTAATCGCGCAAGTCAAGTTTGTCCAGATCACGCTTGGGCGCATGCCATTGATCGTCGCGATACAACGCCGGCACACGCAGCGCCAACCAGCGCACCGGCCGCAGCGACGTCAGGATCGAGGCCAGATAACCACCGTAACTGGTGCCGACAACGGCAATCGCCGAGGTGTCGAGCGCCGGGTGTGAGAGCAGTCGGTCATAGGCCGCCAGCAAGTCGCGCAGGTTGTCCTCGCGGCTCACCCGGCTCAATGGAATACCGGTGCCGCCGGTATGCCCGCGCAAGTCGAACGTCAGGCATACACATCCCAAGCCCGCGATGCCTTTGGCCCGCTCCAGATCTCGTTCCTGGCTACCACCCCAGCCGTGCACGAATAGCACGCCGGGGACTTTCGATTTGGGACTGAGGAAAGTCCCGCTCATCTGCTCATCGTCGATGTCGATTTGAATGCTTTCGCTTCTAGCCGTCATAGGACTTGACCGTTACGTACTTGAGAAGAAAATCGCTGTTTTGCGCCGGCCCCCGGTACACCTCGATAGCGTCCACCGGTAGCGCCTGATCGATGTAAGTTTCCACCGAAGACACCCGAATCGCGCGCATTTGCGGATCGTTGACGAAGCTCTGTAAAGCCGCCACTTCGGCACTGCTGGCCCCGCCCATACGCCAGGATTGTTCAAGCACGCCACTGCGCTGCTTGCCGTCGCTGGCCATGCCTTGGGCGATGTCGTAGTTGCGCCGCGAGGCATAAAAACCGGGATAGGCTTCATCGGCTGCGCTGTCGAACACTTGCGCCTGTTGGATCGCCAGCTGCACATCATCTGGCAAATCCAGTTTCAACAGATCGTCGTAATCGCCCTGCACCACCAGCAGATTGGAACCGCCGTACACCTGCTCGCCGTGAGCGTCTTCGGTCAAGTATTGATCACCGCAGTAACTCATCAGTCTATTGCCGATGAAACTCTGACCGACGCTGTGGGTGATCACCTGATCCAAGTCCTGTTCCAGCACCACACCCTCGCAGAACAACGCTTTGGCATCGGGACGCGCCAGGATTTTGTCGAACTGGTCGAGGCTTTCGATGACTTCCTGACCGCGCCCAGCGCACGCGTGAATCGGCTTGAGCCGGATCGGCCCCGTATAGAGCAGATGTTCCGCCGCTGGCCGCGCATCCTCGAACGCGAACACGCTGAGCCCATCCAGCACGACACTGCGCACCCGTTCGGAAAACAGCGGCGCCCAGCCTTGAGGGGCATGTGCCTGGTGGTTGAGCAAACCATGGCTGATGGCTTTGGTGCAGATGAAGTCATGTTCGACATAACCGCCCCACAAATCCTCCGGCCCCTTGACCCCCAGTTCCTGGGCGGCAGCAGCGCCCACTAACGTTTGGGTTGGCAACAAATACAGATCTCGACCGCCATGCTGTTGCGGGTCGTAACTACCGCCGTACTTGAGCCCGAGGATTCGCGCCAACCAGCGGGCCAGGGCCCGATTGGTTTCGACTTCATGTTTTGGCGCGTCTGGGTGCACCGAATGGGCAACCACCAGTTTCTTTCGGCCTGTTGGGGTCATGCGTTCCCCTTCAATCAGCGCTTGATGAATGTAGTGGATGGGGGTGCAGAGATCAGGCCAATCGGGGAAGAGAAGAAATACCTTTGCAATCAGTGGTTCGCATCACCAACGATGGCACATCGCCCGTTTTATTCTGCACGAACGCCACTGCACTTCCTGCAATTTGCACGATTCACGCCTTGCAAACGCCCTTTGTGGGAGCCAGCCTGCTGGCGATAGCGGTGTATCAGTCACCGTTGTGTTGTATTTGCCGACGTCTTCGCGAGCAGGCTCGCTCCCACAGGGAGTTTTTGAAGATACGTCACCGTGCCGCTGCACTCGGCGTCACCCCAAACCGCGTTCGATAATCACTCGGCCCCAATCCTGTGATTTTCTTGAAGGTCGAACGAAACGCTCCCGGATCCTGATAGCCCACGGTCCAGGCAATGTGATCGATGGTGCCATTGGTGAATTCGAGCATTTCCCTGGCCTTGCCAACTCGCAAGTGCTGGCAGTATTCAGTGGGCTTGAGCCCAGTCGCGGCGCGAAATCGACGCAGGAACGTACGTTCCTCAAGCCCCGCTCGCTCGGCCATTGCTGTCAGTGAAACGTCGGTGGCCCCGGTACTTTGCAGCCAGTGCTGAACCTTGAGGATCGATGCATCGCCGTGGCTGAGAATCGGTGCGAAATTACTGCCGCACTCGCTGGCGCTGTCACTGTGCTCCACCACCAGAAAACGCGCCGTACCCGTGGCGATGCTCGGGCCCATCAGGCGATCCACCAACCGCAGCCCCAACTCTGACCAGGCCATCAGCCCGGCGGTGGTGATCAGGTCACCGTCGTCGACAATGGGCGTATCGGCCTTGAGCTTGATCGCCGGGTAACGCTCAGCGAAGGCCTTCGACGAGGTCCAGTGAGTGGTGGCGCTACGACCATCGAGCAAGCCGCTTTCGGCCAACAGGATAGAGCCCACGCAAACACCGCCCAGGGTTGCGCCGCTGGCGTGTTGCTGACGAATCCAGCGAATCAGCCCCTGGGGCGCCTGGCCTTCGGAGAACCCGGCGATTGACGGCGGAATCATCACTGCAACTAATGCGCGGTCCGGGCTGGGGTGGCTGTCGTAGACCCGAACTGGCGCCTGATCGCCTTCAACCTGCCAATGGCTCACGCGCAATACCGGCAAATGCGCAGTCTGATGCTCGGCGGCAATCCGGTTGGCCACCTCGAACAGGTCCGTCAATCCATGCACCGCCGCCATCTGCGCGCCGGGATAGATCAACACGCCCAGCTCGGCGATTGCCCTTTGTGCGTCCATTGTCAGTTTTCCCCCTTCTATTGTCGGTGCGGCCAATCCACGAATCGCGTGCTCGGGCCAATACTTGATTCCACACCCAAACGCACTTCGAGGAAACAGTCATGGCCAAGCAAGCACTCATCGTAGTTGATATCCAAAACGACTACTTCCCCCAAGGCAAATGGCCGCTGGTCGGCGCAGATGCCGCTGCAGACAACGCCGTCCGCCTGCTCAGTGCCTTCCGCGAGGCGGGTGATTCGGTGGTGCACATCCGCCACGAGTTCACCTCGGACGCCGCACCCTTCTTCACCCCCGGCTCCGAAGGCGCCAAGTTGCACCCCAAAGTCCTCAACCACGCCAACGAACCAGTGGTGCTGAAACACTTCGTCAACTCGTTCCGCGAAACCGAACTACAGTCAATCCTCGACGAGCAAGGCATCAAGGAACTGGTCGTCGTCGGCAGCATGAGCCACATGTGCGTCGACGGCATCACCCGCGCAGCCAACGACCTGGGCTACAGCGTCACGGTGATCCACGATGCCTGTGCCTCCCGCGACCTGGAATTCAACGGCCTCACCGTCCCGGCGGCCCACGTTCATGCTGCATTCATGTCAGCGCTGGGTTTTGCCTACGCCAACGTGGTGTCCACCGACGAGTTCCTTGCCGCCAACCACTAAAACGCCCGACCCACGCTACTCACTGGAGATGATCGACATGGCTACTCTGACGACTCGCGAAGGCAACACAATCTATTACAAGGATTGGGGCAGCGGACAACCGGTGGTGTTCAGCCACGGCTGGCCCCTGAGCGCCGACAGTTGGGAATCGCAGATGCTGCACTTCGCCAACAACGGCTTCCGCGCCATCGCGCACGATCGTCGAGGCCATGGCCGATCCAGCCAGCCGTGGGACGGTAACGACATGGATCACTATGCCGACGATCTGGCGCAACTGATCGAGCATCTGGATCTTAAGGACGTGATTCTTTTCGGCTTCTCCACCGGTGGTGGTGAGGTTGCCCGCTACATCGGCCGTCACGGTACAAAACGCTTGGCCAAGGCCGGACTGATCTCCGCCGTGCCGCCGCTGATGCTGAAGACCGACACCAATCCCAAAGGCCTGCCGATCGAAGTCTTTGACGGCATCCGCGCCGGCTCCATCGCCGACCGCTCGCAACTGTACAAGGACATCGCCGGCGGTCCGTTCTTTGGCTTCAACCGCCCCGGTGCAAAATCGTCACAGGGGCTGATCGACTCGTTCTGGATGCAAGGCATGATGGGTGGCCACAAAAACACTTTGGACAGCATCAAGGCTTTCTCGGAAACGGATTTCCGCGAAGACCTGAAAAAGTTCGATGTGCCGACCCTGATCATCCACGGCGATGACGACCAGATCGTGCCTATTCAAGCGGCGGGACTGGAGAGCAAGCGGTTGATCGAGCATGCAGAGTTGATCGTCTACCCCGGCGCGCCACACGGGCTGACGGATACGCATAAAGAGAAAGTGAACGCGGACATGCTGGCCTTCGCCAAAGGCTGATCCGGAGCCATAAGCAAAAAGCCCGGCATCCATAGGGAGGCCGGGCTTTTTCAGGTTCTGTTTCTGGTCAAAGAATCAGAATGGGATATCGTCATCAAAGCTGTCGAAATCCGGAGCCGGTTGCGGCGCGGCCTGCTGTGGGGCCTGGCGCTGTGGCTGCTGTTGCGGTGCAGGACGCGGAGCCTGCTGGCGCGGAGCGGATTGCTGGTAGTTGTTACCGCCGCCCTGGCCTTGCTGGTCGCCCTGAGGACGGCCGCCCAACAGTTGCATGGTGCCTTGCATGTCGACCACGATTTCAGTGGTGTAACGCTTGATGCCGTCTTTTTCCCACTCGCGGGTCTGCAGCTTGCCTTCGATGTAAACCTGCGAACCTTTACGCAGGTATTCGCCGGCGATTTCGGCAACTTTGCCGAACATCGAAACACGGTGCCATTCGGTCTTTTCAACTTTCTGACCGGTTTGCTTGTCGGTCCACTGTTCGCTGGTCGCCAGACTCAGGTTGGTCACGGCGTTGCCATTCGGCAGGTAACGAACTTCAGGATCCTGGCCGCAAGTACCGACCAATATGACTTTGTTAACCCCACGGGCCATTACGTTCTCCTAGGCTACGCACGCTGCCCCGGCCGGGTTGTTCACCAGGCTTTCAAGGGTGGTGCGATCCAATAGTTCGGTGTCCAATTTGATGTAAATGGCCGCCTCATCAGCGACTATCACTGCATCTGTTACCCCTACGACAGCCTTCAGGCGCTCGACCAGACCCGCTTCGCGGATCGCCTCGGGCGACAACGGCAAGCGCAGGCTTGTCACGTAGGGAGGTTCTCGCATGGTAACAGCAAAGGCCAGCCAGAGGGCAGCCAGACCGGCGCATCCGAGGAACACAACCGACAGACCGCCATGCTGGAACAACCAACCGCCGAGAATGCCCCCCAGAGCAGAACCCAGGAACTGACTGGTGGAATACACCCCCATCGCCGTGCCTTTGCCGCCTGCCGGTGAAACCTTGCTGATCAGCGATGGCAACGACGCTTCCAGCAGATTGAACGCGGTGAAGAACACCACCGTACCGATCACCAGAGCCCGCAAGCTATCGCCGAACTGCCAGAAGAATAGCTCAGTGAGCATCAGCGTCATGACGGCGCCGAGCAAAACTCGTTTCATTTTGCGTTTCTTCTCGCCGTAGATAATGAACGGGATCATGGCGAAGAAAGAGATCAACAGCGCGGTCAGATAAACCCACCAGTGCTGCTCCTTGGGCAGCCCGGCTTTTTCGACCAAGGCCAGCGGCAAGGCAACGAAGCTCGACATCAACATTGCATGTAACACAAAAATGCCCAGGTCCAGGCGCAGCAAGTCGGGGTGTTTGAGTGTCGGGATCAACGCCTGGCGCGCGACGCCAGACTCACGATGCTGCAACGGCCCGGTGGAACGCGGCACCATGAACATCACGATCACGATGCCCAACAGCGCCATGCCGCCCGTGGCAAGAAACAGCCCGGACAGCCCGAATGCGCGGGTTAGCAGCGGGCCAACCACCATGGCGACAGCGAACGACAGCCCGATGGTCATGCCAATCATGGCCATCGCCTTGGTCCGATGCTGCTCCCGGGTCAGGTCCGACAGCAATGCCATGACCGCGGCGGAAATCGCCCCGGCGCCTTGCAGGATTCGTCCGGCGATCACGCCCCAGATGGAATCGGCGTTGGCCGCCAACACACTGCCGAGCGCGAAAACGATCAAGCCCAGGTAAATGACCGGGCGCCGACCGATGCGGTCGGAAATGAAACCGAAAGGAATCTGGAAAATTGCCTGGGTCAGGCCATAAGCGCCAATCGCCAGCCCGATCAGGGCCGGGGTCGCTCCTGCCAGATCCATCCCATAGGTCGCCAGTACCGGCAACACCATGAACATGCCAAGCATACGGAAGGCGAACACCAGGGCCAGACCGCTTGCTGCGCGGGTCTCGCTGCCACTCATACGCTCGCTGTGGGGATCGTGCATGGAAAAACCTCGTGTGAACCGGCGGCGATTCTACCAGTCCCATCGATTAGCAGGGTATATCGCGACGCTTTGCCGCGTGTAGATGACAGAGCTTTCATCTAAGCCTGCAACGACATCACTCGATAGTGTGCATCCATCCAGTATTTGGCCGTATACTCCTACGTTTTCGACGCCCGCCGAGCGAGGCCACCTTGGACAAGATCCTGATACGTGGGGCTCGAACCCACAACCTGAAGAACATCGACCTGACCCTGCCACGGGACAAACTGATCGTCATCACCGGCTTGTCCGGCTCCGGCAAGTCGTCCCTGGCCTTCGACACCTTGTACGCCGAAGGCCAGCGCCGCTACGTCGAATCGCTTTCAGCCTATGCCCGGCAGTTTTTGTCGATGATGGAAAAGCCTGACGTCGACACCATCGAAGGACTGTCGCCGGCAATCTCCATTGAACAGAAGTCGACCTCGCACAACCCGCGCTCGACGGTCGGCACCATCACTGAAATCTACGACTATCTGCGCCTGCTTTACGCTCGCGTGGGCATTCCGCGTTGCCCCGATCACGACATTCCGCTGGAGGCGCAAACCGTCAGCCAAATGGTCGACCTGGTGCTCGCGCAACCCGAAGGCAGCAAGCTCATGCTGTTGGCGCCGGTCATTCGCGAGCGCAAAGGCGAGCACCTGTCGGTCTTCGAAGAACTGCGTGCCCAAGGCTTCGTACGCGCCCGGATCAACGGCAAGCTTTATGAGCTGGACGAAGCACCCAAGCTCGACAAACAGAAAAAACACTCTATTGATGTAGTGGTCGACCGATTCAAGGTCCGCGCCGACCTGCAGCAGCGTCTGGCTGAGTCCTTCGAGACCGCGCTGAAGCTGGCTGACGGCATCGCCCTTGTGGCGCCGATGGATGAAGAACCGGGCGAAGAGATGATCTTCTCCGCGCGTTTCGCCTGCCCGATTTGCGGTCATGCCATCAGCGAGCTCGAGCCCAAACTGTTTTCCTTCAACAACCCGGCTGGCGCCTGCCCGACTTGTGACGGACTGGGTGTGAAGCAGTTTTTCGACATCAAGCGACTGGTCAATGCCGAGCTGACACTCGCCGAAGGCGCGATTCGCGGATGGGATCGGCGCAACGTCTATTACTTCCAGATGCTCGGATCGCTCGCCTCCCACTTCAATTTCAGTCTGGAGGTGCCATTCGGCGAGCTCCCGTCCGATCAGCAAAAGCAGATCCTGCACGGCAGCGGCTCGCAAAATGTCGACTTCAAATACCTGAACGACCGTGGCGATATCGTCAAACGCTCGCATCCGTTCGAAGGCATCGTGCCGAACCTGGAGCGCCGTTATCGCGAAACCGAGTCGGCGTCGGTTCGAGAGGAACTGGCCAAGTTCCTCAGCACCCAGTCTTGCCCTGACTGCCGTGGCACTCGTCTGCGGCGTGAGGCGCGGCATGTGTGGGTGGGAGAGAAGAACCTGCCGGCAGTGACCAATCTGCCCATCGGCGATGCCTGCGAGTATTTCGGCGGACTGTCACTGACTGGTCGCCGTGGCGAGATCGCCGACAAGATCCTCAAGGAAATCCGTGAGCGCCTTCAGTTTCTGGTCAACGTCGGCCTCGACTATCTATCGCTGGACCGCAGTGCGGACACGCTGTCTGGCGGTGAAGCGCAGCGTATTCGTCTGGCGAGCCAGATCGGCGCCGGCCTGGTTGGCGTTCTGTACATCCTCGACGAACCTTCGATTGGCTTGCACCAGCGCGATAACGACCGGTTGCTCGGCACCCTGAAACACCTGCGGGACATCGGCAACACGGTGATCGTGGTCGAGCATGACGAAGATGCTATCCGCCTGGCTGACTACGTGGTGGATATCGGCCCGGGCGCAGGCGTCCACGGCGGCAATATCGTTGCTGAAGGCACACCCGCCGAGGTGATGTCGCATCCGGACTCGCTGACCGGCAAGTACCTGTCGGGGCGAGTGAAAATCGAAGTACCGGCCAAGCGCACACCCCGCAACAAGAAGCTGCAACTGTCGCTCAAGGGCGCTCGCGGCAACAACTTGCGCAACGTCGATCTGGATATCCCGATCGGTCTGCTGACCTGTGTGACCGGTGTATCCGGCTCGGGTAAATCGACGCTGATCAACAACACCCTTTTCCCTTTGAGCGCAACGGCGCTCAACGGTGCAACCACTCTCGAAGCTGCCGCGCACGACAGCATCAAGGGCCTGGAGCATCTGGATAAGGTCGTCGACATCGACCAAAGCCCGATCGGACGCACACCGCGTTCCAACCCGGCAACCTACACCGGGCTGTTTACGCCCATTCGCGAACTGTTCGCCGGCGTACCGGAGTCCCGATCACGAGGCTACGGGCCAGGGCGTTTCTCCTTTAACGTGAAAGGCGGACGCTGCGAGGCTTGCCAGGGTGATGGCCTGATCAAGGTAGAGATGCACTTCCTGCCGGACATCTATGTGCCGTGCGATGTTTGCAAGAGCAAACGCTATAACCGCGAAACCCTTGAGATCAAATACAAGGGCAAAAGCATCCACGAAACACTCGAAATGACTATCGAGGAAGCCCGTGAATTCTTTGATGCGGTTCCGGCCCTGGCCCGCAAGCTGCAAACGCTGATGGACGTCGGCCTGTCGTACATCAAGCTCGGACAATCGGCGACAACGCTGTCCGGCGGTGAGGCCCAACGGGTGAAGCTGTCCCGTGAGCTGTCGAAGCGCGATACCGGCAAGACCCTGTATATCCTCGACGAACCCACAACCGGCCTGCACTTCGCAGATATCCAGCAATTGCTCGATGTGCTGCATCGATTGCGCGACCACGGCAACACGGTGGTAGTAATCGAGCACAACCTCGACGTGATCAAGACCGCCGACTGGCTGGTGGATCTGGGGCCAGAAGGTGGCTCCAAAGGTGGCCAGATCATCGCGGTGGGTACACCAGAAGAAATCGCCGAGATGAAGCAATCTCATACCGGCTACTACCTCAAACCGTTGCTGGAACGCGATCGGGCCTGAATCAGGCCCAAGAAAAAGCCCCGGTCACTTCGACAGTGATCGGGGCTTTTTTGTACCTGGATGAATCAGGCGTGGGATTGCAGGTAGTTCTGCATACCGATCAACTTGATCAGCCCCAACTGCTTCTCCAGCCAATAGGTGTGATCCTCTTCAGTATCGTGAAGCTGAACTTCGAGAATTTCGCGGCTGATGTAGTCCTGGTGCTTTTCGCAGAGCTCAATGCCTTTGCAGAGCGCGGCGCGTACTTTGTACTCAAGACGCAAATCCGCTTCGAGCATTTCCGGCACAGTCGTGCCGACGTCCAAATCGTCTGGACGCATGCGTGGCGTGCCTTCAAGCATCAGGATGCGGCGCATCAGTGCGTCGGCGTGCCCTGCTTCTTCTTCCATTTCGTGGTTGATACGTTCGTAGAGCTTGGTGAAACCCCAGTCCTCATACATCCGCGAATGGACGAAATATTGATCACGCGCGGCCAGTTCGCCGGTCAGCAACGTGTTGAGGTAATCGATAACGTCTGGGTGGCCTTGCATCGCCCTACATCTCCCTGCTTGAAAGTCTGTAGTTTGAACCAACCTGGCCATAACGTCACTCGCCGGACGCAATAAAAGCGAAGATATTCTGAGAAAAGCGGGTTAAATAACGCAAAAACCGCCCAAACAAGGGCGGTTCTGCTTCTCATTTAGACTTCGTTAAGCTGTACGTTGAGCAGCTTCGCGATTGCTTCTCCATATGCCGGGTCGGCCTTGAAGAAATGCTGCAATTGGCGGTCAATCACATCACTCGACACACCCGCCATTGCTCCGGCGATATTGCTGACCAGCAACGCTTTCTGCTCATCGCTCATCAGACGGAACAGCGCACCGGCGTGACTGTAGTAGTCGGTGTCCTCCCGATGATCATAGCGATCAGCTGCTCCGCTCAATGCCAACGAAGGCTCGGCATAGCGAGGCGCCTGTTTCGGCGACTCCACATAACTGTTCGGCTCGTAGTTCGCAGCTGCACCACCGTTGCTGCCAAAAGCCATTGAGCCATCGCGCTGGTACGTGTTTACCGGACTGCGTGGGGCGTTTACGGGCAGTTGTTGATGGTTGGTACCGATGCGGTAGCGATGTGCGTCAGCGTAAGCGAACACACGGCCTTGCAGCATGCGGTCAGGCGACAGTCCAACACCCGGAACCATATTGCTCGGGCCAAAGGCAGCCTGCTCGACCTCCGCGAAGTAATTGAGCGGATTGCGATTGAGCTCCAACTCGCCGACTTCGATCAAGGGAAACTCTTTCTGCGACCAAGTCTTCGTCACATCAAACGGGTTTTCGTAATGGGCCGCTGCCCGGGCTTCGGTCATGATCTGGATGCACACGCTCCATTTCGGGAAATCACCCCTCTGAATGGCCTCAAACAGGTCGCGCTGAGCGTAATCCGGGTCAGCCCCCGCCAGGCGAGTCGCTTCTGCCGGAGTGAGGTTCTTGATCCCTTGCTGAGTCTTGTAGTGCCATTTCACCCAATGACGCTCACCATTTGCACTAATCAAGCTATAGGTGTGGCTGCCGAAGCCGTGCATATGCCGGTAGCCGTCGGGAATGCCACGATCCGAAAATAGGATGGTGACCTGGTGCAGCGCCTCCGGGGAGTGTGACCAGAAATCCCACATCGCCTGAGCGCTCTTGAGGTTGCTCTGCGGCAAACGCTTTTGGGTGTGGATAAAGTCGGGAAATTTCAGCGGATCACGAATAAAAAAGACCGGTGTATTGTTGCCGACAATGTCCCAATTACCTTCTTCGGTATAGAACTTCAAAGCAAAGCCGCGTGGGTCACGCTCGGTGTCTGCCGAACCGCGCTCACCACCTACGGTGGAGAAACGTAGGAACGTTGGAGTCTGCTTACCAACACTCTCGAATAGCTTGGCGCTTGTGTACTGGGTGATATCCCGCGAGACGGTAAACGTACCGTAAGCACCCGAGCCTTTGGCGTGGACACGGCGCTCAGGAATGTTCTCTCGGTTGAAGTGGGCAAGCTTCTCGATCAGGTGAAAATCGTCGAGCAGCAGCGGGCCACGAGGGCCGGCGGAACGGGAATTCTGGTTATCGGCGACAGGAGCGCCGCTGGCAGTAGTAAGCGTTTTGTTCTGGCTCATGAGATTGTCCTTCCTCTGTCGGTCTTCAACTGCCGGCTAATCGGCTGAGAGGGAGTATCGATCACTCGTATGACACCTACAAATTTATAGAATCATCTTAATCAATAGAAATATATAATCTAATAATCTGAATCCAAAGATAAAAGCATCGCGATGCGAGTTTTTTGACAGGCACAAAAAACCGGGCACTAGGCCCGGTTCTTTGTTTCAGACTGACGTCTTACTCGGCGGATACAGCTTCGCCAGCAGTAGCACGATCAACCAACTCGACGTACGCCATAGGCGCGTTGTCGCCAGCGCGGAAACCGCACTTGAGGATGCGCAGGTAG
>NZ_JBOIBY010000009.1:0-26456 GCF_050739655.1 Pseudomonas sp. | reverse complement strand
CGCTGGCAAGCCAGCTCCCACAGGTTGATCGTCGCGTACACAAAATTTCCGATCACAGCAGATCTACTGTGGGAGCTGGCTTGCCAGCGATGACGGCCTGACATTCACCGCCGCCATCGCCAGCAAGCCGGCTCCTACATCTATGGTCATACACATCTCTCAATGTTCATGGGCATGCGAGTGAATGGTGAGGGCGCCCGGTACCTTGGTGCGTTCTAGCCCCCCACGTTCCAGCCACCGCAGGGTTTGCTCATAGGCACGCTGCAGCAAAGACTCGGTCTGGTCAAAATTGAAAACCGAGACATCCACCGGGCATAAAGGGGGGACGATGTGCAGACTGGTCAGCGTGCGGAAGTGTTCGATGTCGCTCACCAGTTGGCGCATGCTCATCAGATTGACAGTATGCAGGGCCAGGGCGACCAGTCCTCGGGGAGGTTGCGCCAGGTCGCAACTCATGCCTGTGGGGATGACCACGACGTTGGTGGCGCCCAGTGCTACGGCAGTCGAAATCGGTGTATTGCTTGCCACGCCGCCGTCAACCAGGAACTGATCGCCGATTTGTACGCAGGGAAACACCAGCGGAATGGCAGCGCTGGCCAATAATGCCTGCTCGAGTTCGCCACTGGACAGAACCGTCTCGGCACCACTGAGCAGGTTGGTGGTAACGATATGTAGGGGCAGCAGCGCATCCTCAATGCGGTGAATGGGCAGTGCCTGACCCAGCAGCCGATTCAAGGCCGACGGCTGCAAAAGATAGCCACGCCGTTTGATCAATCCTCTGCAGGTATCGATCCAGGAGAGGGGGAAGATGTCTGTTTTACTCAGCCCACGCCAGAATCCGGCGAGCGCCTCGACGCCATCGCAATCGGGTCTTGCGGCAAAGTAGGCTCCGTTGATAGCGCCTACCGAAGCACCCACCACCATGTCGAATCGAATATTGGCTTCGACCAGGGCTCGTAACATACCCACCTGTACCGCCCCCAAACTGCCACCGCCAGCGAATACGATTGCGGTATTGGTCGCCATGGCGGGAGTCTCTGTAGTGGAGATGTATCGGATGAGTGTAGCTGGCGCCCCGGCGCTGTTCCTGGCCGAATTCCCCAGTGGCTGGCATTGTCTGGCAGTGTCGTTTCGGCGCAGGGCTTTAACACTTATGGGCAGGCAACATTCCATTCGTGAGTGGGTGACTCGGTCTGACCAAGCGGGAACTTCAGGGAACTGTCCGGGTCAATTGCGGCCCGTGTCGCAGATGCCGAGCAGCGATTCTGCCTGTTTTACGGCAGTGCCATCCTAGACCAGCCGAGTCCGCCCCCTGATGCCAACCAAGAGCTTTCTGTCGGGTCTCATCCTGGCGCTCTGCGCCGTCGCGTCGTTTTGTTCGGTTGCTGCCGAACGAGGAGCGCCCTCGCAAAGTAACAGCGCATCCACCACCCTGATCGAAACCGCCTCGCGTCAATACGAAAATGGCCAGTTGGACCAAGCCGCTGCCACGCTGGAGCGTGCCCTGCATATTCAGCCGAACAATCCCGCGACATTGCATTACCTCGGTGTGTTGCGTCTTCAGCAGGGGCAGTACCAGCAGGCTGAAACCTTGGCGGTGCGCTCCAACTTGCGGGTTGGGCGCAATGTCCAGCTACGCAACCGCAACTACCAACTGATCCAGGCGGCGCAGCAGGCCCAAGCTTCAAATACCCCACCCAATGCCAAAGCGGATCTGGTCGCAGTACAGAAGGGGCTGGAAGAGGAGACCCAGAAGCGCCGCGAAGCTGAAATGGCGATTGCCAAACAACCCACTCAAGACACTGGGCGCGACGCTGGCGCTCACGCAGAGACAGATTGGGCTGGCAAAGCCGAGCCCGCAGGAACAATGCAAATGGCTAATGTCGAGCCAGAGCCGACATACGCTGGGGTCAAGATTCCCCGCGGCCATATGCCGCCAGCGGGCAAATGCCGAATCTGGTTTCCTGATCGTTCGCCGGGGCATCAGCCTGCACCCGGCAAATGCAAGAAGCTGCGACATCGGGTCCCGTCGGGGGCCTACCTGGTGCATGGTTGAGTTACCCAGTGTTCACGACTGGCTGTTTATGGCCTGCCACAACCGGCAAAAATCGACCCGAATCAGACCTCGGGCTGTCCTGCAACCGCTCATATCCGCCTCACCCTCGGACGCGGTATGGACCTGCCGGCGCGAAGAGATCGCCAGGCATTGGATAGCCCAATTCCCCGCCTGAGTGGTAATTGGGCATGACTCGAGCGTTTGCTGATTCAGATCGCAGCGCTCACTCCCGAACCTTTTTCCTGCGTCGCAATGTCATGCAGGGAAATCCTCGAAGTCTCCGGCAATGCCAATCCACCCGCCAGCGCAAGCAGTGCGATCGCGATCAGGTAGAACGCCGGCGACAGGTTGCTGCCGGTAGTACTGATCAACCACGTAGCCACCAGCGGTGCGGTGCCGCCGAAAATGGTATAGGCCATGTTGTAGGTGATCGCCGAGGCTGTGTATCGAGTACGGGTAGGAAAGGTTTCAGAGAGCAGGGCGGCCGTGACCACGCCGCATAACACTGCGCCAATCGCCAGGAGCATTACGCCGACGACAGACGCTGCGAACGAACCTGAGCTGGCCATCAGAAACGATGGATACACGGCCACGATCAACAGCGCGCAAGCGGTCATCACTGTCTTTCGACGCCCGACCCGGTCCGAGTACAGCCCGGCCAGCGGGCAGATCGCCGCGGCGAACAGCAGTGCAATCAGGGACACCAGCAACGCTGTAGCGCGGCTCAAGCCGCCTGCGACTTGCAAGTAGGTCGCGAAGTAGGTGGTGAACATATAAAACGACAGCGCCGTGAGTGACACAAAAGCGCCCAGGCAACAGATAGCCCCACCATGGTTGCGCAGGGTTTCCTTGAGTGGGGAATGGGCGACTGCATGTTCCTTGGTCACCGCCTGGAAAGCCGGTGTTTCATCGAGCTTGCAGCGCAAGTAAAGACCCACCAGGCCAAGCGGCGCGGCAATCAGGAACGGCAGGCGCCAACCCCAACTGCCCATGGCTTCGGCCGATAGCGACGCCTCGAGTGCGTAGGCGACCACAGCGGCTGCGGCGAAGGCGGAAAATGTCGACACTGGGATGAAGCTGCCGTACCAGGCCCGTTTATCACTCGGTGCATGCTCCATCAGGTAGGCACAAGCACCTGCGTATTCACCCCCGGCGGAAAAGCCCTGGGCGCAACGGATCAGAGAAAGAAGAATCGGCGCCATGACCCCGATCGCGGCATAAGTGGGCAGCAGACCGATCAAGGTGGTTGCGCCTGCCATCAATAGAATCGTCATCGCAAGGGTGCGCTTGCGACCGATCCTGTCGCCCAGCATGCCGAAGAAAATCCCTCCAAGGGGCCGAAACGCAAAAGCCACGGCGAAGACTGCGAAGGGCTTGAGCAGTGCGGCACTGGCATCGCCGCTGGGGAAAAACTGCTGGGCGATGGTCGTGGCCAAAAAACCATAGACGGCAAAGTCGAACCATTCGACAAAATTGCCGATCCCGGCGGCCACGATCACTCTTCTGAGGGTTTGCGGGCTGACCTGTTCTGCAGTTGTGTTCGTCATGCTTGACCTCGACAGTCCATCTATTAGCTTTCGATTATCGAGGTCCGAGCTGATGTGGCTCACTTCAAAAGTGTCATCTACGTAGTCACTACCGACTTCATGGCGATTGAATTACGCAGTTTGGGGCGCACTTTTGGCCCAGAGCGTTTTTACCCACGCCGGACCCAAAGCGGGCGTCGGCGCGAAGGTTACCGATCAACTTACGAAAGCCATCGCAGGGTACCCAGGACAATCATCGTCCAAATGAAGCTGCCTGCGATGAGCAGCCAGATGAAGTGTTTTTCGGTCATGAACGCTGCACTGTGCCGGATCTTCTATCCAACACTCTGAACGTCAAGCGCACTGATGTTCCAAGGCTTTGATGGCTGCTCAGATTCGCTTCACCACCAAAACTTTCCATGATCTGCTTCACCATGATGAACCCGATGCCCAACTTGCCTTGCTTGGTGGTGTAGAAGGATTTACAGGCCATCATTTCTTGTTGTCGTGCCAGTCCACCTCCGCTGTCGTCGATGGTGAGATGCAGCCACTGAAGGGTTTCATCCAGCTTTGCTTGAATAGTTAACCTCCCTCCGGTTGGCATCGCCTCTATGGCATTGGCAATGACGTTATCAAGGATCTGGGGAAGTAAAAGTGGATTGCTGATGATCTTGGGGAAGGGCTGAGCGCTGAACTCAACCTGAATTTTTGATTGACCGATTTGCGCGCTGAAACTGTTCAGAGAGGCCTGCACCATCTCCATCGGATCCACCAGTTTTGCCTCTCCGCGTATCGGCCGTAAACACGACAGTAATTCATGCACCCATGCCGCTATCCGATCCACCTGGCCGACAATGTCTTCGATGTTCTTCTTTGCGGGCTGGCCTTGCATGTCTTTCGCCAATTCTGCGCTTGAGCGAATGCAGGCAAGTGGGTTGCGAAGGCTATGCGCCACGGCAATGGATATTTCGCTCAGCCCAACGTAAGTCTGGTTGGCGACGACCGCAGCCTCTTGTGACGCCAACAATTTCGATGTGCGACGGGCGATCCGGTAAATCACGAAATACACGAGCAGACCGCCCATCGTAGACAGCCAAATGATCCAGTGGCCGCGATTGAGGCGTAACAGAAGATCAGTTGGCTCCCTGTAAATCTCCACTACCGCCAGAACGTTCCCTGCGTCATCTACCAAAGGGACGTAACTTTCGATGAAGAATTTTTGAGGCGAACGCAGAAATTTCTGCTCGCTGCGGTTTGCATTGACTTTGCTGTATTTGGTGGAGACCCGTTCTTTAGAGTGGAAGGCCTCATCAAGCTCCTTATTCACAAAGTTTTGTCCAACCAGTTTTGAGTTGGTGGACCAAACGACAGTTTTCTGCGGGGAATAGATGGAGATCAAGAGGGCGTTGGGCAGGTGCGAAAGATAGTTCAAAAAGTCTGAGCTAATGCGCTGGTTACTTTCTTCCCTTCCTTCTAGCGGATCGGATTGAGCAGGTGTCGGAATTTTTCCTAACTGCATACCCACTAGACCGTGATGCCGTATCTCACCTTTAGCGATGGTTTGAATAAACTGCGCGGACATCAGGGCATCGCGCTCCAGGCTTTCGGTAACCAGGATTTTCGTGGACATTGAGCCTAGGCCAAAAGCGATTATGCCGATGAGAGAAAAACTGACGATCGAAAACCAGCGCAAGAGATTGAATTGTTGGGTAGGTGCAATCGAATCAGCTGTTCCCTGATGGAAGCGTTTAAACAATACATCGATTGCAGGCATGGGAAAATTCCCTGAATGTGCTGCTTATCTGGTTGTAGCAGCTTCAACTACTCGATTCAGCCGTAGATGCAGGGGTGCATTGTCTATGCCAGGTTTGCACTAGCGCAGGATTTGTTTGTGAAGTGACCGATATCTGAATAGCACCTTGCAGTTGGCGGCGCAGCTCGCAGCCTTTTCCCCGAATCAAAGCCAAGGAAGAAAACGGGTATTACCCCCACATTTGGGGAAATTACGAAAGTTGGGGCTTATCTATCCTGAATGGGGTCCGGCCCTGTTTTTCCGTTTTTCTGGCGCCTTCAGCTGGCCCGTCCGCCCGGTTTCTACCGAAATTCTTTCGATATCCGTCCGTTGTAGGCACAATACCGCTCTTTTTTTGGCTGGCCTAGCCGGAGGGTGGAATGATCAAGACCCCTTACTACCTCATCGACAAAACCAAACTGCTGACCAACCTGCAGAAAATCGCCTACGTGCGCGAGCAATCCGGGGCCAAGGCCTTGCTGGCGCTCAAGTGCTTTGCGACCTGGTCGGTGTTCGACCTGATGCAGGAGTACATGGACGGCACCACTTCCTCATCGCTTTACGAGCTCAAGCTCGGCCGCCAGAAGTTTGCCGGCGAGACCCACGCTTACAGCGTGGCCTGGGCCGATGACGAGATCGAGGAGATGCTCGATAACAGCGACAAGATCATCTTCAACTCCATCAGCCAGCTGCAGCGTTTTGCCGAACGCAGCGAGGGCAAGGTGCGTGGTCTGCGTGTCAATCCGCAGGTGAGCAGCTCCGACTACCTGCTGGCCGACCCGGCGCGTCCGTTCAGCCGCCTGGGCGAATGGGACCCGGTGAAGATCGAAGGCGTGATCGAGCAGATCTCCGGCTTCATGTTCCACAACAACTGCGAGAACGGCGACTTCAGCCTGTTCGACAAGATGCTGTGCACCATCGAAGAACGCTTCGGCGAGCTGCTGCACAAGGTCAAGTGGGTCAGCCTCGGCGGCGGCATTCACTTCACCGGTGAAGGCTACGCCCTGGATGCGTTTTGCGCGCGGCTGAAGGCTTTTTCCGAGAAGTACGGCGTACAGGTTTACCTGGAACCGGGCGAAGCGGCGATCACCAACAGCGCCTCGCTGGAAGTGACGGTGCTCGACACCCTTTATAACGGCAAGCACCTGGCCGTGGTCGACAGTTCCATTGAAGCTCACCTGCTGGACCTGCTGATCTACCGCCTGAACGCCAAACTGGCGCCAAGCGACGGCGAACATACCTATATGGTCTGCGGCAAATCCTGCCTGGCCGGCGATATTTTTGGCGAGTATCAATTCGACCGCCCGCTGGCCATCGGCGACCGCCTGTCGTTCATCGACACCGCGGGCTACACCATGGTCAAGAAGAACTGGTTCAACGGCCTTAAAATGCCGTCCATCGTTGTGAAACAACTCGACGGTACAGTCGAAGTGGTTCGCGAATTTGGTTATGAAGATTACCTGTCCAGCCTTTCTTGAAACGGACAGATAAAGGAGAGATAAAACAATTGAAAAAGAACGTTCTTATCATTGGTGCAGGAGGTGTCGCCAAGGTGGTGGCCCACAAGTGCGCGCAGCACAACGATGAACTCGGTCGTATTGCTATCGCGTCGCGCAACATCTCCAAATGCCAGGCCATCATCGACAGCGTCAACGCCAAAGGCAGCCTTAAAGTGCCTGCCCAGATCAAGGCCTACTCGCTCGACGCGCTGGATGTCGAAGCGACCAAGGCGCTGATTCGCGACACCGAATCACAGATCGTGATCAACGTCGGTTCACCGTTCGTCAACATGTCGGTGCTGCGTGCCTGCATCGATACCGGCGTGGCTTACCTGGACACCGCGATCCACGAAGAGCCAGGCAAGATCTGCGAGACGCCACCCTGGTACGGCAACTACGAGTGGAAGCACCTCGAGGAATGCCAGCAGAAGAACGTCACCGCCATTCTCGGCGTGGGCTTCGATCCGGGTGTGGTCAATGCCTATGCGGCACTCGCGCAACAACAGTATTTCGACAGCATTGATTCGATCGACATTCTCGACGTCAATGCCGGTTCCCACGGCAAGTATTTCTCGACCAACTTCGATCCGGAAATCAACTTCCGCGAATTCACCGGACAGGTGTGGAGCTGGCAGAACAGCCAGTGGACCAGCAACACCATGTTCGAAGTCAAGCGCACCGACGACCTGCCAGTGGTGGGCGTGCAGAACCTGTACTTGACCGGTCACGACGAAGTGCACTCCATCTCCAAGAACCTCGGCGTCGCCAACGTGCGGTTCTGGATGAGCTTCGGCGAACACTACATCAATGTGTTCAGCGTCCTGAAAAACCTCGGCCTGCTCTCCGAGCAACCGGTCAAGACCGCCGAAGGCCTGGAAGTCGTACCGTTGAAACTGGTCAAGGCCGTGCTGCCTGATCCAGGCTCCCTGGCACCTGGCTACACCGGCAAGACCTGCATCGGCGATCTGGTCAAGGGCACCAAGGATGGCCAGCCGCGCGAAGTGTTCATCTACAACGTCGCCGACCACGAAGAAGCCTTCGCCGAAACCGACAGCCAGGGCATCTCCTACACCGCTGGCGTACCGCCCGTGGCCGCAGCCTTGCTGGTCGCCCGTGGCGAGTGGGATGTGCAGCGAATGGTCAATGTCGAGGAACTGCCGGCCGAGCCGTTCCTCAAGGCGCTGGATGTGATGGGCCTGCCGACCCGCATCAAGGATGAGAACGGAGACCGTCCCTGGGATCGTAACGAATGAAGCTCGCGTTAATCATGTGAGTTTCACCCGCTCCAAAAAAGCCGCTCACTGAGCGGCTTTTTAGTTCGTGAAAACGGCGCTCTTCACCTGTCCCTAGCGGGAAGTTTCAACCTTCAACACTTCGGTATGAATGGCATCGACCGTCTGGCCCGCCCGGAAGTCCTTCAGGAGGGCAACGACTTTCGGATCCACCACCGTTACGACCTGCTCGTTACCATCCGGATGCAGCAAGATCACCTGCTTGTTTGTTACGTCGACGCGAGTGATCTTCAACGTAACCTTGACGGTGCGATACATCTCACCGCCCGGCAGGTTGTCCGGGGTAGCGCGATTGGTCCAGGTGTCATTGCTGACGGCCGGCGTGCCATCGACGCTGGTGTCGAGCACGTAATCGATCGAACGGGTGACACGAATGTCGACCTTGTCCCCGACTTTCAGATTGCGCAAAGCCTTGGCCTGGTCGGTGAGCTGGAAGGGAACGGGGCGTTTATCAAGGCCTTCGATGGTGACCTGGTGCCTGGCCGAATCGACGGCCAGGACCTTCGTCTGGAAGTGTTCACTCGATGCTTCGCTGTTCAGCGGTATCTCCTGCGCATGGGCCGCAAGGCTGATTGTGGTCAGGAGCGATGCAAGGGCAAAAGCGCAGGTAACCGAGTGAAGTGGTTTCATAGGCCAGTTTTCCATTTGGTGGGTGACAGAGCGGCGCGCAGGATACAACTTCGCAGCGTGGTGCCCGTGGGCCAAAGCATAGTCAGCGGTTTCCAATCTGGTTACGCGCCTTAGCAAGAAACTCTGGAAAACTGGGGCCGGACCACCATTATCCAAACGTGGTCTGACCCTTTTTTCTGAGTTTTTCACCTGATCGATGAAGATCGACTACAACACTACATAGCACCCCGGGGCCTGACAGGAAGCGAGCGAATGTGGACGAAACACAAACTCTGCGTTGTCAGGCCGGTTCGGTTCGCATTTGCCTCGCTCATCATGGTTGGCTACGGTGCGGTCGCAGAGGATCTTGAGCCCAGGTCCTACGCCAATACGCCAGTTGGTATCAATTTCCTGCTCATGGGCTACAGCGATCTGCGTGGCAACGTGACGGCCAACCCCTCAGTTCCGCTCAAGAATGCCAAGCTCGACATCAAGACTGTCGTGTTTGCCTATGCCAGATCCCTGGACGTCTGGGGCCATTCCGGGAAGTTCGATGTCGTCGTGCCCGAGGCTAAATTGACAGGCTCTGCGCTGTTCGCTGGAGAACCCAGGGAGCGTGAAGTCACCGGGCTGATCGATCCAAGATTCCGCTTCTCGGTCAACTTATATGGCGCCCCGGCGCTGTCCCTGGCCGAATTCCCCAGCTATCAACAGGATGTGATTATTGGCACCAGCCTTGCGATTACGGCGCCGCTCGGCCAATACGACTCCAGTAAGTTGGTCAATCTAGGCAACAACCGCTGGTCATTCAAACCTGAACTGGGGATTTCCAAACGCATGGGACCTGTGACCCTGGAATTATCCGGTGCGGGCACTTTCTACACCGACAATAATGAGTACCTCGGTGACCGTACAATTTCTCAGGATCCCATTTACCAGACACAGGTGCATTTTATCTATGCTTTTAGCAACGGTGTCTGGGGCTCGCTGGACGGGACCTACTTCGCTGGCGGGAGCACCTCTGTCGAGGGGGTTGGTAACCACGATTTCCAGGAAAACACGCGCTATGGGTGCACCCTCACGCTGCCATTGAATCGATACAACTCGATAAAGCTGTTTGCAAGTGAGGGGGCTCATACCCGTACCGGCAGCGAATACGATGTGGCTGGCATTGTCTGGCAATATCGCTTCGGCGCCGGGCTTTGAACACTTGAGGCCTGGTCTTCAAAATAACCTGGTTATTTCATTCAAGATCCGATCCTGGGTTTCAGTACTTGGTCTTTGGCGATAAGCCACGGCTAAAAAAGCAACGCCTTCGTAGTCGCAACGGATCGAAAAAGTCATACCTTGACGAAATCCAAAGACGGATCTGTCTCCTGCATCAACAAAATATCTGGCTTTTGTAAGCGCTGCCTGGGCGTGCTTCAGGCAGTCAACCTGGCTAAGCGAGTGTTGTATCCAGCTTGTGGTGATACGCACAGACGAAGTCTCGCTATCATCGATAGGCGGTCGAGTAATTGCATTGGTATTTTCGTTACTGGAACAAGCGGTCAGCCCCATTGAGATCACAGTGATCAAAAAGCCAAAACGAAGTCTCGAATGCTTGAGTGAGTTTCGCATCGTGGGGCGTTCCTCTGACGATGGGAATGAATGAAGTTATTAAGGTAACAGTGCTCGATATTACGTTAGTTCAAACCGCTCTAATGCATAATCCTTGCCCGCCAGGGTGAGTTCATAAAAATCGGCGCCAAAGGTACCTCGTGTCACCTTGTGTTTCACAAGGCGTTTAGCCTGAAGTTGTTTTAAGCTTACTTCAACTTCAAATGAACTGAGTGATACGAGTTTGCAAATTGAGTCCAGGTTTGCAAGTTTCCTGAAGTTTGCGTGATAGGCCAAGGCTTCCATGAGCAGCGTTTGATTTTCTGTCAATTGTGGGAACTGAGGGTTGTTCTTTTTATAAATTTTGCGCTCTATCTCATGTAACTCGCCGAACGCTTCGTCAGTGGTTTGGGCATAGTAAATCGCCACAGACAGCGTGCTGACTGAAAACCCGACAATCGTTAGCACAGCCCAATTCGGTATTGGCGTTTCCAGCAAAAGCCAATCCCAAAAACGTAGCAGCCAGAGCGTGGTATCTGCCAGCAACGTCAGGTCGAGGTAGGCGTCGAGCAGGCTCATGGCAGCCCAGGCGACGAAGAAACCACCAGCCGAGTAGGCCATGGCCTTGAACGGGAACAGGGCTTGCTTGCCTTGTGCTGCCATGCTGATCGTCTCTGGTGAACAAACAGATGTTGTTAGCATAGCAGTGGAAAAGTGGCCCTCTGACCGCTGATCTGAAGTCAGTACGGCCACTCATTACGGTTGGCAGGATCTTGACCTCAGGGCCTGCGCCCTTACCGGGGGTTATCCCCCAAAAAAATTTTCAACGACCCTTGAATTCCTTTCTCCGGTACCTACCTAGGGTTTTACGCGATGCCGAATGCGGGTCGCGTCTCAAATCACTTGGAGAAAACTCAGGAGATTTCGTAATGGCTACTACTCTTTCGTTGGCCCCACTTTTCCGCCACTCGGTCGGCTTTGACCGTTTCAACGACCTTTTCGAATCGGCGCTTCGCAGTGAGGCCGGTACTTCTTATCCTCCCCATAATGTCGAAAAGCACGGTGATGACCACTACCGAATCGTCATCGCCGTGGCAGGCCTGGCTGAGGAAGACTTGGACATCCAGGTTGAAAAAGGCGTTTTGACGGTCGTCGGTGATAAGCGAGAAAGCAACGCAGACGTCACTTACTTGCATCAAGGCATCGCTCAGCGGGCGTTTCGGTTGTCGTTCCGCTTGATGGATCACATTGAAGTGCAGGGCGCGAAGCTCGCCAACGGTATGCTGAACATTGATTTGCTCAGAGTTATACCGGAGGAAGCGAAGCCCAAGCGCATCGTGATCGGGGGCACTGAGTCTGCTAATTCGAAGGCAGTCAGCCAGCAATAACGTGGATAGAGAGGCGCTTTTCGGAGCGCCTCTTTTTCGCAGGAGACAAGCCCGGCAGCAGTTTCCACGCGAGGGCTTTTCACCTCACATGATCTACCCACCCAGCTTCGCCCAGAATTCTTCAGCAGATGGGCTGATGGGAGCGGTAGGGCGGGTGAGATGAATCTCCAAGGGAATATCCCAACTTTCATCGAGAGCCCTGACCAGTCGGCCGTCAGCCATTTCCTGTTCCGTCAGGCTTTTGGGTAGCCACGCGACACCTTTGCTTTCCAGGGCCATGGACATCAGCACCGCGGCCAGGTGGCTGCTGAAAAGAGGCTTGAGGGTCAGGGAGCCTTCCTTGCCATGGAGCCGGTGGGCGACGATGCGTCCCAGGCCGGATTCCTGGGTGTAGGCCAGGTAGGGCAGTGTTGCGGGTGAGGTACCAAAATCGGCAGAGGCACTTGCCAGCGGCACGAGTACATCTTCGCCGACCTTTTTGCCAATGAATTGATCCGGGGCCAATAGCGGTGGGACGTCGGGGTGGCGATGGCAAAGCAGGAACTGGACCTGGCCATGGATGAGCATTTGTTCGCACACCGCCATGCTGTCCGAGTGCAAGCGCACCGCATCTATCGGCGCGCCATTCTCGGTGCTCCGCAGCCATCTTGGAAAAAACGTGAATGACAAGGAGTGAGTGGCTGCAAATTGCAGGGTCTTGGCAGCCGTGCCTGCTACTTCCTGTGCCTCAGTGCGCAACCTGTACAAACGTCTTGCAGCCTCCTGGGCGCTGGGCAAAATCTGCCTTCCAGCCTCGGTCAGCGTCGCGCCTTGAGGCGTGCGCACGAACAACTCGACCCCCATCCAATTCTCCAGCGAACGGACTCTGCGGCTAAAGGCTGGCTGGGTAACGTGACGCGCTTCAGCGGCACGAACGAAGCTGCCGTATTCGGCAAGCGCTGAAAAATCTTCGAGCCAGACGAGTTCCAAGGGCAATGCCTCCTGTGCATAGGGCGCGGCATTAATAGCATTGGGCGGGGTTCATCGCAAAGCATAACGTGGGGCCACCTACAACAAGAGGAACCCGTCATGCGCATCGTAGATATCCGTGAAAAAACAGTTTCTATCGCGTCCCCGATCGCCAATGCCTACATCGACTTTTCGAAAATGACCTGCTCGGTCGTCGCTGTCGTCACGGATGTGATTCGCGATGGTAAACCTGTCATCGGTTACGGCTTCAACTCGAACGGTCGCTATGGTCAAGGCGCACTGATGCGTGATCGCTTCCTGGCGCGTATCACAGAAGCTGACCCGGATACGCTCATCGATCATGAGAACAATAACCTTGACCCGTTCGCCATCTGGAAAGCCCTGATGACCAACGAAAAGCCAGGTGGTCACGGCGAGCGCTCAGTCGCAGTCGGTACCATCGACATGGCGGTATGGGATGCCGTGGCCAAGATTGAAGGCAAGCCGCTGTATCGCCTGTTGGCCGATCGTTACCGTGACGGCGTGGCAGACGACAAGGTGTGGGTCTATGCGGCGGGTGGCTATTACTACCCAGGCAAAGACCAGACCAAGCTCAAGGCCGAAATGCAGAGCTATCTGGATCGCGGCTACGACGTGGTCAAAATGAAGATCGGTGCGGTGGGGCTGGATGAGGATATCCGTCGCATCGAAGCGGTTCTGGAAGTGGTGGGGGACGGTCGTCGACTGGCGGTGGATGCCAATGGCCGTTTCGATCTGAAGACCGCTATCGCGTATGCGGAAGCCATCAAGAAGTACAACCTCTTCTGGTACGAAGAAATCGGCGATCCGCTGGACTATGCGTTGCAGGCCGAGCTTGCCAATCACTACGAACTGCCGATGGCGACCGGTGAAAACCTGTTCTCCCACCAGGACGCTCGCAACCTGCTGCGCCACGGGGGTATGCGCCCTGATCGCGACTATCTGCAGTTTGACTGTGCACTGTCCTACGGGCTGGTGGAGTACATGCGCACCCTGAAGGTGATGGAAGAAATGGGTTGGTCTTCGCGCCGCGTCGTGCCCCACGGTGGCCACCAGATGTCCCTGAACATCGCTGCGGGTCTGCACCTGGGCGGTAATGAATCTTACCCGGATGTGTTCCAGCCTTTCGGCGGCTTCGCTGACGGGATCCGCGTGGAAAACAGTTATGTAGGCCTGCCGGATATTCCAGGCGTCGGCTTCGAAGCCAAGTCCGCCTTGTACGCAGTCATGCGTGAGTTGGGCGAGGGCTGATCGCTCTCCAGCTGCGGCCTCTTTGACGGAGGCCGCAGTATCAGGCGTCCCATGCTGACGCCAAGCCACATGCCCATCACAACAATAAAATGAGGTGCTTCCGTGGAAAATTCCAAGTCCCGCTGGTACAGCCAGCTGTATGTGCAAGTACTGATAGGCATCGTGATCGGTGCGGCGATTGGTTACTTCATGCCGAACTTCGGAGCCAAGCTTCAACCCTTCGCCGACGGATTTATCAAGCTGATCAAGATGCTGTTGGCGCCCATTATTTTCGGTACGGTCGTCGTGGGTATCGCAAAGATGGGCAGTATCAAGGAGGTGGGGCGAATTGGCGTGAAAGCGCTGCTCTACTTCGAGATTCTTTCAACCATTGCCCTGGTCGTCGGCCTGATTGTGGTCAACATCGTCAAACCTGGCGTTGGAATGAACATCAACGCCAGCGCACTCGATGCAAGCGCCATCAGCAAATACAGCCAGGCCGCCAGTGAGCAGGGCGGTACCGTCGATTTCTTTCTCAATATCATCCCGCCTACCTTTCTGGGTGCCTTCTCCAATGGCGTCATGCTCCAGGTCATCCTGCTTTCGGTCCTGATGGGCGTCGCCCTGGTTCAAATGGGCGAAACCAGCAAGCCGCTGATAAACACCATCGATCTGTTCCTGCAGGGCCTGTTCAAGATTGTGGCAATGGTCATGCGCCTGGCGCCGATTGGTGCCGGTGCCGGCATGGCGTTCACGATTGGCAAATACGGGATTGGCACCTTGTTGTCGCTCGGCCAGTTGCTGGTAGCGCTCTACATCACGACCTTGATATTCATCGTCATGGTCCTGGGCACGGTTGCCCGATGGTCCGGCATGCCGCTGATGCAGTTTCTTCGCTACTTCAAGGACGAGATTCTGATCACGCTCGGAACCTGTTCGACCGAGGCGGTGCTTCCACGAATGATGGTGAAGCTTGAAAAGCTCGGCTGCAAAAAATCAGTGGTTGGCATGGTGCTGCCGACCGGCTACACCTTCAACGCGGATGGCACCTGCATCTACCTCACGATGGCGGCCATCTTTATCGCACAGGCGACCAATACACCCCTGACCTTCATGGATCAGATGATTCTGTTGGGCGTATTCCTGCTGACATCCAAAGGCTCGGCGGGCGTGGCAGGTGCAGGGTTCGTAACGCTCGCTGCAACGCTCACCACCATCCACTCCATTCCCCTGGTGGGCCTGGTACTGCTGTTGGGCATCGACCGATTCCTCAACGAAGCACGGGCAGTGACCAATCTGATTGGTAACGGCATCGGCACCATCGCCATTGCAAAGTGGGACAAGTCCTTTGATGTAGAAGCCTGCGAGCGTGAGATCGCGGCAATGAAACACGAAAAGGCGACGCGCAAGGAGTTGTTGGCGCAGAAGTAATCGGCAACCCACAGGGGATCTGCTGTGACCACAAGATCTGTGTACGACAACGATCAAACTGTGGGAGCGGGCTTGCCCGCGATGGCGTCGTGTCAGACGCCATCGATGTTGAATGTGCCGGCCTCATCGCGGGCAAGCCCGCTCCCACAGGGATCTGCGGTGAACACGGAATTTGTGCACGACGATCAAACTGTGGGAGCGGGCTTGCCCGCGAAGGCGGCGTGTCAGATGCCATCGATGTTGAATGTGATGGCCTCATCGCGGGCAAGCCCGCTCCCACAGTGGATCGGTGGTGGACACTAAATTTGTGTCCGACATCAATCAAACTGTGGGAGCGAGCCTGCTCGCGATGGTCGTCAACGATAACGCGTGTTATCTGACAGGACGCAACATCCAGGCTCGTGGGATCAAGCTTGCGCCGGGCTCGCCGTGCCGGAGGCAGCCGTTTTCCTGCGCACGCTTTGATAGAGCAGGCTCGACACCATGAAACCAACAACCGCCAACACGCTCATCAAGCTGAACACGTAGTTATAGCCCTGCTGACCGGGGAAGTGGTCGAGGATCGAGCCGTAGATCACGTAGGCGAACATGCCCGGGGCATAGCCGATCAGGCAGCCGATGCCGAAGGCCGAGCCGGTGATGTGTTGGGGAATGCCCACTTCACCCATGGGCGCCCAGAAGACGCCGCGCATCGAGAAGACGATCAGGGCGAAGGACAGGGTCGCGGCCATGCCGGCGTAGATGAAGCTTGGGTTTTTCGGGATCAGGATGATCACGGCCATCAGCGGCAGCAACGCCAGGAATGCCCACTTCAGGTAGCGGCTGGTGCTCTTGAACTTTTTATCGGCGATGAAGCCGCCAGCGGGGCCGCCGAGGATCTTCAGGAAGTACTGGTTGATGATGCCGTAGGCGCCAACCAGTGCCACGGGCAGGCCGTACATTTCCTTGAGGTAGGGAATGAAATAGGTCAGGCCGCAGTAGACGATGTAGACCATGAACACATTGAGGCTGACCAGCCAGATACCCGGCACCTTGATCGCTTCCATCAGGTTGCCCAGGCCGTTCTTCGGCTTGGCCACCGACTGCGTATTGCCGGCCTTGAGCAGGAACCAGGTGAGGGTGCCGGCCAGGATGTCGATGACCGAGTAAAACAGGATCGCCGACTTCAGGCCGGCTTCGCCCGAGCCCATGGCGACGAACACGCCCAGCGCGGAAAACGCGACGAGGGTATCGACCACACCGCGCCCACCTTCCAGCAGGCCGAACAGCCGGCCTTGTTCCTGGTCGTCACCCAGGTTGCGAATGGCCTTGAGCAGCGAGGGCCAGAAGATGCAATCGGCACACACGGCCAGCAGGCTGAATACGATCAGCAGGTTGCTGAAAGGCGGAAAGGTCGCCAGGTACAGCCCCAGGCTACCCGTGCCGATCAGGCCCAGGGGGATCAGCTTGCGTGTGTCGTAGCGGTCGGCGAGCAGGCCGCCGACGATAAACAGTGCCGTGGCGATGATAGCGTTGGCGCTTAGCAACATGCCGATTTCAGTGTGGCTCAAACCCATGAATTCCTGCATGGGCACATAGAAGGCGTCCTTGAGGTTCGCCAGTTTGTAGATGGTGCCGCCACCGAGGATGAGGATCAGGAATCTGAGCCATTTGGCCTTGTTTTGCATTGTCATTATTGTTCTCCGGGCGTATCGGGTCGTCGGGTCAGGCGTGGCTGGCAGTCGCCAGGGTCAATTCGGCCAGGGTGCGCATTTCGGCCAGCAGGCCGCGGACATAGGCCACCTGGTTGTTGGCCCAGCGGTGTTCGTCGGCCAGCATTCGTTCCAGCGAAAAACCAGCCGGCAGGGGTGTGTCGCTCATTTCCCGGTAGGCAATGAACGGGTCGTTCGCTTCATCGGTCTGGCGGAAGGCCGGGGCCACATAGTGATTTTCCTGTTCGAGAATGAACGCGATCACCTGC
This sequence comes from Pseudomonas sp., assembly GCF_050739655.1. Lineage (GTDB taxonomy): Bacteria > Pseudomonadota > Gammaproteobacteria > Pseudomonadales > Pseudomonadaceae > Aquipseudomonas. The sequence goes on along the minus strand of NZ_JBOIBY010000009.1, from coordinate 9,087 downwards.
GGGGCGGTGTCACCGAGCATCAACAGTTCGAACAGCATGCGCGCGCTGGGCAGATCGTCTTCGGCGCTGCCTTGCAGCACGCCGTAATGGCCGAAACCATTGTGCTCGGGGACCACGCGAACACCTTTAAGGTGAGTCTGGCGAATGTGCGGCGCCAGGTTGCGCAGGGCCTGCAAGGGCTGTTCGCAGGCGTTGATCATGTTGCCGAAGTCGAACAGGGCATGCAGGCGAGGGTGGTTCACACGGTTCAGCAGTTGCGCGATCTCGTCGCTCTTGAGTTCTTCATGCTGCTCGAAATCAAAGTACAGATCATGCTCGTCGGCCTGCTGCGCGAGGTAGTGCAGGTCGGTCTCGATAATGTCCATGACCCGCGACAGCGCACCCTCGTAACGCGAATAGACACGGATGTTACGCACGCCCAGGGCGAGGGCGATGGCGATCACCTGGTCGACATCCTTTTTCAGCGTACTGCTGATTTCCAGGTGCACATCCAGCCCCAGGGCCGTGGCCTTGTCGGCAAACGCCTGCAATTGCGCGGGTGACATCTGGCTCAGACTGTTTTCCTCGCCATCGAGCAAGTGCAGGCTCAGCCCTTGCAACTCATGGCGATAGGCGTAGTCGAGCAGGTCGGCCGGGGTGACACGGCCGTGGGTGAGGTTGGTCAGCAACGGGTAGGCATGGGCAAACAGGCGCATTTGCCCCAGGCGTTCGAGCAACTGTCGGGCAAGCGCCTCGGTCAGTTCGGGGGCCGCCCCGTCCTCGGTCACGTTGTGGTTCAGCAGCGCGCTGAATCGTTCCTGGATCTTGTTATTCATCAGAGTCGTTCCTGGTTCAGACACCGGGTCTCCCGGCGCAGTCTTTATCGCGCCAGTCAGGAACTCTCGATAGATCCACTATCAGCTATTTAATAAGACCACTTGCGCCTTCAAGTGACCGCAGGCAGATGCCCCATGGCGCGCAAGGCCCGAGCCAGCGCCTCGACGCGCTCAGCGGCCTGATGCTCAGGCGTGCCGGCAAAACCGATCAACAGGGCCGGCGGCAGGGCATGTTCGATGCGATAGTCGCTCAGGGCATAGGTATGGATGTTGTGCCGGGCCAGTTCCTTGGCGATGGCATTGTCATCGAGCTCGGGGGGCAGCCAGGCGATCAGGTGCATGCCGGCTTCCACCGGAGTGATCCTGAAAAAGCCGCCAATCTGCTTTTCCAGCTGTTCGACCAACGCTTGCTGGCGCGCCTGGTACAACGCGCGCATGCGGCGGATGTGTCCCAGGAAATGACCTTCGATCATGAAGTCCGCGGTGGTCGCCTGAAGCACCGTGGGCGGGCTGCGATCCATGACCGCGCGCAGGGTGCAGAAGGGCTCGACCAGGGCGTGCGGCAGGATCACGTAACCGAGTCGCAGCGACGGGAACAGGACTTTGCTGAAGGTGCCGACGTAGATCACCCGGGCCATCTGGTCCATGGCATAGAGCGCCGGGAGCAAGCGGCCGCTGTAGCGAAATTCGCTGTCGCAGTCGTCCTCGATGATCCAGCTCTGCTGCTGCGCGGCCCAGTCGATGAGGGCCTGACGCCGCGCATAGCTCAAGGTGACGCCCAAGGGGTGCTGGCGCGAAGGGGTGGTGAACACGAGGCGGGCGTCGGGACACTCTGCAAGGCCTTGCTCGACATCGATTCCCTGTTCATCGACGCGAAGGGGCACAATCCGCGCGCCCTGGGCCTGCAAGGCAATGCGCGCAGCGATGTGCCCCGGGTCCTCCATCCAGACACTGTCCTGAGGATTGAGCAGCAACATGCCCAACAGGTTGAACGCTTGCTGCGCGCCGGAAACGATGACCACTTGCCCTGCATCGCAGTCGATGCCACGGGCATCGAAGACGTACTCGGCAATCGCTGTACGAAACCCCAGCAAGCCTTGCAGTTCGCCGTAGCCCAGCATGGCCTTGGTCGGCTTGAGCAGGTGGCGGTTCATCAGGCGCCGCCAGATGGCTTGCGGGAATGCGTCGTAGGTGCTGTGGCTGGGCAGGAATGAAGTCGGGGTCGCGGGGTCCCATTCGGCGTAGGACATCCCGCGAAAATGATCGCTGCGCAGCGACAGCATGGACTGGCTCAGGTCGGACAGGCGCGGCGGCTGAGGCTTTTGCTCATCACTGGCACCCCGGTTTTCCCACTCATCGCCGACATAGGTACCCGCACCGCTGCGCGAAGCCAGGAAACCTTCGGCGATCAACTGATCGAAGGCATTGAGAATGGTGATCCGCGACAGGGCCAGTTCCTTGCTCAAGGTCCGCGTCGACGGCAGACGCACGCCGCCCTGGAGCCTGCCACCGAGTATCTGTTTGCGAATTTGCAGATACAGCTGGCGGTACAACGGGATGGCGCTTTCACGGTCCAGTTCGATAGCCGAGAGCAGTAAACCAGCGGGGGATTTCATGGGATGGCTCGTCTGGATGAGATGTGGTTTGACCTTGAGTAGTGTCGGGCGACGCTGTGTGCAAGGGTAGCGAGCGACACTGGATAAGTCATCTATCCCACCCTGTGTTAACGCCATGCCTCCGTGTAGGAGCTGCCGCAGGCTGTGATCCTGCTTTCAAACAAAATCAAAAGATCGCAGCCTCGTTTCACTTGTCAGCTCCTACAGGGCTTTGCCAGGCACAATATGTGTGGACGACGAGCGCCCTCGGTAGTGGCGAGCATTTAGGGGTCGAAATCTGACATCTGCTCATAACTTCTGACGCCGACAATCAGGTGAATTCCTGAACGTTTGAAGTGGTGCGGAGATCGACGATGGCTATCAGTTTTTTTGAGTTGTTCAGGTCGGCCCGTCCAGTTCCCGGAGAGCCGACATGATGCAACTGACTGAATCCGGCCAGCCTCAAGCACCGATGCTGCGAATCGGTTTCTGGTTGATGGACGACTTCGATTTTTATGCCTTGGCCAATGCGCTGGAACCCTTGCGACTTGCCAATCAGTTGGCCGGGCGCAGCGTTTGCGAGTGGCAAATACTTAGCCTGGAGGGGCAGCCGCTGAAGGCCGGCAATGGCATCGCAACCACCACCGCGCGACTGGATCAGGTGCACCGGCTCGATGTGTTGATCCTCTGCGGTGGCGACAACCCGCACCTTCAAACAGAGCATCCGGAGCTGCGTGCGCAATTGATCTACTGGGCGGCGCAACCTGTCGGCCTGGGGGCGCTGGGCAAGGCCGGTTGGTTGTTGGCGCAGATTGGCGCTCTGGAGGGTTTCCGCTGCAGCTTGCCGGAGCCCATTGCATCAATGACATCTGCTGCATTGAGCGAGTTGACGCCCGTGGCTGCGCCGTTTTGCGTCGACCGCAAGCGAATGACCTGTGTCGGTCCGCAATCCGTTCAAGGGTTGATGCACGAACTTCTCGCCCGGACCCATGGCCGTGGCTTGATCCTGCGAATGGAAAAACACGCGGCACGCCAGGCTCGGCCGTTATTGCCCGTGCATGACGCCCCGGAAAAGCTTCAGGCGACACTGGCTTTGATGGGCGAACACTTGAAGCAGACGCTGGGTATCGATGAACTGGCCGACGCCATGGGCATTTCCAGGCGGCATCTGGAGCGGCTGTTCAAGAGCAGCCTGGGTTGTTCGCCGTCGCGACATTACCTGGATTTGCGGCTGCAACAGGCACGTCGGTTGCTGCGAGCCGGTGAGCAGTCTCTGTCGAATGTCGCTCATGGGTGTGGATTTGTCTCGGTGCAACATTTCTTTCGTTGCTATCGACAGTACTTTGGGGCGCATCCTCGGGAGGATATGGGCTTAGTCACTACTGCGCTTTGCGCGGGTTGAGCGGCCTGTTTCAGGGTACATATCCATTGCTGCGGTAACGGCTACTTATGGTTCCGCTTTTACAGCGGGTTACTTGGAAAAGCGCCAAGTAACCAAGCGCTTTTATCCCCTGACGTACGGCACCTCGCTTAGGCTCGGTGTTCCCTCGCTCCGGTGTCCATCCGGGGGCATCGCCTCCGGTTTGCTGCGCTGCACATCCTCTCGATGTGTGCGGCTTCGCCGCACGGCGCTGCGCGCCTAACCCCCGGATGAACGCCTCCACTCAGCCTGCCGAGGGGGCGGGTGGATCAAGATCAAGAGCTGCAGGCGAGCTAACGCTCGGCCTGAGTGGTGAGAAGCAAGAGCTGTTCGCCGTGCTTGTGCTTTTCTGTGGGAGCTGGCTTGCCAGCGAAGACGGCCTGACAGCCGACCCGATTTCACGGCTGCACTCGGTCCCTTGTGGGAGCTGGCCTGCCAGCGATGACGTCCCACCAGCCAACCCGATTCTGCGGACCACCACAACCCCTGTGGGAGCTGGCTTGCCAGCGATAGCGGCCGCACAGCCAACCATTTTTTTGCAGATATCCCCGGTTTTTGTGTGCCAGTTTGCTCGCGAAGACGGCCTTTTGGTGACCGGTGGTCGATACCCTGCGGCCCTCAGGTCAAATTGCGCTTAGCTGAAGTAATAACCCGAGGCGCGCGTAGGTTCTCGATTGCCACAGCAGCGCCCCTTCAGAACACCGTGAGTCTGAGGAGCTTCGCCATGCTGACCCTCAACATCAATGGCCAGGATCAGGAGCTGGATGTCCCCGCCGACATGCCGTTGCTGTGGGTCTTGCGTGATGTGGCGCATCTGACCGGGACCAAGTTCGGTTGTGGCATGGCGCAGTGCGGTGCCTGCACCGTGCATGTCGACGGGGCGCCGCTGCGTTCCTGTATCACGCCTGCCACGGCGGTGGCCCACGGGCAGAAAATTCTCACTATCGAAGGCCTGTCCACCGACGGTTCACACCCGGTACAGCAAGCCTGGGCCGAGCTCGATGTGGTGCAGTGCGGTTACTGCCAATCGGGGCAGATCATGTCGGCTGCGGCATTATTGGCGAAGATTCCCAAGCCGACGGATAAAGACATCGATCAAGCGCTGTCAGGCAATATCTGCCGCTGCGGCACCTATCCAAGAATTCGCGCCGCGGTCAAACGCGCCGCCGAGTTGGGTTGAGGTGGGCAATGGACAGTCTTAATCCGGTATCGCGTCGCGGCTTCCTCAAGGGCTCGGCTGTGTTGGGCGGTGGGCTGGTGGTGGCGTTTGTCATTCCCGGTGCCCATCGTTTTGCCATGGCCGCCGAGAACCAGGGCAACGTGTTCGCACCCAATGCCTTCCTGCGCATTGGCAATGACAACAGCGTCACGGTTCTGCTCGGTCATTCGGAAATGGGCCAGGGCATCTGGACCGGGCTGACCATGTTGATCGCCGAAGAACTGGATGCCGACTGGTCGAAGATCAAGGTCGAGCATGCGCCAGCCTCGGCCGCCGATTACGGCTTGCCGGGGTTTGGCGGTATGCAGATCACCGGTGGTTCGACGTCGACCTGGATGGAGTTCGACCGTTATCGCCAGGCCGGCGCGGCGGCGCGGTTGATGTTGATCGAGGCGGCTGCCAAGCGCTTTAACGTGCCACCTTCGCAGATTCTCACCGAGTCGGGCGTGGTGATTACCGGTGACCAGCGCGCCACCTACGGTGAGTTGGCCGATGATGCCGGCAAGCTGCCGGTGCCGGCCCCCGCGTCCATCAAGCTCAAGGAAGCCAAGGACTGGAAACTCATTGGTAAACCCACCAAGCGGCTGGACACGCCAGAGAAAATCACCGGTCGCGCGAAGTTCGGCATGGATGTGCAGTTCGACGGCTTGATGACGGCGATGGTTGCCCGTGCACCGGTTTTTGGCGGCAAGGTCAAATCCTTCGAAGGCGCCGACGCATTGGCGGTGCCCGGCGTGCACAAAGTGGTGCAGGTGCCGACGGGCGTGGCAGTGATCGCGGATCACTACTGGGCGGCGAAACTGGGGCGCGATGCATTGAACGTCGAATGGGACCTGGGACCGAACGCGGGGCTCGACAGTCAGAAACTGCTGGAGAGCTTTCGCAAACTTGCCGCCACACCCGGGATGCCCGCGAGCAAGTCGGGTGATGCCATGGCTGCGTTGGCAAAGGCGGCGAAAAAACTCGATGTGGAATACAGCGTGCCTTATCTGGCTCATGCGCCGATGGAGCCGCTCAACTGTACCGTCAGCATCACCAAGGACAAATGCGAGATCTGGACCGGTACCCAGTTCCAAACCCTGGATCAGATGATCGTCGGGAAAATTACCGGGCTCAAACCCGAGCAGGTTCAGATCCACACCGAGTTCCTTGGCGGCGGGTTTGGCCGGCGGGCCAACCCGACCTCGGACTTTGTCGCCGAAGCGGTGCAGGTGGCCAAGGCAGCTGGTGGGCCGGTGAAGACCGTGTGGGCGCGGGAGGACGATATCCGTGGCGGTTATTACCGCTCGGCGTTCCTGCATCAGGCGCAGGTTGGGCTGGGTGCCGATGGCCTTCCGGTAGCGTGGAAGCATGTGCTGGTCGGCCAGTCGATCATGGCCGGCACTTCGCTCGAAGCCACCATGGTCAAGAATGGCATCGATAAAACATCGGTCGAAGGCGTGGTGGACAGCCCCTACCTTGAGGCGATGGCCAACCATCAGGTTGACCTGCACTCGCCACAAACCGGCATCAGCGTGCTGTGGTTGCGTTCGGTTGGGCACACTCACACGGCTTTCGTCATGGAGTCGTTGATCGATGAGCTGGCCAGCGCGGCAGGCAAGGACCCGGTGGAGTACCGACGAACGCTGCTCAAGGAGCATCCACGCCATCTTGGCGTGTTGAACCTGGCGGTGGAAAAAGCCAACTGGTCGGCGCCTCTGCCGGACGGCCATGCCTTGGGCGTGGCGGTGCATGAGTCTTTCGGCAGTTACGTAGCGCAGGTGGCGGAGGTGTCCCAGGACAACCTGGCGATTCGCGTGCATCGCGTGGTGTGCGCGGTGGATTGCGGGATTGCGGTAAATCCGCAGAGCATCGCCGCACAGATGGAGTCAGGCATTGCCTTTGGGCTCGGTTTTACCTTGCACAGTCAGCTGACCTTCAAGGATGGCCAGGTCGTGCAATCCAATTACCACGACTACCAGGTGCTGCGACTCAACGAAATGCCGGTGGTTGAAGTGCACATCGTGCCCAGTAGCGATAAACCCGGCGGCATTGGCGAAACGGGAGTTCCGCCCACTGCGCCGGCGGTGGCCAACGCGGTTTTCGCCTTGACCGGACAGCGCCTGCGGGAATTGCCGCTGCAATTGTCGGGGGTGTGAGATGAGGCGACATCACTGGTTACTCGGCTCGATCCTGCTGATTTGCCTTTTTATCTATGCAACGCAGCTATTCGCCGATGACAAGGAAGCAGTGAAGGCCTTCGGCACGGTGCAGAAGGTCTTTCAGAGCCCCCGTTGCCAAAATTGCCACATTCCAGGCGATTCACCCTTGCAGTTCGATGCCGGAACGCCCCACGGGATGAACGTCGTGCGCGGCATGGACGGTAAGGGTGCGGCCGGTTTGCCTTGCGCCAGTTGCCATGGTGAAGCCAATCCGCCGGCCAGCTACGGCCCTGATTCGCCACCGGGAGCGCCGCATTGGAGCTTGCCACCGGCAGCGCACAAGATGGCCTGGATCGGTCTGCCACCCGACCAACTGTGCAGCATGATCAAGGATCGGGCACGCAACGGTGATCGGGATTTCGCAGCGCTGATCAAGCATGTCAGCGACGACAAACTGGTGTTGTGGGGCTGGAATCCGGGCGGCGATCGTGCGCCGGTGCCAGTGCCCCATGACATTTTCGTTGCGCAATTCAAACTGTGGGCGGGCGCTGGAGGGCCATGCCCGTTGGCCGGTACATGACCATCGGTCAATGAATCCGGAGTCAAACCGCTATCGAGGACTCTAAAAACTATAACCACCCAAGGAGTATCCGATGCTGACCTCAGGCAAACCGCACAAGACATGCGAATGTGCAGGGACGCCACAACAGGAGCGCGAACTGCTGCGGGATATGGCCCGCAAGGCCGAACAGGAACTGATCGGCGTGCAGATGGCGAGCATGGATGAGTTGACGTTGTTGCCCAACCGTCACGGCTTCATTGCCCTGGCTGAACTGGGGCTCGATGCCTGTCAACGATTGGGCAGGCCGGCCACACTGCTGTTTTTCAACCTCGAAGAGTTCAAGCGCATCAACTACCTGTTTGGCCGGACTGAAGGCGATCATGCGCTGAAAACCTTCGCTGATGTGCTGAACATCGGTTTCCGGGAAAGCGATGTGATCGGCCGGCTGGAAGGCGCCACCTTTGTCGCCTTGCTCACTGGCTGTTGTGGTGTGGATGTCACGGCCATCGAGGCGCGCCTCAAGGAAATGCTCGATGAGCGCAATACCATGGCGCATCGCGGGTATGGCATTCGCTTCAGCATTGGGCAGATTGAGTATGACCCTGAGCAACATGATTCGGTGGAAGAGCTGTTGGTGGAGGCTGAGAGGGCGTTAGGCCGGTAGTGTTGTGGTTTGGTGGCGGGCCTCTTCGCGGGACAATGTGGGAGCGGGCTTGCCCGCGAAGGCGGCCTGCCAGTCACCACCTTATTTGGCAAACAACTGCCCAATATCCTTGAACGCCTTGAACTCCAGCGCATTGCCGCAGGGATCAAACAAAAACATCGTCGCCTGCTCACCCACCAAGCCTTGAAAACGTATCCCCGGCTCAATCACGAAGCGCGTACCCAGGGATTGCAAACGCTCGGCCAGCGCTTCCCATTCCGCCATCCCCAGCACCACGCCAAAATGTGGCACCGGCACGTCATGGCCGTCGACGGCGTTGGTGTGGGCGGCTTCTTGTGAGGCGTTTTTCGGCGCTAGGTGGATCACCAGTTGATGACCGAAAAAATTGAAATCGACCCAATGATCGCTGGATCGACCTTCCTCTAGTCCAAACACCGAACCATAAAAGTGTCGCGCTGCCGCCAGGTCATAAACAGGAATGGCCAAGTGAAAAGGGGAGAGTTGCATGGGCAGGGCCTCAATGGTGGAAAGTTGTGATCTAGTGTAGTCCTGAGAATTTCGATTGAAAAACGATAGTGGCTTCTGCGTGAATTGCCGAGTTTGGAGTAAAGATCAAAAGATCGCAGCCTTCGGCAGCTCCTACACCGATCCCAGTAGGAGCTGCCGAAGGC
>NZ_JBOIBY010000008.1:0-15962 GCF_050739655.1 Pseudomonas sp. | reverse complement strand
CATTTTGAGCAGGGTTCGCTGGCCGATGCACACCGGTCAACTGGAGGGGATCAACAACCGCATCAAGGTGATTAAGCGTATGGCCTACGGCTACCGGGACAGCGAATTCTTTTTCATGAAGATCAAGAGCGACTTTCCCGGCAATCCGTGAAGAACCTTTTTTATTGCCGTTGATCGTTCCCACGCTCCGCGTGGGAATGCAGCCGGGGACGCTCTGCGTTCCAATCAAGAGCCGAACACGGAGCGTCCCTTGAGGCATTCCTCTCGCTGCGAGTGGGAACGATCTGTAAGTCAAACCATTAACTGAGTGGCTTTAGGCTCTAACCTTTTTTATTGCCGTATTTTTGTGATTCGCAATTGCGCTGTGCGCCTGTGATGTCCCCGGCTAAACTGCCGTTTCATCCGTCAGAAAGCCGCTCATCATGCTTCGTTTATTATTCTGGATCGCCGTGATTGCCGCCGCCGTGTGGTTCTGGCGCAAGTACAAGGGCCAGGCTTCCGCCCCCAAGTCCACTGCCGAGCTGGAAGCGGCGCCGATGGTCCGCTGTGCCCATTGCGGCGTACACCTGCCCCGTGACCGTGCGTTGAGTCTTCAACAGAAGTGGTATTGCAGCCAGGCTCACCTCGAGCAAGGCCCCGGTTCCAGTGATCGCTGAGGCGCCCAGTCACGACGGCAATCAGGCCCAGCGATTGCTGCGCCTCTATCATCTGTACCGTTTGAGCGTCGGCATCACTTTGGTGTTGCTGATTTCCAGCAACATGGACAACCGGTTGCTGACGTCCGCCAATGACGATCTGCTGCGCACTGGAAGCTGGCTCTACCTGGTACTGAATATTCTGCTGGTGGTGTTCCTGGAGAACACTCGCCGCCCGGCCCAACTGTTCAGCCTGGCGCTGGTCGACGTGCTGCTGTTATGCGGGTTGTTCCATGCCGCTGGCGGAGTGGCCAGCGCCATTGGCAATTTACTGATCGTCTCGATTGCCATCAGCAATACCTTGTTGCGACGGCAAATTGGCCTGCTGATCGCAGCCGTCGGTGCGCTGGGCATCGTCACTTCAAGTTTCCTGCTGAGTCTCAACCATACCGCCAACTCCAACGACTATCTGCAGGTCGGCACGCTCGGCGCCCTGTGCTTTGCGGCGGCACTGTTGGTGCAAGGCCTGATCAGGCGCCTGCAAGTCAGCGAATCCCTGGCGGAGCAAAAAACCAGCGAAGTCATCGGCCTCGAAGCCCTCAATGGGCTGATTCTGCATCGCATGCGCACCGGCATCCTGGTACTCGACGATCAGCGGCGCGTGCAGTTAGCCAATCACAGCGCCTTGACCCTGCTAGGCCGCGACCGCCTTGAAGGTCTTCTGATCGACGAGCATTTCCCTTCGCTCGTCGACCGCCTGCATCTGTGGCTCAGCAACCCGACACTGCGCCCCCAAAGCTTGAAAGCCGCCAATAGTGGCGTTGAGCTGCAACCCAGTTTCATTGCCCTGGACACAAGCCCGCAACACCAGACCCTAATATTTCTCGAAGATATCGCCCAAATCGCACAGCAAGCCCAACAACTAAAACTCGCGGCGCTTGGGCGTCTGACCGCTGGCATCGCCCATGAAATCCGCAACCCATTGGGCGCCATCAGTCATGCCGCTCAGCTATTGCGAGAATCTGAGGAACTCAACAGCGCCGATCAACGTCTGACGCAGATTATTCAAGACCACTCTCAGCGAATGAATCGGGTAATCGAAAACGTCCTGCAACTGTCCCGCCGCCAGCAAACCGTGCCCCGGCGGCTCGATCTGAAGCCGTGGCTGCAACAGTTCGTCACCGAAACCGGCGAGGGCGCGACCGAGCGCCAGCAGATTCACCTGAACATTGGCGACGGGGACTTCAAGACCTTGATGGACCCGAACCAACTGCAGCAGATTATCGACAACCTGATACGCAATGCCTGGCGCCACAGCGCGCAACACCACGAGCTGGCGCAGGTCTGGCTTGAATTGTTCATCGATCCCGACAGCCAGTTACCGATCCTCGAAATCCTCGATGACGGTTCCGGTGTGGCGCCCGACCATCAGGCGCAACTGTTCGAACCTTTCTTCACCACCAGTCACCAGGGCACGGGCCTTGGGCTGTATCTGTCCCGCGAGCTGTGCGAAAGCAATCAGGCCCGCCTAGACTTCAAGCCACGCCAAGGCGGCGGCTGCTTTCGCATCACCTTTGCTCACGGACGCAAACAAGGTTGAACATGAGCCCACGGCAAAAAGTCCTGATCGTCGACGACGAACCGGACATCCGCGAACTCCTGGAAATCACCCTGGGACGGATGAAACTCGATACCTACAGTGCGCGCAACGCTGGCGAGGCCCTGGCCCTGCTCAAGCGCGAGCCGTTCGACCTGTGCCTGACCGACATGCGCCTGCCGGACGGCACCGGCCTGGAACTGGTGCAACATATCCAGCGACGCTATCCACAAACCCCGGTAGCCATGATCACCGCTTATGGCAATGTCGACACGGCGATCAATGCGCTGAAGGCCGGCGCCTTCGACTTCCTCAGCAAACCGGTGGATCTGGGCCGCCTGCGAGAACTGGTCACCAGCGCCCTGCTCCTGCCCGCCCCCGGCGTCGCCATCGATCGGCGCTTGCTCGGCGACTCATTGCCCATGCGCAATTTGCGCAAACAAATCGACAAACTGGCACGCAGCCAGGCTCCGGTGTACATCAGCGGCGAATCCGGTAGCGGCAAGGAATTGGTCGCTCGGCTGATCCATGACCGCGGCCCGCGTGCCAACCAGGCATTCATTCCGGTCAACTGCGGAGCGATTCCGTCGGAGCTGATGGAAAGCGAGTTTTTCGGCCATCGCAAAGGCAGCTTCAGTGGTGCCATCGAAGATAAACCGGGCCTGTTTCAGGCCGCCCACGGCGGCACGCTGTTCCTCGACGAAGTGGCCGACCTGCCACTACCCATGCAGGTCAAACTGCTACGGGCCATTCAGGAGAAAGCCATCCGCAGTGTCGGCGGGCAACAGGAGATGGTGGTTGATGTGCGCATTCTTTGCGCCACTCACAAAGACCTCGGTGCCGAAGTCACCGCTGAGCGCTTTCGCCAGGATTTGTACTATCGCTTGAACGTGATCGAACTGCGGGTTCCACCCTTGCGCGAACGCCGTGACGACATCGAACCGCTGGCAACTCAGGTGCTCAAGCGTCTGGCGGCCGACACCGGCCAACCGATTGCAAAACTTCACCCGCAGGCGCTCCAGGCGCTGAAAAGCTACCGCTTCCCCGGAAATGTACGTGAACTGGAGAACATGCTTGAGCGGGCTCACACCCTCTGTGAAAACAAACAAATCGAAGCCGACGACCTGCGGCTGGCTGAAGGTAACTGCACGCCGGAAGGTGGGGTGCCGGATCTGACACAGATCGACAATCTGGAAGCGTATCTGGAAAACGTCGAGCGCCAGCTGATTCTCCAGGCGCTGGAAGAAACCCGCTGGAACCGGACGGCGGCGGCTCAGCGGTTGAATCTATCGTTCAGGTCGATGCGTTATCGGCTGAAGAAGTTTGGGCTGGACTGAAGCTTAAAAGATCGCAGCCTGCGGTAGCTCCAGGAGCAATTACTGCCCTGTAGGAGCTGCCGCAGGCGGCGATCTTTTGATCTTGATTTAAATCCGCCCCATCGGCGCATACGGCGCCGGATCAATAATCGGCGCCCTGCCCAGCATCACATCGGCAAACAACTGGCACGACGCCGGCGCCAGCACTAGCCCATTTCGGTAATGCCCACAGTTGAGCCACAACCCGTCAAACCCCGGTACACGACCAATGTAAGGAATACCCTCGGGCGAGCCAGGGCGCAGACCCGCCCAATGCCCTACCACTTCTGCGTCGGCCAGCGCCGGAATCAACTCCACCGCCGAGGCCTTGAGGCTCTCAAGTGCCGACTCGGTTGGCGTCTTGTCGTAGCCTTCATGCTCCAGCGTACTGCCGATCAGAATATGCCCGTCGCGTCGGGGAATCGCATAGCGCCCTTTGGCAAGGACCATGCTCGGCAGGAAGTCCGCCGCGCACTTGTAGAGGATCATCTGTCCTTTTACCGGCTCGACCGGCAGCGTGAGATCGAGCGTTTTGAGCAAGTCACCGCTCCAGGCACCTGCGGTCAGGACGACTTGATCACCCTGGATAGCACCTGTGGCGGTCTGCACGCCGACGATCTTGTCGCCGTCACGAATAAATCCGCTGACTTCGCACTGTTCATGAATCGTCACGTTCGGCAGCGCCTGCAGCGCGGCCTTGAGCGACTTCACCAGGCGCGGGTTGCGCACGTTGGCGACATCGGCCATGTAAACGGCCCGGGAAAAGCCACCACCCAGCACCGGCACCGCGTCGTGAGCCGCCGAAATATCCACGGCCCGCAACGGACGATTTTCCCGCGCAGCCCAAGCCAGCGCCTCGGCTTCGTCGTCCAGGTCCAGCCAGTACAGGCCAGTGGTATGCACTTCTGGATCGACCCCGGTGGCAGCAAACAGGCGTTCGCCCAGCTGTGGATAAAAGTCCTGTGACCAATGAGCCAAAGCGGTGACTGCCGGGCTATAACGCCACGGATAGAGTGGCGATACGATGCCTCCACCTGCCCAGGACGACTCCTGACCGACGTTCGAACGATCCAGCAATACAACACTCTGCACTTCGGACGCGAGATTGAACGCCGTCAGCAGACCGATTACCCCGCCACCGACGATCACCACTTGCTGTTGCCTGGTCATATTCTGATCCAACCGATAAATAGACAGAGGACGCAAAAGGCGCCCGAAAAGAAAACTCAGCGACCCCAGCAATCCTTTGTAGTCACGCCCGCAGCGGCATTGACCATGCTACGCACACCGGTGTTGGTGATCGTGAAATCTCCGCACTTGTCAGTGGCCATGCTCGTGCCAGCCTTGCGCACGGCGGTCAGCAGGTAGGTCTGGTCGGTCAAAGTCGATGTGATGGTGTAGTAGTCATTACCTTGGCTCAGGCCGGCAGCACCGGTGTAGGCATTTTTTTGCGAATAGAAACGCTCAAGAATCTGCGACTGTTCGGAGAGCAGGCCGGCGACTTCAGTACGACGGCCCTTCTTCAAGTACTCGGTGAAGCTCGGGGCGGCGATGGTCATGACAATCCCGATGATCGCAATCACGATCATGATTTCGATCAGGGTAAAACCGCGGTTGGATCTATGCATGCATCAACTCTCGCTTACTGTATTTGTCGCCACATGATGCGACGGCTGCCGCCGCCGGATTTTTCCACCAGCGTGGTGATGCCGCCACTGGAATCGCTCACGACTTTTCGGGTTGCGCCATTGACGATGGCGTTCAGGGTCGGAATGCCACCGGTAAAGATCACCCCACTGGAAACCGTATCGGTGCTGTCGACCAACCCGTCGTTATTGCTGTCGAGCACGGCGTAATTGAGCATCTTACCGCTGAACGCATCGAGTTCGACCAGTTTGCCGGTACCGAAGCTCGCGCAAGGGTCCGTGGTATCGACACTGGCCGTGGCAAAGACGATCCGTCCAAGTACCAGATTGGCCTGGTTGATCACTCGCTCGCCGGTCAGCGCGCTGTTATACACCAGCGGCAAATACCAGCCCTTTTCCGCCGGATAAGTCACCTCGTTCTGGCTGGTGGTAATGAATTGGCCAGAGCTCCCCGAAAACACCCCGGTGATTGCCTGAGCCTGCAAACTCGACGTGGTGATCTGACCGGAGCCACCGTCCGCGTCCCACACCGCGTAGAACGCCTGTAGATCCTTGTTGCTCTTGTCTGCGGTCTCGTTGAATTTGCCGGTGCCGACAAATACCTCTTTGCCACCCAACGAATTGTCCGCGAGCAATGGCTGCGCGGTAATCGGCTGTGTGGCGCCACCCGCGGTGGTAAACAGTGGTTTGCCACCAAATGCGACTCCCCAGCTATCGGTGCTGGTGCTACTCAAATCGAACTTCCACAACCGCCCTTTCAAGTCGCCACCATAAGCCGCCTGCACCACATTCTGTGAGTTGACCTTGAGCTCGACTGAGGACAAACCGTTGGTGGTTTCAGTGCTGTCGATGACGATTTTCCTGATCAGCGACCCATCGCGAATATCCAGCACGTACAAAGCCGCAACCCCCGAATTACTGCCATAGCCGTTGGAGATGAACGCCGCCCATCGACCGTCGGCCAAGCGTGCCACCTCCGGACGGGCGTAGGCATAACCCAGATCATTGAAAGCGTTCGCGGTACTGGCGGTGGCTGGCGCGCTGATCTCCCACAGTGCCTTGGTCACGTTGCCTGCCGAGGCGTCGAACAGTTGCAGCGCATAGAACGTCCGTCCGCCAGCACCGGTTCCGCCCAGCGCCATGGTTTTCCAGGCACTGTTGAGTTGTGCATCGAACACGCCCACCTGCCCGTCCACCAGAAACTTGTGGCTGACACCGTTGATGTACCCGGTATCGGCGATGTAGCGCAAAGACGGCAGCGCGCTGGAAGGCATGTAGGCATAACGGCGGGTGCCGTTACCGGCATTGATGACGTTCACAAAACCGTCATTGGCATTGACCACAAGACTGGGGCTCATGTTGGCGGACTTGGTGGCCAGGTAGGCGCTGTAGGAAGTGTCACCGGAAAGATCGGAAGCGGTTTTATCCGTCGGTGAGACCAAGGCCAAAGGCGAGTTGATGATGTCTCCCAGCAGTACACTGCGAACTTTCAGACCCGTCTTGTTGGTGCCTTTGCTCCACTCCACCAGATCGCCACCGGTGATGCCGGTGGGTAAGCCTTGATTGAGGATCGCCTGCTGGGCCGTGGAAAAATTGGCATACGCCAGGGTGACTGCTGCGTTGGTTTGACTGTTCCAGGACTGATAAGTCGGCGCCGTTGCGCCCGGCACGATGGCCGAATCGGTGGTCCACAGCACTGAACCGGTATTGACCGCTCCGCTGGCAGTAAAGCCGAAAGCCTTGATTGTTCCGCGCCAGTCCTTGGGATCGTAACTGGTCTGAAAGTAACTGCTGCCGCTGGCGAGGATTGTACCGCTGGTGACACCACTGCCACCGGAACCGGCCTTGGAGGTGATCTCACTCAAGGCAGAGGACAACGCGGCATTGAGCCCGGTGCTGTCAGTGGCCTGGTAATACTTGCCCTGACCGTAACTGGCTGCATCCGAGAGCATCTGATTGGACGAGGTAAAACCTACGGTGTAGGTGTTCATGTTCTGCTTGGGAAAATCGGTGGCGTTCCAGCTTTTGCTCGCCAGATCGGTGCCAGTCGAACGCATGTCGATGTCGAAGGCGAACTTGGCGATGTCATCCAGGTACAGCGTGTCACCTTCGCTATCACCGTTGAGGTTGTCGCCGTCGTTGGCACTGTTGCCGTCCCAGTTCGGCAGGCGCGTGCCACCCAGGGGATCATTGGTGGGAAACGTCCGGTCATAAGTCGGCAAACCATCGGTAATCACCACGCCGTAGTTTTTCTGGCAGCGATACTGGATCGGACTGGTATAGGTAGAGGGCGTCGAGTTGTAGTACGGCGCCATGCCACGCATGTAGCGAGTCACTTCGTAATAGGTTTCCGCCAGCGGCGTATTGGCCACGGCACTCAAGCCGTTGATTGAGTTGATCAGCGCGTTGTAGTTGGCATCCACCGACAAGTCACTGATCGTGCGGGCAATGAAGCCTCCGTTGCCAGGGTTGCTATTGGTGGCCGGGTTGAACGTGGCCAGGCCGATACGCAACGTGCGATTGCTGGTAACAAGATTGGTTGAAACGTCCTGCGCCACGCTGATGCGGTAATCATTGGGGATCGCATTGGCTCCCGTGGTGAAGTCCCGATTGGAACCGTTGGCCAGCCCAAGCAGATACGCCAGGTAATTCGCGGTGTAGCGGGTGTTTCCATTGCCCACTGGGTCAGGCAGCTTCAGGCAAATCGGCGTCAGCCCCAGGAAGCCGCGATAGAACCCGTACCAATTGCCACTGTTCGAGCAACCACCGCGATTGAGGCTCGACAAGGCAATGTTGGAATCACTCATGTCCAGGTTCTGGCCGCTGATACATGAGCCGTTGGAGCTGCATATCGCGATTTGCGCCCGACTGACGGTGGGATCGAACCCCGATGCCCAGATGATGTTGTTCATGCTCCCCGAATCGTCGATCACCAGCATCACGTTCGGCGCCACGGCGGCGGCACTCAACAGCGGCGAGTCTGATGGCGAGAAGGCATAGACCGGCGCCGAGAGATACAGCCCCAAAACAACACCGCACACCAGCCGCCAAAAGCCCATACGCCGCTCAGTACTTCGCATAAATACTCTCCACCACGCTGCGCGAATTGCCCGCGATTCCGACTGCGGTCACCCGGTACAACGTGGCCGAAGTGTTGCTCGGCACGTTCACAGCCGTCAGAGAGATACCGATGTTCTGCACGCCATAAAAGCCAGTACCGGAAGCGATCCAGGTCACGCCCGAGGTGGAATTGAACCCAGCGGCCTTGACGGTCGATGACTCCGCCGGTGGCGCGCACTGACTGGTGCCGCTGCACACCGCCAATGTATAGCTGTCGAGCTGCACCGCGCTTTCACCCACACGCAGCACAGCTTCGGCACTCTGGAACGACTGATTGCGCAAGCTCACACTGCCGGCCATTTTTTCCTGCAGGGTGGCGTTCTGCATCGATGAGATACCAATCAGCGTCAGCAAAAGCAGGAACACCAGGCTAACCAGCAACGCCATGCCGCGCTGGGTATGAGAAGCCATGGAAGTAGAGTTCATCGCCCCCCCCTCATGGCAGTCGGTTGCGCAGAGCGGCAACCACATTGAAGGTTTGATTGCTCACACGATTACTCGGATCGGTGAGCGTCAGGCTCAAACGAACGCTGCGAATTCGTGCAGGGTCAGACGGATTGCTGCTGTAGCTGGAAGCGGCCGAATCGGCAACGGAACTGGCGAGGCCGAAGCTCACATCGAAGGCAATGACGTTATCCACCAACACTTGCTGAATCGGTGTGCCCCTGCCGACGCCCATCGTCAATTGACCGTTCTTGAAGCGGTAAACCAAGCGCCGGATGGGAAATGCCAGTTGCCCTGATGCAGGTACCTGCGAGTCGACGTAAGCCGTCGAACTGTTTCGACAGTCAGAAATCACCGTCCAGGCCGGCTTCCCCCCGCTGTTACCGACATCCGCTGTCACCAGGGTCAGATCTCGAGCGGCGTTATCCCAGCTGATCGGGGTGATTTGCGCCGCGCTGAAATCACCCGCCGAATTGGCGACCGTAATCGTTCCCAGGCAGCCGAACATGCCTACCATGCGGATTTCCTGAATCATCTTGCTCAGCACGAAACGCGCGTCTTCCTGCATAGATGCAGCGGCGTTCTGGCTGACATAAGTGTTTTTGGAAGCAATAAAAACCTGCACCACGCCCAGCACCACGATCAGGCTCAAGGCCAGGGCGATCAGCAACTCGATCAGGCCGAAGCCTCTTTGTATGCGGCTCATGGCGTCGATACCGGGTCGACGGCCGCGCGACTGGTGAGAACGAAGCTGCGACGAGCATTGGCAGTATTGGCGGCCCGGGAGTCGTCCCAGGTGATGGTGATGGTATACACCCGCTGATTGAGAGCGATGCTGCCGGTGGCGGTAGGGCCACCGAAATTGATGATATTGCTGGTGAAGTCGTAGAGGTCCTGATCCCGGGCGATATTCAAGTTGCCCGACGTTGGCGGCGTTACGGTGTAGTCAGCGGCAGCGTTGGCGCGGATGCGGTCCATCATGTCATAGGCGATAAAACTCGCTTGGCTGGTCATGCGCGCACTGTCGGTGTACTTCAGCGCATTCAATTGAAAGGATGCGGCCCCCAGAAGCCCCACGCCCAGTATCAACAACGCAACCAGAACTTCGATCAACGTCATGCCGTCCTGGGCATGCTTGCTCCATTGCCTCATCCGCAACTTCCACCCAATAGAATTCGTCCGTTCAGACACACGTTCAGCGTCCTGCTTTGCGTCCCCAACACATAACTGATCACCACCGCCGTGGACGATGACGACAGCCCGCCCAGATTGTCGAAATCGATGGCGGTGACTCCTGAGGTTAGCGTCAGGGTCGCACCGCTGCTCATCGCTGGAACAACCCGCAATACATTGGCCGGCGTGGCGGTACTGTCATAGATGGCCAATTCCCCGGTCCAGATGGCCGCGCCCGCCGTCGGACGCAGCCGTGTCGCCACACCCCGATCAATGGCCTCGAGGCGGGCAAAATTCAGCCCACGTTGCAGGTCGCCGATCTCGGTGTCGGCCTTTGTCGCTTGCGCCGACCGGGTAAACGCCGGGACGGCCAAGGTGATCAACACCAGAAAGATCCCCAGCGCGACCAGCAACTCGACCAGAGTGAAACCTTTTGAAGGATGTTCCATCGGTGCCCTCCGTTGCCGTCGGCTATACCTGCAGTTTCACGCTAGAACATTCGACCGCCCTAGCGCGGTTGAATTGCCATTGCTCGTGCACGGAGCGCACGGGCCCTCATACGCCAGGGAGGCAATGCCATGCATCAACGAGGTTTCAGCCTGATCGAACTACTCATGGGACTGACGATTGCCGGGATTGTTCTGCATTTGGTCAGTCCGGCGTTTGCGGCACTGGCAGAATCGAACTATCGAGAGGAGGCGGCGAGATCACTGGCAGGTGGTATGCGTAGCGCAAGAAGCGAAGCGATAGCGCGTAATCAGACCGTAGTCATTCACAGCATCGACGGCGACTGGGGCCAAGGCTGGCGGATCATTCTGGATATCAGCGGCAAGGGTTATGAGGACGATAGCAATCCGTTGATTATCGAACGTCGGAGCGGCACTGGGGTTCCGATTTTCGGCAATCGGTATGTTAAGAAGTCAGTCGGTTTCGGCCCTATGGGTGAACCAGTACACGGCGGATTTCAATCAGGGACGTTCCATATCTGCGCAAAACGCGAAGCAGTGAGCCAGCACCAGGTGGTGCTGGCTCCGAACGGTCGCATCAGCTTGCGAAACAACAAGACTGAAGTGCCGTTATGCGGAGGAAATAATGGATCAAAGCAGGGAGCGAACGCGTAGTTCTTTAGGCATGGAGAACGTAATGTTCTCCTCGCGACCCGCCAACTCGTCGGCACCGGTGGCACCCCAAGCCTGCAATTGTTGGATCACGCCACGCACCAGGACTTCCGGTGCAGAGGCACCTGCCGTAATACCGATGCGCTCAACACCATCGAACCAGCTTTTTTGCAGGTCTTCGGCGCCATCGATCAGGTACGCCGGCGTGGCCATGCGTTCAGCCAGTTCACGCAGGCGATTGGAGTTGGAGCTGTTGGGACTGCCAACCACCAGCACCACATCGCATTCATCGGCCAATTGCTTGACCGCGTCCTGACGATTTTGCGTGGCGTAGCAGATGTCATCCTTACGTGGTCCGCCGATGGCGGGGAAACGGGCCCGCAGGGCATCGATGACTCGACTGGTGTCGTCCATGGACAAGGTGGTTTGAGTCACGAACGCCAGCTTTTCGGGATTGTGCACTTGCAGCTCGGCGACATCTTTCTCGTCTTCAACCAGATAGATCGCACCACCATTGCTGGCATCGTACTGCCCCATGGTGCCTTCGACTTCCGGATGACCGGCGTGGCCGATCAGGATGCATTCACGAGCGTCGCGGCTGTAGCGTGCCACCTCGATGTGAACCTTGGTCACCAGAGGACAGGTGGCATCGAACACTTTCAGACCACGGCTGGCGGCCTCGGTACGCACCGCTTGGGAAACGCCGTGGGCGCTGAAGATCACGATCACGTCGTCCGGCACCTGGTCCAGTTCCTCGACAAAGATCGCGCCACGGTTGCGCAGGTCTTCAACGACAAACTTGTTGTGAACCACTTCATGGCGCACATAGATCGGTGGCCCGAAGACTTCCAGGGCGCGGTTGACGATTTCGATCGCCCGGTCCACACCGGCGCAGAAGCCACGGGGGTTGGCGAGTTTGATTTGCATGCTGTGCCTCGTGTCTTGCCCTGTAGGAGCGAGCTTGCTCGCGAAAAACTAAAGGACAACGCGTTAATTCATAAAAACGCGTATTCGTTAACGATCATCGCGAGCAAGCTCGCTCCTACAGAAAAGCAGTTACAGCGCTTTGACGGAGATGATTTCCACGTCAAAGGTCAGCGTCTTGCCGGCCAGCGGGTGATTGAAGTCGATGGTCACTTGCGCGTCGTCGAACTCTTTCACCACGCCCGGCAATTCAGTATTGGCCGCATCATTGAAGATCACCAGCAAACCCGGCGACAGGTCCATGTCCTGGAACTGCGAACGCGGGATGACCTGCACGTTTTGCGGATTAGGCTGGCCAAAGGCATTTTCCGGCTCAATGCTCAGGGTACGCTTGTCACCTGCCTTGAAACCGAACAGCGCTGCTTCGAAGCCTGGCAACAGGTTGCCATCACCGACCTTGAAGGTCGCCGGAGCTTTATCGAAGGTACTGTCTACCGTGTCGCCATTCTCCAGGCGCAATGCGAAATGCAAGGTGACTTCCGTGTTCTGGCTAATACGTTGTTCAGCCAATACCTGTTCAGTCATGAACGGTTTCTCCGGTTTTCTTACTTTTGAACATATCCAGTGCCAGCATCACAGCGCCGACAGTGATTGCACTGTCAGCAAAGTTGAACGCCGGGAAATACCAGCGGTTCTGCCAGTGCACCAGAATGAAATCGATCACATGGCCCAGGGCAATGCGGTCATAAAGGTTGCCCAGCGCACCGCCCAACACCAATGCCAGGGCGACGGCCAGCCAGGTTTCATTGCGACCCAGGCGCTTGAGCCAGACCACCAGCACCCCGCTGACCACCACGGCGATCAGTGCGAACAGCCAGCGCTGCCAGCCGGAGCTGTCGGCCAGGAAGCTGAATGCCGCGCCGGTGTTGTAGGCCAGGGTCCAGCTGAAGTAATCGGGAATGATCACGATCTGCTGGTACATCTGGAGCCTGCCTTCAAAGTAGAACTTGCTGGCCTGGTCGATGACCAGGACCAGCAAACTCAACCAGAGCCAACTCAGCCGTCCAAAACGGCCAACGGCATTAGGCATAATGACGAACCTCGCCAGCACCGCCGATGTTGTCGACGCAACGGCCGCAGATTTCCGGGTGCTCCGGGTTCACACCAACGTCTTCACGGCAGTGCCAGCAACGGGCGCACTTGGCGTGAGCCGACTTGACGATTTTCAGCTTCAGGCCGCTGACTTCGGTCACCACGGCATCGGCCGGAGCCTGCACGAACGGCGCAACGCTGGCGGTGGAGGTGATCAGCACGAAGCGCAGTTCGTTGCTCAACTTGGCCAGGTCGGCGCTCAGGGCGTCTTCGGCAAACAGCGTCACTTCAGCTTGCAGGTTGCCACCGACGGCCTTCGCCGCACGCTGGATTTCCATTTCCTTGTTGACCGCGACCTTCACGGCCATGATGCGGTCCCAGTACGCGCGATCCAGCTCGAAGCCTTCAGGCAGTTCGGTCAGGCCTTCGTACCAGGTGTTGAGCATCACCGACTCGTTACGCTCGCCCGGCAGGTATTGCCACAGTTCGTCAGCGGTGAACGCCAGGATCGGCGCGATCCAGCGCACCAGCGCTTCGGAGATGTGGAACAGCGCGCTCTGGCACGAACGGCGGGCCTTGCTGTCGGCGCCAGTGGTGTACTGGCGATCCTTGATGATGTCGAGATAGAAGCCGCCCAGCTCCTGCACGCAGAAGTTGTGGATCTTCGAGTACACGTTCCAGAAGCGGTATTCGCCGTAGTGCTCTTGCAGCTCGCGTTGCAGCAGCAGGGTACGGTCCACGGCCCAACGGTCCAGTGCCAGCATTTCTTCGGCCGGCAGCAGGTCGGTGGCCGGGTTGAAGCCGGTCAGGTTCGAAAGCAGGAAGCGCGCGGTGTTACGGATACGCCGGTAGGCGTCCGCACTGCGTTGCAGGATCTGCTCGGAAACCGCCATTTCGCCCGAGTAATCGGTCGAGGCTACCCACAGACGCATGATGTCGGCGCCCAGGGTGTCGTTGACTTTCTGCGGCGCGATCACGTTGCCCAGGGACTTGGACATCTTGCGGCCGGACTCGTCGACCGTAAAGCCGTGAGTCAGCAGTTCGCGATACGGTGCGTGGTTGTCGCTGGCGGAACCGGTCAGCAGCGACGAGTGGAACGAGCCACGGTGCTGGTCCGAACCTTCCAGGTACAGGTCGGCGCGCGGGCCGGTTTCGTGGCCCATCGGGTGCGAACCACGCAGGACGTGCCAGTGGGTGGTGCCCGAGTCGAACCAGACGTCCAGGGTGTCGCTGATCTTGTCGTACTGCGGCGCTTCATCGCCCAGCAGTTCGGCGGCATCCAGCTTGAACCAGGCTTCGATGCCTTCGACTTCGACGCGCTTGGCAACTTCTTCCATCAGCTCGACGGTACGTGGGTGCAGTTCGCCGCTTTCCTTGTTCAGGAAGAACGGGATCGGCACGCCCCAGTTGCGCTGACGGGAGATGCACCAGTCCGGACGATTGGCGATCATCGAGTGCAGGCGCGCCTGGCCCCAGGCCGGGACGAATTTGGTGTCTTCGATGGCCTTGAGCGAACGCTGGCGCAGGGTGTCGCCGGTGGTCGGCTGCTTGTCCATGCCGATGAACCACTGCGCGGTGGCGCGGTAGATCAGCGGGGTCTTGTGGCGCCAGCAGTGCATGTAGCTGTGTTCGATGACGGTGGTGTGCAGCAGCGCACCGACTTCGGTCAGTTTGTCGACGATGGCCGGGTTGGCCTTCCAGATGAACTGGCCGCCGAAGAACTCCAGCGACGGCACGTAAACGCCGTTGCTTTGTACCGGGTTGAGGATGTCATCGTTGACCATGCCGTATTTCTTGCAGGTCACGAAGTCGTCCACGCCGTAGGCCGGAGAGGAGTGAACCACACCGGTGCCGGCGCCCAGTTCAACGTAGTCGGCCAGATATACCGGCGACAGACGGTCGTAGAACGGGTGACGGAAGTTGATCAGTTCCAGCGCCGAACCGTTGGCGGTAGCGATCACCGAGCCTTCCAGCGAATAGCGCGCCAGGCACGACTCGACCAGTTCTTCAGCCAACACCAGCAGTTTGCCGCCGACGTCGACCAGGGCGTAGTTGAATTCCGGGTGAACGTTCAGCGCCTGGTTGGCCGGAATGGTCCACGGGGTGGTGGTCCAGATAACGATCGAAGCAGGCTTGGCCAGCGATGGCAGGCCGAAAGCGGCAGCCAGCTTGGCTTCATCGGCAATCGGGAACGCCACGTCGATGGTCGAGGACTTCTTGTTCTCGTACTCGACTTCCGCTTCGGCCAGGGCCGAACCGCAGTCGAAGCACCAGTTCACGGGCTTCAAGCCCTTGAATACGAAACCGCCCTTGACGATTTCGGCCAAGGCGCGGATTTCACCGGCTTCGTTCTTGAAGTCCATGGTCTTGTACGGGTTGGCGAAGTCACCCAACACGCCCAGACGGATGAATTCGGATTTCTGCCCTTCGATCTGCTCGGTGGCGTACGCGCGGCACAGTTCGCGGGTCTTGTCCGCGCCCAGGTTCTTGCCGTGGGTCACTTCGACCTTGTGCTCGATCGGCAGGCCGTGGCAGTCCCAGCCCGGAACATAAGGCGCGTCGAAGCCCGACAGGGTCTTCGAGCGGATGATCATGTCCTTGAGAATCTTGTTCAGTGCGTGACCGATGTGAATCGTGCCGTTGGCGTACGGAGGACCGTCGTGCAGGACGAACTTCGGACGATCCTTGCCAATCTCGCGCAACTTTCCGTACAGGCCAATGCTGTCCCAGCGCTGCAGAATCTGCGGTTCGCGCTGAGGCAGGCCGGCCTTCATTGGGAAGGCGGTGTCCGGAAGGTTTAGCGTGGCTTTATAGTCGGTCATTTAAGGCTCTTCATTAGCGATGGGCGCTAGGTGCGG
>NZ_JBOIBY010000007.1:0-14798 GCF_050739655.1 Pseudomonas sp. | reverse complement strand
CATTTTGAGCAGGGTTCGCTGGCCGATGCACACCGGTCAACTGGAGGGGATCAACAACCGCATCAAGGTGATTAAGCGTATGGCCTACGGCTACCGGGACAGCGAATTCTTTTTCATGAAGATCAAGGGCGACTTTCCCGGCAATCCGTGAAGAACCAAAAAAATGGCTCGCATGCGGGCGGACCAAATGGGAATTCTTGAGTGGAGCAGGGGGTACTCTGCGATTTGTTCTGTGAGCAATTGGTGAAAAGGATGTCGTAGATACGGAAAAGTCCGCTCAGTGGCGGGCTCTCTCTCCGCAGGGTGGGCTGATCTGCCCAAAATGTTGCAACCAGCCTGTAGAGGCTCAAATCGCCAATCCGAAGCCAGCAAATGCTTTTACGACTACTTTCGTAGCTTGGCTTAGTTCAAGATCGCGAAATTTTCTCCAGGGGTGCCACTTACATGCTGCAATTTCATTGTTCGGAGTTGGTTTTTGACCAGCGCCAAGCTGAGTGAAGAAGACAAAATGGGTGGTTTCACCTAACTCAAAGCGCGCGAGCTGGACCAAATCATCAGTGACTAACCCTGTTTCCTCAGCAAGCTCTCGCATGGCTGCCTCAGCAGGTGTTTCACTTGGCTCGATCTTCCCACCTGGTAGTGCCCATTTAGATTTTGTCTTGCGGACGTAAAGAACGTGGTCGCCTTTGCGACAAATGACCGTAGCTCTCGTATTCATGCCAATCACCTCATGCAGGGGTATTGCTTTTTCGGCCCCATGCAAATCATGCATGCCTTAAACCTGAGACTTCGCTGGCATAAAATCGTCACAATTTATTGGAGCAGAGGTTTATGTCGGTGCCATCTGGCACTCAGCCAGGCTATTTGCAGGTAAGGCAAAATCCCATACCGTGCGTCCTCTTCGGCGAACCCTTCGAGATCTCGCGACCTCTGCCGTAACACGAGCTATGAGCGCTGATCATGAACGACTATATGAGGGGGCAAGCATTATCGGCTTGGCGCGAATTGCTGCTGAGATGGGAAGTCAGGACGAATCCCCAACAACAGTATGAGGAGCTGCTGAGTGCGGTCGATAAATACCACCGTGACGGAGCGATAAGCATCGGCTAGCGGTATGACCTCATTCTAGAGGCGACATCGTGAAAATGAACGACCTGCCGAAGCCTCTGCTTAACGTGTCACCAATCATTAGCCTGGCTAGCGGTTATTTTCGCCCCCCCTCAAAAAAGGGTTCTTTCATCTCTGAAAAGGCCTGTCACGATTAGCCTAGGACCGCCGAAACCTCCTAAAGTTTCAGTAAAAAAAACAGCAACTTAGTGAGTTTTTCCAAGTCGTGTTACTCGTCGGATTTCAATTGTAAGCCTCTGTCCAGAGCTTCAGGATCGCCTCGGCACCACTTTGAGGTTTTTATAAATGAAGTACTCCTCGATTCTCTTGTTGTCACTTGGCCTGCTAAGCGGCGTTGCGTCGGCAGGCAGCAATACCGAAGCAGGCGTAGGCGGCGCATTGGGCGGAGTATTGGGCTCGGTGGTCGGCCAGTCGATCGGCGGCAGCACCGGTTCGGCAATCGGCGCAGGTGTGGGTGGTGCGGCCGGTAGTGCGGTGGGCGCCAACAAACACAGCCGTGGCGAAGCGGCCATTGGTGGCGCACTGGGCGCAGCCGGCGGTAACGTGGTAGGTCGCAAGATGGGCGGTACCACTGGCAGTCTGATCGGCGCGGCAGCCGGTGGCGGCGTGGGCGGTGCCTTGGGCAACCACATGGGCCGGGAATATGATGAGGAAAGTGGTCATCACTACCGTGGTCGTGACTATGACGACGATGATGACGACGATCAGGGCTGGCGTCGTCGTCACCACGACCATGGCCATCACTATGGTTGGCGCAAACACCACAGAGGCTGGCGCGACGACGACTGATCCCTGCGTTACAGGCCCATTGGAAGGGCTGGCCGCAGAAGTCGCGGCCAGCTAGACCAACACCGCCAGCGGATTTGTAACCTCAATGGAGAATCCTGCGACTCTCACCAATCCGGATTCGATCCAGCGCCCGGTTCAATGCATCCAAGGCATCAATGAGGGCTT
This sequence comes from Pseudomonas sp., assembly GCF_050739655.1. Lineage (GTDB taxonomy): Bacteria > Pseudomonadota > Gammaproteobacteria > Pseudomonadales > Pseudomonadaceae > Aquipseudomonas. Next base: position 12,716 of record NZ_JBOIBY010000007.1, on the reverse strand, counting down.
TCGCCTCAGCTTCTCGGCCATCACCCCAAAGGCGTTCGGCCATTTTGTTCAGGGCCTGGATAGAGCGCTCAATTTCAGCAGCAGTCGCCGCTGCCTTACTGTCCGTCTGCTTCTTCATTGAATAACCGTTTGCAGGCCGATCCTCATCCGCATGGCTTTCACCCCGATGTAGCAATTCTCAGTACTGTCACTGCCTCAAGAAGCTGATGCACCTGAGTCAAAACGATCGACGCCAGTTCGTCATTCCCTGCTGCTTTAAGAGCGTCCACTACGTCAAGCAGACTCGCTATCTCGGCCTCAATGGCGCGAACGGATTCACCTATATGGTATTGAAGTGAGTGCGCAATATCGATAAGACCTCATCCAAATCGCCTGCATTTTCTCATCGCGAAAGATCACTCAGCCTTTGTCCTGGAGATAACGCCGGCATTCACCTCTTCCGCATACCCCTCCAGCTTGTGCTCTCAGGACGTCCCAACCATTTAGACTAGGCATCATCACATCCAGAATGAGAAGGTCATAGGATCTGTCCAGAACAAGTTGAAGCGCGTCGTTTCCGTTTATGACACGGTTAACAATGAAACCGGCCTCAGTGAGGCCTTGCTGCAGGTAAATTCCGGTCTTCAGCTCATCTTCAGCTACCAAGAGTTTCATATTGGCAAGTTCCACGATTTGTATTGCAGCAGTTTGCGGCCAAAACCGATGCCTCAATACAAGCTGATGTAGTTTCTACAGCCGACTCAGCACGGACGCACTGGCTCAACATAGAAAATTGGGACGCACTGCCTGCATTTACTTCACGGGTTACTCAGCTGACATCTCCATCTCTGGGCTGAGTGTGCCGAGCCAGGCAACCAGACCCATAATGACCACTGCGACCGAGAGCTCTAGCATCATGCTCCGCCGTAAAGCGTTGATGGCGACGGTGTGAGTATCTGCCTGAATGGATCGCTCAAGCAGCGGGCTCAGGTGAAAGCGGTTCACCGCCGCAAATACCAGCATCCCCGCAAACAAGAACACTTTCAAAGACAGCAGGGCCCCGTACGTGCTGGATGCCAGCGTCTCGAATGCTGGCCCGACAACCATCAGATAGTTGATGATCCCGGTGATAGCCAGGGTTGCAACGATAATCGTCCCCGCAGATTCAAAACCAGCCAACGTTCGAGCCAGCAACCGTATCTGCAGATCGCCTGTGAGGTTGGTTGAGCGCAATAACAGCGCGAATGCGGCGAGAGCGCCCAACCAGCTGCCTGCACCCAGAAGATGGACAATATCGCTGGTGAAGTGCAGGTAGCGTCGACTGCCTTCATCCATAGCGCCATGTCCTGTCCAGGCCAGCGTCGCCAGGGCGATGGCCCCGCACAATGTGGCCAGCCAGAGGCTCAATGCCGGGGCCCGTCGATTGAGAGTCGCGGCTATGACCGCTACCGTCAACGAGGCTATTCGAACCATCCAGGTCAACCCGACGTCAGTGTCCATCAGCATCATCTGCAGGATGTGGTGATGCAGTTCCATGACGCTGGACATACCGCTCATCGTCTTGGCCATGTGTAGCATGGCCACCATCGATAGCAGTATGCCGGTAAGGGCAGTTCCCACCAGTAACGACCCAAAATTCAATACGGCACCGTCTGCGCGTTCCTTTCCTTTGAGACTGTAGAGGCCAAACAGTGCTAGCCCGAAGAGCAGCATCAGGTCGATATAGAGCGCGAAGCGAAGGCTAATGTAGATTGAGTCGTCCATGGATCACTTGACTTTAAAGGTCACGGTGCCTGTGATCGGGTGGGTATCGGAAGAAACCGCCCTCCACTCGACCTTGTATGTGCCAGGTGTGAGCGGCGCTGCCGGGGTGATGACCATCATTTTCGGATCGGCGCTGCCCGCGACACTCGCTTTGACACCCATGGGAGAGTGGGCAGACATGCCCGGCATTTCGGTCATGATAAGTTTCGCGCCGGAAAACTGGGTTGTGAGCTTTTCCGAGAAATTCAGTTCGATTTTTGCCGGTGTAGCCACGGTGGTGCCATCGACCGGGGTAGAGGACAGTAGTTTTGGATGCGCCTGGGCGGCAGCGCTCAACAACAAACCGATGCTGAGTGCCGCGACAACACCGAGGGCTTTAAAAGATGACATGCAAGGCTCCTGACGGCCTGGGCCGTGGGTGAGGTGTTACTGTTTGAATGGATGTGGGGTGTATCTTTCGGTCAGGTTTAGAACCACATTCGCACACCGACGACAACGCGCGTATCGCTCTGGTCTTCGCCTTCTTCAACGCGGTAATCCGCAGTTTTGCCGTAGGAGTGGTTCCACGTCACGCCCATGTAAGGTGCGAACTCGCGGCGTACTTCATAGCGCAGTCTCAGGCCGACCTCGGTGTCCGACAGCCCTGAGCCTGTGGCCCGTTGTGGGTCGTTTTTGCCATAGAGGTTGATTTCAGCCGTGGGTTGCAGAATCAAACGGTTGGTCAGCAAGATGTCGTAGTCGCCCTTGAGCCGCAACGCGGTCTGGCCGGCCTCGCCCAGGTAAGCGGTGGCTTGAGTTTCGAAGTCGTAGAGCGCCATGCCTTGCAGCCCCAGTGCCGCCCATGTCTGGGGTGCGCCAGGTTTGAAGTCTTGTCGCACACCGCTGACCACGTCCCACCAGGGACTCACGGCGTGTCCCCAGAGTGCGTGAAGCTCAGCGCTTTCGGTCACGCCATTGGTTCGCTCGCCTTCGGTGCGCAGCCAGAGTCGATCCGTGTCACCGCCAATCCAGCCATTGGCTTCCCAACGTAATGCACTGCCCTTGTCAGCGTCTTGCCATTCGAGTTGATCGATGAGGAATAATGAGTTGATCGAGCTGTCGTGCATCTGGTGGCCTGCATGGCTTTCAAACACCGCCGCGCGATCAGCATCGGTGAGCGCCGGAATGGGTGTACGGCTTTGCTGGGGCGCTGCGGGTTTCATACCCTGCATCTGGCTGTCATCCATGCCCTGCATTTGGGAATGATCCATATCCTGCATTTGCTTGCCGTCCATACCTTGCATCGGCTCGGTCTGCCCATACGCAAACGGCATGACACCCATCCCCAGGATGGCAAGGCCGGCGAGTAGCGGTTTAGCGGTTATTTCGAAGTTCATGTCTGGCTCCTACTCTTGTACACGGACTTCGCGGAACATGCCCATTTCCATGTGGTACATCAGGTGGCAGTGGTACGCCCATCGCCCCAGAGCATCGGCGGTCACACGGTAGCTGCGTTTGGTGCCAGGCGGCATGTCGATGGTGTGCTTGCGAACCATGAAGTCACCGTTTTCATCCTCCAGGTCACTCCACATGCCATGCAGATGAATGGGATGCATCATCATGGTGTCGTTGACTAGAACTACTCGGATGCGCTCTCCATATTTGAGATGAAGTGGCTCGGCATCCGCAAATTTGACGCCGTTAAAAGACCACGAGAACTTTTCCATGTGTCCGGTCAGGTGCAGGGTGATGGTGCGGCTGGGTTCCCGGCCATCGGGATCTTCGAAGGTGCTCTTCAGATCGGAGTAGGTCAGCACCCGTCGACCGTTGTTTCTCAGTCCCATGCCAGGATCGTTGAGTTTCGGTGTGGGGCTCATCGCCTGCATGTCGACCAGTGGGTTATTTGCTTCCGAGGCTGGGTGGGGTTCCATCGAGTCCATGCCACTCATGCCCGGCATCGAATGGCCTGACGTGCCTGTCGAGCCTGGCGTCTGACTGTGATCCATGCTCTGCATCGATCCACCGTCCATGCCCGTCATACCCTGCATGCTGTTGTCGTCGCCGGCTGCCATTTGGCTGTGATCCATACCCTCCATACCCTCCATGCCTTGCATCGAGTCCTGGGTCATACCATTCATATCGCCATGATCCATGCCGGCCATATCACCCATGCCCATGTCGCTCATCGTGATCAGCGGACGCGGATCCAGGGACGGCACAGGGGCCGAGAGCCCTTCATGTACAGCCAACGAGCCTCTCGCGAAACCTGTGCGATCCATCGACTGGGCGAACAAGGTGTATGCGTTTTCGGTGGGTTCGACGATCACATCAAATGTTTCGGCCACGGCGATGCGGAACTCATCAACGCTCACTGGTTTCACGTACTGCCCGTCAGCGGCGACGACAGTCATTTTCAGCCCAGGAATACGCACGTCAAAGTAGCTCATCGCCGAGCCGTTGATGAATCTCAGGCGTAGCCGTTCTCCGGGTCTGAAAGTTCCTGTCCAGTTGCTGTCGGGTGCCTGCCCATTGAGTAAGTAGGTGTAGGTGGCGCCACTAACGTCGGCAAGATCCGTGGGGTTCATTTTCATTTCTGCCCACATTTTCCGATCCGCGACCGTGGCAGACCAACCGTTCTTGCTGACGTCATCAATGAAGTCGCCGACGGTGCGCTTGTGCAGGTTGTAGTAACTGGATTGTTTCTTGAGCTTCTTCATGACCCGCACTGGGTCTTCATCCGTCCAGTCGGACAGCATCACCACATAGTCGCGGTCATAGCTGAAGGGTTCGGGATCCTTTGCATCGATGACCAAGGGGCCGTAAACGCCGACCTGCTCCTGGAACCCGGAATGACTGTGATACCAGTAGGTGCCGTTCTGTTTGACCTTGAATGAATAAACGTACAGGCCGCCCGGTTCGATGCCGTGAAAACTCAGACCCGGTACGCCATCCATGTTCACCGGCAGAATGATGCCGTGCCAATGGATCGAGGTGTCTTCCTTGAGCCGGTTCCTGACTCGCAACATCACCGTATCGCCTTCACGCCAGCGTAATATCGGGCCGGGGAGGCTACCGTTGATGGTCATGGCGGTGCGGGGCGTGCCAGTGAAGTTCACCCCCATCTCACCGATAGTTAGATCGAAATTAGTGCCGGCGGGCACATTCGGCTGCCCCTGACTGGTAATTGCCCACACCGGGCTGCGCCACAGCCCAAAGCCTGCGAGTACCCCGCCTGCCGCCAAGGCTTTCACGAAAGTGCGTCTTGATGTTCTGGAGTGCATGGAGGGGTATCCAGTAAGTCGGAGTTCAGGCAGATACGAAACCGCTACCACAGTAGGGCCATGGCTCGCTTGAGTGAGTAGGTGCCAGCTGCCATTTTGCGAGCAAGATGTCACATCATCAGGCGGTGCGTGATTACATTTCCGTCAGGTTGGCAACGGCAATTTGGTCGCGCTGCGATTGGGTAGCACCGATAGATTTGTCTTGTTTTGATAGGCCGTGTCTGGTGAGCCCTGACGTAGTCGTCAATTACCGTTTAAAAATATCGCTTACCGACAGCAGCAACCGCCGCTGTTCCCGCCACAACCTGAGGCTTTCTTACTGGCTACGCTTTCCACTGTCGCCAACTGTGCTGGATAGCCTGCGTTCTGCAGGGCTGTAAGCAGCGTATGGCTGTCCGAATCGCCGCTGACCTTCACCCGCCCGGCTTGTAGATCCACTGCTATGTCACTGACGCCTTCAAGTGGGCGCAGCGCTTCGGTGACGTGTTTGACACATGAGCCACAGCTCATGCCTTGGACTTGCAGTTCAACGGTTTTCATCGGTGACTCCTCATAACAAAATGCATCATGCAAAGGTTGAGGCATTCAGCTTTTTTGCGACGTTGGCTGATCTTCAACCTTGCTGCCATGGCAAGGTCAAGTGGTCGTTTTCACTCAATTAATGGAGGCCTGGCGCAGGCGCAACGCGTTGAATACCACCGACGCCGAGCTCACGCTCATGGCCAGTGCGGCAATTAGTGGTGACAGAAGGTGACCGGTAAGCGGATAGAGCAAGCCGGCGGCCAGTGGGATACCCATAGCGTTGTACAGGAAGGCGAAGGTCAGGTTCTGGTGCATATTTCTCACCGTTGCCACTGACAGGCTGCGTGCACGCAGGATACCGAGCAGATCGCCTTTGACCAAGGTGACCTGAGCGCTGTTCATCGCTACGTCAGTGCCAGTGCCCATGGCGATACCGACATCAGCGCGAGCCAGCGCAGGGGCATCATTAATGCCGTCGCCGGCCATCGCCACGCGGTGTCCGGCTTGTTGCAGAGACGCGACCAGACGTTCTTTGTCTTGCGGTTTGACCTCTCCATGTACCTCCTCGATACTCAGCCGCAGAGCGACCGACCGCGCAGTGGTAAGGCCGTCGCCAGTGGCCATGATGACCTTGACGCCATCCGCCTTCTGGCGCTCGACCGCCAGCTTCGAGGTGGGTTTGATGGGGTCGGCTACAGCCAGCAAACCTGCCAGGGCGCCATTGACAGCTAAGTACATGATGCTCGTGCCATCGCCGCGTAGCTTCTCAGCCTGCGTTTGCAAGCTCTCGGTGGTGACACCAGCCTCTTGCATCAGCGCCGTATTGCCCAGCTTCAGACGACGGCCCTCGACTTGACCGCTTACTCCGATACCGGAAGCCGACTCGAAGGTTTCTGGTGGGCTCAGTGTCAGACCTGCGGCGCGTGCCTGCTCGACGATGGCGCGGGCCAACGGGTGCTCGCTGCCCTGATCAAGACTCGCAGCCAGGCGCAGCACTTCATCCTGAGTAAATCCAGGTACAGCCTCGACGCTGTGGAACGCTGGCCGCCCTTCAGTGAGAGTGCCCGTCTTGTCGACAATCAAGGTGTCTATATTGCGCAGATTTTCGATGGCAGCGGCATCACGGAACAAGACGCCGCTGCCAGCGGCCTTGCCGGTGGCGACCATGATCGACATGGGTGTCGCCAGGCCAAGGGCGCAGGGACAGGCGATGATCATCACTGCGACAGCGTTGATCAGGCCAAATACCCAGCTTGGCTCAGGCCCCCATAGCCCCCAACCTAGGAAAGTCAGTGCCGCGATGGTTATCACCACGATCACGAAGTAGCCGGCGATTACATCAGCCAAGCGTTGCATCGGAGCCTTTGAGCGTTGGGCCTGAACAACCATCTGCACTATCTGTGCGAGCAGGGTGGCCGATCCTATTTTCTGCGCCTGCATTACCAAACTGCCATGGATGTTGAGAGTGGCGCCGATCAGCGTGTCACCGGCCCTCTTCATGATCGGTATCGGTTCGCCAGTGAGCATCGACTCGTCCACAGCGCTTTCGCCTTGTAGCACCTGACCGTCGACAGGCACTTTCTCGCCTGGTCGCACACGTAACGTGTCGCCGCTGTGTACGTGCGTCAGGGGGATGTCTTCTTCCGTACCGTCGGCATTGATCCGTCGTGCAGTTTTGGGGGCCAGTCCAAGCAGCGACTTGATGGCGGCCGAGGTTTGCGAGCGCGCCTTGAGTTCAAGCATCTGGCCGAGGAGGGTGAGTGAGATGATCACAGCCGCCGCTTCGAAGTAGACGCCGATACGGCCGTCCATCAGGAAGTTGCTGGGGAATACATCGGGGGCCAGGGTCGCCACAACGCTGTAAAGGAAGGCCGCCGCCGTGCCAAGCCCGATCAGCGTCCACATGTTCGGACTTCGCTGAATCACCGAGCGCACGCCGCGCACATAAAACGGCCAACCAGCCCACAGCACCACAGCACCACAGGAGTCGCTAATCCCAGCTCGACCCAATTTTGCGTGGGGCCGTGAAACAGCATCAGGACATGGCCGCCCATGGCCAGCGCGGTAACGATCAGGGTCAGAGGCAATGTCCACCAGAAGCGCCGGGTGAAGTTCTTGAGTTCCGGGTTCTCTTCTTCCTCCAATTCGGGAACCACCGGCTCTAAGGTCATGCCGCACTTAGGACAGACGCCGGGGCCGATCTGGCGAATTTCCGGATGCATGGGGCAGGTGTATTCAGTGGCAACCATCGACGGCACTGCTGGTGCCTGATGGACTTGTTCAATCTCACTCCGGGATGTTCGATAGCGCTCGGGCTCTACACTGAAAGTCGTTTGGCATTTCTGGCTGCAGAACCGGTAGGTTTGCCCCTGATATTGCGTACTGAACTGGCTATCGTTACTGACGGCCATACCACAGACCGGGTCATGGGAACCGGTGGATTGGCGTTCAGGCTTTTGCATTGGGTCTAGTTCTTGACGAAGCTCAGGGGTATGCATGAGCTAACTCCTGTTCGCATCCTTGGTTGAGTCTGAGGTTTCTCCGTGATGACTGTGACCAGCATGGTGGTGCCCGAAAATATGCATCAGTGGGCACAACAGCAAAATCATATAAGGCAGTAGGCCCAGCATATGACCGTAATGTTCTCTGGCCAGGTAGAACAGCGCGATCACCAGCAGTATGCCCAGCGCTATACCGGGTTTGCTCCTCAAAAATGTTGGAGAGGTGTTAGCTGAATGCGATGAGTTCATCATGTTTTTGTACTCCTGAAGGAGCGCTATCTAGTGATACGTCGTGTAAATTCAATCTACGGCGGTTTTAGCCAGGCCATACTGGCTAACGCGAAACCGCCGATATGTCTAAAACGCTATCGTCATGATCACTTGCTCATGGGCATATCCGTCATCGACGACTGCTGATCCATCATCTTCATCATCATGTCCATCATTCCTTTGCTCATACCCATGCCGTCTTTGGAGCCAGACATCCCCATGCCTGAGCCCATACAGCCCGCAGCACCCTGCTGCTTACTCATCATAGCCAAGCTGTCCTTCATCGTTTTCATGCCCTCTTGCATAGCTGCTTGCCGTTCGGCTGGCGTCTTCGCAGCGGCAGCTTTGTCATGAGCCGCCTGCATTTTCTGCATTTGCTCGCTCATTGCTTTGTTCATCGCTGACTCGGACGGTGTGCTTGCAGCCGTTGCGCTGGCAGGTGCGTCGCTAGGTGCGTCGGCGGGATGATGCTCATCTTCGGCATAAGCCATGAATATGCTGCTGGCTAAAATAGCGGCAAGAACCAATTTCAATTGTGTTTGCATGGTGAACTCCGGGTATTTAGGGACAAGTAGGAATTACTAGGCGGCGCCTAATCGGCGCGATGAAGCAGGGCGGCCACCGTGTGACCGCCCTGAAGTCGGATTAATCGTTGAAGCGGACGAATATCAGGCGGGCTGGAGGCCCTGATGGAGCGGGGCGCTTCAGTACGAGTGCAGCGAAGGTGATTGTTTGAGCGGGGTTGAGCAGCATCATCGCAGGTAACAGCAAGGCAAGCGCCAAACTGGCGAAATCCAGTGTCGGGATCTGCGATGTGGGACTGATCGCCTTTGCAGTATCGGCACAATGCTTAAGGCAGCCACTGGCATGCAGTGCATGTTCATCCACCTGTTGCAGCGTGGAAGGCGACTCGTGCGTTGCACTCAGGCTGTGCTCCGACTGTACCAGGCAGCCGTGAAATACCATCACGATCACAGCCAACACCCACACCCCGAGGGTGAGTCGCAAAAGATTGCGGTAGTGATGACGGAACCAGTACATGACGTGCTCCACGGGCCTGTTAGTCCCTAGTTGTTCCAGTGTAGATATCCAGGCAGTCGCAGAGTTGACTTCAATCAAGTAAGTGGGTTTTTCGGTACGCTGGGTCAGTAAAGCGGTCTCGCGGTAAGCAGGTGTTGCTATGGTCATGATTCCGTGAGTGCAATCGCTCTGAGTCGGTTTATTTCGACGGAACTAAACTCAGCTTTCTTAGATACAGGTCATCCTCGCCGGCTGTTCACCGGCAGGCTGCAGATAAATTGGAGCCAGGGTTTGACGGTGATGCTAGCGGCGGTCAGAGCGCTGCGTAAGGAGTGAGGCGCTGCGAAAGCGAGTGGCGCAACTCGAAACTGCCAATGCATGACAATCGGTAAGTGCCATGAGAAAAAAGCCAGTGCATCACCTTCAACTGCGGGTACGCGAGCTTGGGCAGTTGTTCAACTCGATGGATCCGACACCTTTTCTTAACAAGGATCTCGATCGTGAAGCTGAAGCGTTCATTGAGACTTGGGCGGCGGAATTTTCGTCGGACAGCCGGCTTCGTATCACCATCCACCTTCAGCACCTACCAGTAGAGGGCGAGCCAAGTGCGATCATGGTCGAGGCAATCCACAATTACTTTGATCATAAGGCAGGCCTAACGCGCAGTGAGTTAAAACACCTCCTTCGAGATGGCCGCATCAGCCTGGTGATCGGCATCGCCTTTGTTACTTGTTGGGCTGCAGAGCTAAAGCTACTTTGCCTATCGCTCCTTCGGGCTTAAGCCCGGCTCGACTCCAAGTCTTCACATGCCTTGGGCAAATCACTCCACAGTTGGCCTGCCACGATTGATTCAAGAACATGACCTATATCAAAAGGCGCGCCTATCGCCACGTTACTATCCGTGCGAGACCCATTCGAAGGCGCGCAACATGACCAATCCCTATCAACTGCTCGGTGGCGCAGCCGGCGTGCGCGCGCTGTGCGAGGCGTTTTACGCAATCATGGACACTCAGCCAGAGGTCGCAGATATTCGCCGCATGCACGGCAGCGATCTCGGGCCCATCAAAGAAAAACTGTACGAATATCTGTCCGGCTGGATGGGCGGACCACCCTTGTATCTGCTACGTCATGGAACGGTGTGCATGACCAAACCGCACCAGCCCTATGCCATCGGTTCGCGCGAGCGCGATCAATGGCTACGGTGTATGGATCTTGCCCTGGAGCGCATCGGTGCCAGCGCTGAGGTCAAGGCGATGCTGCAAGGCCCAATGGCGCGCATTGCCGATGCCGTGCGTAATCGCAACATCAGCGTGATCGAGCCGGAGGCTGCTCATTCCGGAGGGTGATCCAGAGAGGCATCCAGGCTGATGGAGAAGGTATGAATTATCTGTTGTTGAAGTTCATCCATTTGACGGCGGCGGCTTTCTTCATTGGCGGCGTGTTCTTCGAGGTGATGATCCTCAACCATGCAGTCCGCCAGATGGATCAGGCGCCTCGCGAGCACCTGTCGAAGGCTTTGGGCTTACGGGCTCGCCGTGTCATGCACTGGGTCGTGCTGGCGCTATACGGCGCAGGCCTGGGGTTGGCATGGCAGTATCGAGCGGTGCTGCACGATCCTTTGGCCAGCAGCTTTGGCACCTTGCTGGCGCTGAAAATCGTCCTGGCCCTGAGTATTCTCGGCCAATTCAGCTATGTGGTTTACCTGATGCGAACGGGGCGTATGACGGCGCTGCGATCACGGCGGATCCACCTCAGCGTGCTGGTTCACGTGCTTGGCATCCTGTTTCTGGCCAAGGCGATGGTCTTGCTGTCTTGGTGATGCGTTGCAAAGCTGACTTCGACGCAGCAGGAGATTCAATACGTATTTTGTAGGGATTGTACGAGCAAACGTCTCGGCGCTGACGATCCGCCTCGGCCTCCAATTGCCGTCGCTCCTAAGGCCTGATAGCTGCCAAGTGGTTTTTGGGCGTCTGCGAAGATCGTAGCCCGGTGAAACACAAGCCCCTTAAATCAGACTGTGTGAAAACCTAGCAATCTGCCCGGCCCTTTAAGAGAATGCTCCGTATCGGAAGGTACGGAGCATTTTTCGTTATGGCCTACATACAAGGAGAGTCTCGCAGCCAGACCAGCCTGTTCCCGGTCTCGCTGGAGGAACTGATCCCGGAAGATCACCTCGTACGGGTCATCGACCTGTATGTCGCCAGGCTCGATCTGGGCTAACTGGGCTTCGAAAGGGCCCGGCCGAAGGCCACTGGGCGCCCAGCCTACGACCCCGCCGATCAGCTCAAGCTCTACCTCTATAGCTATTTTCAGCGCATTCGTTCATCGCGGCGCCTGGAAACCGAGTGCCAGCGCAACATCGAAGTGATGTGGTTGATCAATCGACTCAAACCGGACTTCAAGACCATCGCTGACTTCCGTAAGAACAACAAAGTCGCTTTCGTTACGTCGTGCCGGGCCTTTGTGCAGTTCTGCCGAGCTGCCGGTTTGATTGCTGGTGACCTGGTTGCCATCGACGGGAGCAAGTTTCAGGCGGTCGCCTCCTCGCGGCGCCAGTTGAGCTTGAATCAACTCAAGCGTCAGGACGAGAAGCTGGATAAGCGGATCGCCCAATACCTGGCTGATCTGGATGCTGCTGACAAGTCTGAGGGCGAGCAAGTGGTAGATCGCACCGCGATCAAAGCGGCCTTGGTGAAGCTTGAGGCCAAGCAGCAAGACAACCGCACTTGCCAGGCCTTGATGAAATCGATGGGGCTGGAGCAATTCAACACGCACGAAAGCGATGCACGAATGATGCGTACGCCAAAGGGGGCACGTGTTGCCTATAACGTGCAAACAGCCGTGGATGCAGAGTACTGTCTGATTTTGCACCACGAGGTGACGCAAGAGGGTGACGACCGCAAGCAGCTTGAACCCATGGCTAAAGCTGCCAAGGCTGAGCTGGGGCAGCAAGCGCTGACCGTGATAGCCGATATGGGGTACTCAAATGGCCAGCAGTTCCAAGCTTGCGAGGAAGCCTCCATTACCGCTTACGTGCCGCCAAACCGAACCTCGAACCCAGGCGGAGAGACATTATTCGAGCGCAAGGACTTTACCTACGACACTGAGCAGGATCGGTACCAGTGTCCGGCAGGCCAGTGGCTGACGTTGAAGCAGCGTCACAAGGGCGACCGGATCTACCAAGCGGCAATCACCGACTGTGCCGGGTGTGCGCTGAAAGCCCAATGCACGACGGCCAAGCGCCGCTATGTCTCGCGTCACGCACAAGAGGAGGCCTTTGAGCGTATGGCACAGCGGATGCAACTGCATCCAGAGATGATGGAGCGACGCAGATCCATCGTGGAGCACCCGTTTGGCAATCTCAAACAATGGCTATTTGGGAACGGGCGGTTCTTGCTAC
>NZ_JBOIBY010000006.1:0-3216 GCF_050739655.1 Pseudomonas sp. | reverse complement strand
TCAGGCGGGTGTATCTGCGGTGTGTCGTCAGTGGTGGGGATTGAAGGATTGTTGTGTCAGGGACGGGGCTGTACACACTTTGATACGTAGCAATATCAACCGTACCACTGGACACTGGGGGAGCGGGCTTGCCCGCGAAGAGGCCGGAACATCCAACATTGATGCTGACTGACCCGACGCCTTCGCGGGCAAGCCACGCTCCCACAGGGTTTTGTGGTGTCCATGGATCTAGTGGTCGACCCATGAACCTGCAGGAGCGAGGCTTGCCCGCGAAGAGGTCGGTTGCTTCAACATCTCCATTGACTGACCCACCCCCTTCGCGGGCAATCGAGCGTCGACCGGTCGCTTCTACATCGCATTACGAAGTTAGCGGGGGAGTCTGTATTGGTTCTTCAGGTTTTGGTTCCGCGCGCTGTTCCTTGCATAACTCATTCTGGCTGAAGTCGGTTTCGCGAGCGCTTGCACAGGCTCTGAGTTCTTTGAGCACCGTACTTTCACTCTGCCTGTGCCTGACACAACGTTCCGTTTTGAAGAGCAGAAACTCCAGGTTGAATATTTTCACAATGAGGCCAGCCTTTACGCAGTCGTTGCTTGGTGAGCGCACTGGTGCGTGCGCTCTTGCGAATCGTGGAAGGTGGCATGTCGAAAAATAGAGCGTTCATGGCGGCTGATGCTCATGCAGTGGGAGAAGGCGCCATGAGAGCGGATGCGAGATGGCTGGGTAAAGTGCCTGGAGGGTGAAACAGACAAGTCAGGATCGGGACTACAGCGTTTCAGGAAGTATCATACGTTTTGTAGGTGGTCGATCCCGTACGCACGGGAACGACCAACTGACTTCATTCAGGCGTAACAATCACCGGCGGCATCGTCGCTGGCGGTTCTTCCCTCGGCGGAGGGTTGGTTCCGGGCGGATCCTGTTCGGGCACTGGCTGCGGATCGGTGGGTGGGATCACCGGGTTGTCGATGTTCGGATCGGGGGTTTCGGCCGGGAATGGATTGTTCATTGGTCTTGTCTCCAGTGGCACATGGCGTGAGTCGTGCTTAAGTGGGTGGATAGTTGGTTGACCGCTGGGCGAGGGATTTGATTCAGGCCAATTGTTGATGAACTTTTCCCGGCGACGGTCGCTCGGAACTTAAGTGCATTCATTGCCGGGCGGATGCCCGGTGGGGTGAAACCAGACACGAGAGCGTCCATGGGGCGTAAAGGAGAGATGCTCGATGACGGCTGAAAAACCGACAGACCTGAGCTACAACCCGCATATGCCACTGTCGCAGGCCTTGTTGCTACCGCGCATTGCCATTGAAAACACCATGCCGACCCTCGATGGCGGCCAGTTCGCGGTCAAGGCCGTTGTAGGTCAGGACGTGGTGGTGACCTGCAAGGTGTTTGCCGATGGTCATGACAAACTCGCCGTGCGCGTGCGCTGGCAAGAGGAAGGCGATGAGGGCTGGCACAGCGAAATCATGGCCGATCAGGGCAACAATGGCTGGCAGTGCCGCTTTCGTGTGGCGCATCAGGGCCGATATGTTTTCTGCATCGAAGCCTGGATCGATCAATTCGCCAGTTTTTGCTATGAACTGGAAAAGAAACACGCCGCCGCGGTGCCGGTCAGCCTGGAGTTGCAGGAAGGGCGACTTCACGTTCAGCAAGCCGCTGAAAGGAGCGAAGGACAACTGAGCGAGCAATTGGCGGCCTTGCACCATGAACTGTCAGGCCTGCTCGAAACTGAGCAAATCGCACTGTTTTTGCACCCTCGCAGCGCCGAGCTCATGGCGCAGGCCGATCACCGCGCTTACCTGAGCCTGAGTCCCGAATACCCGGTGGAGGTCGAGCGAGAGCTTGCGCAGTTCGCCAGTTGGTATGAGTTGTTTCCGCGCTCGATCACCGACGATCCTGCCCGCCACGGCACTTTTAACGATGTGCACTCGCGATTGGCGATGATTCAGGACATGGGTTTCGACGTCCTGTACTTCCCGCCGATCCATCCGATCGGACGCAGCTTCCGCAAAGGCCCGAACAACTCCCTTACCGCAGGGCCGGACGATCCGGGCAGCCCGTATGCCATTGGCAGTGAGGAGGGCGGGCACGAAGCGATTCATTCGCAACTGGGTACCCGCGAAGATTTCCGTCGGCTGGTGGCGGCAGCGGCAGACTACGGCCTGGAGATCGCCCTCGATTTCGCCATCCAGTGTTCCCAGGATCATCCGTGGCTCAAACAGCACCCCGGCTGGTTCAACTGGCGCCCGGACGGCACGATCAAATACGCCGAGAACCCGCCGAAAAAATACCAGGACATCGTCAACGTCGACTTCTATGCCGTCGAAGCGATTCCCAGCCTGTGGGTCGAGTTGCGCGACATCGTGGTGGGTTGGGTCGAGGAGGGCGTGAAGATATTCCGCGTCGACAACCCGCACACCAAGCCGCTGCCGTTCTGGCAATGGCTGATTGCCGATGTGCGGGCGCTGTACCCCGAGGTGATCTTCCTTGCTGAGGCCTTCACTACCCCGGCGATGATGGCGCGCCTGGGCAAGGTCGGTTACTCCCAGAGCTACACCTACTTCACCTGGCGCAACACCAAGCAAGAGCTGGCGACCTATTTCACCGAGCTGAACGAGTCGCCTTGGCGCGAATGCTACCGACCGAACTTCTTCGTCAATACGCCGGACATCAACCCGGCGTTCCTGCATGAATCCGGGCGTCCGGGGTTTCTCATCCGTGCAGTGCTGGCGACCATGGGCTCGGGCCTGTGGGGCATGTATTCGGGCTTCGAGTTGTGCGAATCGGCGCCGGTGCCGGGCAAGGAGGAATACCTCGACTCTGAGAAGTACGAGATCCGCCCAAGGGACTTCACCGCGCCGGGCAACATCATTGCCGAGATCGCCCAGCTCAATCGCATCCGCCGCCAGAACCCGGCGCTGCACACGCACTTGGGGTTGAAGATCTACAACGTCTGGAATGACAACATTCTGTACTTCGGCAAGCGCAGCGCCGATGGCAGTAATTTTATTCTGGTGGCGGTCAGCCTCGACCCGCACAACCCGCAGGAGGCGAATTTTGAATTGCCGCTGTGGGAAATGGGCTTGCCCGATGATGCCAGCACCCAGGGCGAAGACTTGATGAACGGCCATCGCTGGACCTGGCATGGCAAGTACCAGTTCATGCGGCTCGACCCGGCGTATCAGCCGTTCGGGATCTGGAGGATCAGCCTGTAGCCC
>NZ_JBOIBY010000005.1:0-12246 GCF_050739655.1 Pseudomonas sp. | reverse complement strand
GAGCTGCCGCAGGCTGCGATCTTTTTTCTTTACCGGGCCATAGCCTGCCGATAGCGCTTTGTCAGGCGTGCGATGTTCACCTGGTCCAGCACCAACGCCAACACCGCCGACACCTGCGGCCGGGTCTTGCGCCCGCGGCTCAGGCGATGCAGCTGGAACTTCACCACCGCCATGTTCGCCAGTGCCGCCAGCGGTTTGCGTTTCCAGCGAATCGGCGGCAGTTGCGGGTGGCTGTCCTGGCCTTCGCGCCAGTGTTTGACCAACTGTGGCTCAACGGCCAGCGCGGTGCCAATGCCGGCCATGGCGATGCCGCTGTCGAGTACCTGTTCAACAATGGCCAGACGGCGAATCCCGCCGGTTACCATCACCGGCATGCGCGCCACGCTGGCCAGTTCCTTGGCCATGTCCAGAAAATACGCCTCACGGGCCAGGGTTCGGCCGTCCCGGGCTTCTCCCTGCATTGCCGGCGCTTCGTAGCTGCCGCCGGACAGCTCCAGCAGGTCAATCGGCTTTTCGTTGAGCCACTGGATCACTTGCCGGGCGTCGTCGGCATCGAAGCCGCCGCGCTGGAAGTCCGCCGAGTTGAGCTTCACCGCCACACAAAATCCGGGCAACACGGCCTTGCGTACCGCATCGACCACCGCCAGCAGCAAACGAGCGCGGTTTTCCAGCGAACCGCCCCATTGATCGGTGCGGCGATTGCTCAGCGGTGAGAGGAACTGGCTGAGCAGGTAGCCATGGGCGGCATGAATCTGTACGCCGTTGAACCCGGCCTTTTCCGCGAGGGCTGCGCTGGTCGCGAATCGCTTGATCACCTCTTCGATGTCGGCCTCGCTCATCGGTCTTGGCTCGGCGAACATCTTCGAAAACGACCCCAGATCCAACGCCACAGCGGAGGGCGCCAGCGCCTTCTGGCCCAGGTTGGCCATGGTCTGGCGGCCCGGATGATTGAGTTGCATCCAGATATGCGCACCACCGGCACGCCCGATGCTGGCCCACTGGCGGAACCGTTCCAGGTGACGCTCGTCTTCGAGCACCACACCACCGGGACCGGTCATGGCGCGGCGGTCGATCATCACGTTGCCGGTCAACAGCAGGCTGGCTTCACCTTCGGCCCAGGCCTGATACAAACGAAACAGGGCACGGTCCGGCGCTTGCTCGCCATCGGCCAGGTTTTCTTCCATGGCAGCTTTGGCGATGCGATTGCTGAGTGTTTGGCCGTTGGGCAGATGCAAGGTTTGAAAGGGCGACATGCTTGACTCCTCATCAGTGATGAGTACAGGCTAAGCTTAAAGTTAACTTTAATGTCAAGCAGGCAAACGAGGCTGGAATGAAGATTGGTGAGTTGGCGCAAATGAGTGGCTTGAGTGCCTCGCGGATTCGATTTTACGAGGCACAGGGCCTGATTCGGCAGGTTGAGCGTCAGGCCAACGGCTATCGTCGCTACCCCTCGCAAGTGTTGCAAACCCTGCAAATCATCCAGTGCGCCCAGCACGCGGGTTTCAGCCTGGAGGAATTGAAGCAGTTGCTGCCGGATGCAGAAACGGGCGCATTCAATCACGAGGAATTGGTGGTCAGCCTGCAACGCAAGATCGAGCAAATAGAAGCCATGCAGATGCACCTTGCCCAGAGCAAGGCGCATCTGCTGGAGTTGATCGACAACGTACAGGCCCGTCCCGAGGGCATGACTTGCGAGGCCAATGCCGAGCGGGTGCTGGCGTCACTCAAGCCCCAGGGCTAGTGACGACTGTTGCAGACTTGTTCGCGGTAGTGGCGGGAATCGGATTGCGCATCAGCGTACCTACCACCAGCGCCGCCAGCAGTCCCGCCAGTCCCGCCACCCACAGCAACAGACTGAAACCGCCGACGAAGGCGTGACGCGCCAGGGGTTCGACCATCGACTGTGCCGCTTGCGGCAGCAGGTTCATCGCCGCCGTCATGTCGCCGGCCACCACCCGTGAGACAACCCCATGGGCAAGTTCTCGCCACTGCCCACCCTGGGCCGACAGGCTGTCGCGCAGCAATTGTTCGCTATGGCCGGCCAGCAGCGCGCCATAGACACCGATCCCCAGCATGATCGCGCTGAAGCGCATGGTGGTGCTCATGCCCGAGGCCATGCCGGTGCGTTCCCGGGGTACGCACGCCATGATGTTTTTCTGCGTGTCGCCGTTGAGCAGGCCGGCGCCAGCGCCAGTCACGGCAATCGCCAGTGCGAAGGGCAGGTAACCACCGCTGGTGACCGCCCAGGCACTGAGCAGGTTACCGCTGCCGACCAATGTCAGTCCGGCAGCCATCATGTTCGCCGGGCTCACGCGCCCGGCCAGACGCGCACCGATACGGGGGAAGATCAGCATGGTCACAGCAAACGGCAGCATGCCAAGCCCCGCATAAATCGCGCTGAAACCCAAGCCGTTTTGCAGGTAAAACGGCAGCATGGTCATCATTACCTGGGCGCACGCGGCATAGGCGAACATGCCGAGCAGGGCGCCAATGAAATGTGGATGACGGAACAATTGCAGGTCGATCATCGGCCGCTCTTGCAGGCGCTCGATCACTACGAACAACCCCAGCAGCAGGGCGCCTCCCAGCAAACGCGTCCAGGTCACGGGGTTGCTCCAGCCAATGCGATTGGCTTCGATCAGGCCCCAGATCAGGCACAACAGGCTGGCGCTGAACGCCAGGCTGCCCCATGGGTCCAGTCGTGCAGATTGCCGGTCGCGCGATTCCGGCACGGCGCGCCAGACCATGACCATCAGGAACAAGCCAACCGGCAGGTTAAGGTAGAAAATCCAGCGCCAGCCCACGTATTCGGTGATTAAACCGCCCAGGGTCGGCGACGCGGTGGTCGCCACGCCCATGCAGATTCCCCAGAAGGCCCAGGCCTTGGCCCGTTCCACTTCATCGTGAAAGGTGTGGCCGATGGTGGCCAGCGCCGAGGTCAACAGCAGCGCGGCGCCGACGCCCTTTATTGCCCGGGCGATATCGAGGAAGAGGGCATTGGGCGCGGCACCGCAACCGACCGAGGCGAGAATGAAGATCACCAGCCCCCACATCAGCATTTTCTGGCGGCCAAAGCGGTCGGCCAGGCTTCCGGCGGGCAACAGCAAGGCGGCGAAGGCCAGCATGTAGGCGCTGACCACCCATTCGATATCCGCGAAGTTCGCTCCCAGGTCCCGGGCAATGCTGGGCAAGGTAACGGCAACAATGTTGGTGTCGAGCACGATCAGCGAACACACGGCGGACGCGGTGAGCAAGGTCAGGCGCGGGCTCGGCGCGGGTTTGACGGACATGACAGGCGTTCTCTACTGTTAGTTGAACGCAGCTTATCGCCGGTTGACGGTAGCTTCGTTAGGCTCGCACCATGACTTCATTACCTTTGAGCTAATGCACCAAATGGACATCCGCCATTTCCGTTATTTTCTCGCTGTCGCCCGGCACCGCAATTTCACTCGCGCCGCCGAGCAACTGGGAGTTGCACCGCCAACGTTGACCCGACAGATCCAGGATATGGAAGCGGAACTGGGGGCGCGGCTGTTTGTCCGTCAGGCACGGGATGTCAGCCTCACCGAAGCCGGGTCAGCGCTGATGATCGAGGCTGACGCCACGGTGCGCCAGTTTGAGTCGGCGCAGCGCAATGCCCAGCGTGCCGGTCGTGGTGAAATCGGCCACATCGAGCTGGGTTACGTAGCTTCGGCGGTGTATTCCGGGCTGCTGCAAAAACAGGTGCAGGGCTTTGCCGGCGAGTACCCGGATGTCAGCCTCAATGTGCGGGAAAGCCCGATGGCCAGCCTGGCCAACATGATCCTGGAAGGGCGTTTCGATCTGGGTTATGTCCGCTTCCCGCTGGCGATGCCCGAAGGCATCGAGGAGGTGCGGCTGATGGCCGAGGGCTTTGTGCTGGCGCTGTCGGTGGATTCCTGGCTCAACCGTTTGCCATTGATCAACTCGGTGCACCTGCAAAACGAAAACTTCATCCTGCCCGAACAAGTCGTCGGCACCCTGCAGGTCGCCGCCCAGGGCAATTTCTCGCCGAAACTGGGGGCGCAACCCGGTGGTTTGGTGGCGGTGATTGCCCTGGTCTCCCTTGGGCAAGGCGTCGCCGTGGTGCCAGAGTCGGTGGTCGGCCACGTCAGTTTGCCGAACGTGGTGTATAAGCCGATCGGTGATTGCGATGCGTCGTCGTGGCTGGCGCTGATCCACCGACGCTTCGAGAAATCGGCGGCGGTGCTTCGGTATATCGAGCGGGTCAGGCGATTGGGGTGACCACAAAAAAAGCGCAGCCTGCGGCAGCTCCTACAGGTGCCCGCGTTCCTCTGTAGGAACTGCCGCAGGCTGCGATCTTTTGCTCTTATACAAATCTTGAAATGATTTGCGATTGTAGGATTTCTCCCTATCACCTGTACGATTCAAGTCCTTTTCCCTTTTCAGGTCTTGCATGAACACCCTCACGGAGCCCCCCAGTTATCCCTTCCCCTCGCGCCCAGGCGCGCTTTTGACGTACGCGAAACACCCGGTCTTTCGGCCTTCGAACATCCCGAACATTGCAGTCCCACGGCCTCTGCGCCGAGCCTTGCCGTGCCCGGCATTCTGAATTCACTGAAGAGATCGAGACGTTTATATGGAATGGTTAGCTGACCCCACCGCCTGGTTGGGCTTGTTGACACTGATTGTGCTGGAGCTGGTGCTGGGCATCGACAACCTGGTGTTCATCGCGATCCTGGCGGACAAGTTGCCGCCGGAGCAGCGCGACCGTGCGCGAATCATCGGTTTGTCCCTGGCGCTGTTGATGCGCTTGGGTCTGTTGGCGAGTATTTCGTGGTTGGTGACCCTCACCCAGCCGTTGTTCGAGGTGTTCGACAAGAGCTTCTCCGGCCGTGACCTGATCATGCTGTTCGGTGGTGTTTTCCTGCTGTTCAAAGCCACCATGGAATTGCACGAGCGCCTGGAAGGGCATGTCGGCCAGCGTTCGTCCAACACGGCCTACGCCCTGTTCTGGCCGATCGTGGCGCAGATCGTGGTGCTCGATGCAGTGTTCTCCCTCGATGCGGTGATTACCGCCGTGGGCATGGTCGATGAACTGTCGGTGATGATGATCGCGGTGATCATTTCCATTGGCTTGATGATCGTCGCCAGCAAACCGCTGACCCGGTTCGTCAACGCGCACCCGACGGTGATCATGCTCTGTCTGGGCTTCTTGATGATGATCGGCTTTGCGCTGACCGCCGAAGGCCTGGGCTTCCACATTCCGAAGGGCTACCTGTATGCGGCCATCGGTTTCTCGATCCTGATCGAGGTGTTCAACCAGATCGCCCGGGCGCGCCGCAAGCGCTCGATGCAAGGGTTGCGACCGATGCGTGAACGTACGGCCCACGCGGTGATGCGTTTGCTTGGCGGGCGCAAGTTAGCGGTGGAAGAAGTCGGTGAAGAAATTGCCGACATGCTGGATAACGGCGAGGCGCCGATCGAAGAACTGTTCGACCGTCGAGAGCGGGTGATGATCAGTGGCGTGCTGCAACTGGCCGAACGGCCGATCCGCACGTTGATGACCGTGCGCGCCGACGTCGACCACATCGACCTGGCCGATGATGCCGAGACGATTCGTACGCGTTTGATGCACTCGTCTTACTCGCGCCTGCCGCTGATTCGTGACGGCGCGGTGGATGAGCCACTGGGCTTCGTGCACAAGAAGGAACTGTTGAAGGAGTTCCTGGCCGGTAACGAACCTGATCTCGCCCACCTGGCGCGCCAGACCATCAACCTGCTGGAAAGCTACTCGATCCTCAATGCCCTGGAGCAGATGCGAAAGGCGTCGACGCACATTGCGTTCGTGGTCAATGAATTCGGTGACTTCGTCGGCGTGCTGACCATGACCGACATCCTCGAATCGATTGCCGGTGAATTGCCCGATGCCAGCGAAATCGAAGGCCCGGACGTGGTCGAGGAGAAGGGTGGTTTCGTGGTCAGCGGTGCGTTGAACCTGGCGCGGGTTCGCCAGCGCACAGGCTTTGCCGCAGAACCGACCGATGATTACCAAACCCTCGCCGGGTTGGTCGTGAGCCTGCTGGATCGACTGCCGATGATTGGTGACAGCCATGTGTGGGAAGGCTGGCGGTTAACTGTCATGTCGATTGAAGAGCGGCGGGTGACGCGGGTTTATCTGGCGCGGGTTGGCGGGTAACCCTGCTCCCGCATTGGAATGCGTTTTCCTGTAGGAGCTGCCGCAGGCTGCGATCTTTTGATCTTGCTTTTAAAAGTCAAAAGATCGCAGCCTCGTTTCACTCGACAGCTCCTACACACGGATTACTGGCCGATCAGACAACCGATAACTCCTGATGAAAGGTATACCGATCCTTCCCCGTATGTTTTGACTCATACAACGCCGCATCCGCCTTGATCAATGCCTGGTTCAAGGTGTCATCATCCAGCACCCGCGCCAGGCCGATGCTCACGGTGACGGGATGTTGCCCGGCATATTCGCGCACCACCTTGCACAGTTCTTTGGCCAAGGCTTCAGCATCTTCCCGGCGTACCCCGGCCAGATAAATCGCAAACTCTTCACCGCCTAGGCGCGCATATTCGTAGGGGCTCATCACAGCCTTGATGTTCTGGGCAATGCGTTTGAGCACTTCATCGCCAATGTCGTGGCCATACACGTCGTTAACCTTCTTGAAGTTGTCGATATCGATCATTGCCAGGTAGTGATCGTGCTCACGGGGCGTGGCGTGCAGTTGCTTGTCGGCGCGGGTCATGAATGAACGGCGATTGGGAATCTCGGTGAGTGTGTCGATGTAGGCCTGATCCAGCAGCAGCCTGGACATGATGAAGTTGTAGAGCTTGGCCTTGCGCAGCGTGAGGAAGCTGTAGACGGTCAGTGCGCAGAGAAACACCGTGTAGCTGAGGGCCATCACGCCCTTGAGTTCGAGCACATCGATGTGGGTGCCGTAGAAAGGATTGAGCAATGCCCAGGTAATGATTTGTGCTGCGAAGAACGACCAGCGGCTCAGGGGCAGAATTGAAGCGCTGTAGAGCATGGTCGATGCGGCCAGCAGCCGCCACGACGGTTGGTGGTCGGCAGGGATGCCGTCGGTCAGCAGGTGCGTGCCCAGTGCAATACAGAAAACGAATACAACGTTTAACCAATGAAAATGCCGGACCTGGCGGATGAACAGCAGGACGACGATGTTGATCGTGAAGATGCCGATGAACACCAGAGAGTGCCAGGTGAAGCTCTGGTCACCGAGGAAACTCAGGATCAGGTCATAGATGATCCAGATGACGACACTGGCGACATAGATCAGCACACAGAATTTATGCAGGCGTTCAAATTCATGTTGCAGAAATTCAGCTTTCAGCGCTGCGGGCGCCGCTTTTTTCAGCACTTCGTCTTCAATGGTTTTGTACATCGCTGCCCTTGTTCTTGTATTGATTGTCGAGAATCACCTTGCCCCACGGCCGGTAGCGCAGGGAGAACACCGCCGTGGGGTGGCAGCCCGCTGTAGACGCTTGCAGCGTGGCTGGCACGGCCCGGAAAGGTTGCCCGACGGCGCTGACCTGGCGGAACGCTTCGCGCACGATGCCAATGGAGCAGGGCAGTGCGTTGGCATAACCGTCGCGCACCATTGACGGCAATCGCCCGGTGCCGGCCCCGTCCTGCCACCAGACCTGAATCCCTGCGCCCGCCAATTCACCCAGCCACTGGCCATTCACCTGCGGCGCCAGTTTGCCTGCGCTAAAGGCACTGACATGCAGTGGCGCATCCAGTTTGCTGGCCAACTCCTTGAGCTGGCGTTGCAAGGTTTGCCGTCGATCAATGGCCTGAAAATGCAGATCATCCAGTTCCCAGCACCATGCGCCGATTGTCGTCCAGCACCACCAGCGGCGAGTCGGCGGCCGGTTGCCACTTGGTTGCCTGTTGGTGATTGCGCATCCACATCAGCGCATCGATCACGGTGTTGCCAGTGACTTCGATATTGGCCTTGGGTATCCCTTCGTGCAGCAGATTGTCTTCGTTCTTGGTGGTCGGCGCGAAATGCAGGTTGGCGATGACCCCGGTCAGGTGCCGATTGGCTTCCTCCGGCCAGGGCGCGCGCAAATTGCCGGTGCGCAACCCGGCCTCGACATGGCCAATGGGCAACTGGCGATTGAGTGCGGCGAGGGCGGCGATGAAGCTGGTGGTGGTATCGCCGTGGACCAGCACGATATCGGGCTTCACTCGCTCGTAGACGGTGTCCAGATGTTCAAGCAACTGCTCGGACAGACCATTGAGCGTCTGGCCCTGGGTCATCACGTGCAGGTCTTCGTCCACCGTTAGCTCGAAGGAGTCGAGCACCTGCTTGAGCATCTCCCGGTGCTGGCCGGTGGAGCAGATGTTCAATTCAATACCCGGCCAGTTACGCAGCACCCGGGCAAGGGGGGCCATCTTGATGGCTTCCGGTCGTGTGCCGAATACCATCATGACTTTGAAAGACATGAACGCCTCCCGGACAGCAGACGCGGAATACGTCATAGCTGTTAAGACTGGTTATCACTTGGGTATTGAATAAAGCAGTCGTGGGCGGGGTTGTCCAACCGGGAGAGTTCTGACTGTTCTTTCGGGCCAGTCCCACGGGAAACTCGGAAATGGGGAAAGCATTGGCGTGATAGTTTTTGTGCAGTCGTTATGGGTTATTGCAAGAGGGGACCGACAGCTGTGTTCAAGACTAGGAGTTTCAACTGTGGGGATCTCACTCAGATGCCAATTGGAGTGCTATTTTGAGTATCTCTAAAAGCATCCCAAGGAATTGTTTCATGACACATATTGTGCTTTCGCAGGTCGTGGCGAGCATCTCGGAACTGAAGAGAAACCCGATGGGTACGGTGGCTGCGGGAGGTGGTTCATCAGTTGCCATTCTTAACCGTAACGAGCCAGCTTTTTACTGCGTCCCCGCCAGGGAGTATGAAGCGATGATGAGCCGATTGGATGACCTGGAACTTATTGCGCTTTGCAAGGAGCGAGAAAACGATCCGACTATAAAGGTTTCGATAGATGACCTATGAGTTGGAGTTTTCTGAGAAAGCCTGGAAAGAATGGAAAAGCTTGGGTCAACGCTGAGAGATCAGTTCAAAAAGAAGCTTCAAGAGCGACTGGTCAATCCACACGTGCCTGGGGATCGGCTTCACGGACTTGGAAATGCGTACAAGATCAAATTGCGCAGTGCCGGATATCGATTGGTCTATCGGGTCGTGGATGAGGTGCTGGTTGTGACTGTCATAGCCGTTGGAAAAAGAGCGCGCGGTGATGTTTATACAGACGCGGGCACCCGCTGATGCGTTGCAAGTGACCTGTTCGCTTAACAACACTGTCGCGCGAATTGCCCCCGTTACCTGTCTTGCGTAGCCAACGTTAGTGCTACGCCGCCGTTCCTTAGGTAAAACCCTTTTCGCACTTAAACCCATCTGCCTGGTTCAAAACTCTTTTTAACCCCCCCCCTACATTCTGACCACATCCTGTGGCAAACTTTCTGCTGCTCGTTCCGCTATTACATACATGGTTCCGGTATAGCGGAATAAAAGACATTTTGAGGAACACGTCCTACCTTGCAAGCAGGCGTTTTTGATCCTTCAATTTTCAACCAGGAGAAACACCCATGAGCATTACCCGTTACGGCACTGGCAGCACCGCTGCAGGCGGCGCGCCTCGCCCTTTCGCCCGCGCCGTTGAAGCCGATGGCTGGCTGCATGTTTCCGGGCAGGTGCCGGCGGTGGACGGCGAGATCATCATGGGCGGGATTGTCGAACAGACCCACCAGACCATGAAGAACCTGATCGCGATTCTCCAAGAGGCCGGTTATGGCCTGGAGGACGTGGTGCGTGCCGGCGTGTGGCTGGAGGATCCGCGGGACTTCACCAGTTTCAACAAGGTCTTTTCCGAGTACTTCAAGCCTGAGCACGCCCCGGCTCGCGCCTGTGTGCAGGCGAGCATGATGGTTGACTGCAAGGTTGAGATTGACTGCATTGCCTACAAGAAAAAGGCTTGATCCACCCTTGCCCTTGTAGGAGCTGCCGAAGGCTGCGATCTTTTCGCGATTTTCAAAGCGCCTCAGGGGCAGGATCAAAAGATCGCAGCCTGCGGCAGCTCCTACAGGTCGAATTCAATGAGCGTACAGACATGACCGAAGACACCATCAAGCGCCGTGCGCGCGGTCTGGACCGGGCGTTCGATATCCTCGACTTCCTCAAGGAAATCGGCCAGCCCCTGCGCCCCAATGACATCGCCAGTGGCATCGGCAGCCCCAAATCCACGGTCTATGAACTGGTGGCTTCGCTGCTGGAACGGCGGATTCTAGAGCCTGTCGGCAAGGACGGTCACGTGTACCTCGGCCGCCAGTTGTACTTTCTCGGGCAGGCGCATTTGCGTCACTTCGACCTGACCCGCGAGGCCGATAGTGCCTTGCAGGAAATCGTCAGCCAGACCCATGAAACCGCGCAGATGTGCCTTCTCAACGGGCGTAAATACACCGTGGCGCTGATGAAGGAGGGTGAGCGGCATTTCCGCATTTCCTCGGACATTGGCGAGAACGCACCGATCCCCTGGACAGCTTCCGGACGCCTGCTGCTGACGCACCTGAGCGACGAGGAAATCATCGACCTGATCGACCACGACGATTTCATTCTGCCCAATGGCGAACGCCTGGAACTTGCGCAGTTTCTCAAGGAAATCCGGCAAGCCGGGATCGATGGTTTTTTCTCTTTCGATAGCGTGGCCGACACCTTTACCCATTGCTTCGCCGCTCCGGTCAAAGACCCCAATGGCGTGGCTATCGCGACCCTGTGCATCGTCGCTCCACGAGCCGATGCCAAGAACAATTACAACGACTATCGCCGGGTGCTGATCGACAGCGCCAACAACCTGGCCCGTCGCATCAACGAATAACAGCGGCTACTTGCGGCCGCGAATGTGAGGAGTTCGACCATGTCTGATGCCCAAAATACTGCCGCCGTGGAAAAGGGTTTCGCCCAGACCGGCGCCAACCTGGTACGCGATGTGAGCCTGCCGGCACTGGTGCTGCATCGCGAGGCGTTGGAGCACAACATTCGCTGGATGCAGGACTTTGTCAGCAACAGTGGCGCTCAACTGGCGCCCCACGGCAAAACCAGCATGACCCCGGCGCTGTTCCGTCGCCAACTGGACGCCGGCGCCTGGGGCATCACCCTGGCCAGCGCCACGCAAACCCGTGCAGCCTACGCCCATGGCGTGCGTCGGGTGTTGATGGCTAACCAACTGGTGGGCACGCCGAACATGGCATTGATTGCCGACCTGCTGGCTGATCCGGCTTTCGACTTCTATTGCATGGTCGATCACCCGGACAACGTTGCGGACCTGGGTGCCTATTTCGCCTCCCGCGGCGTGCGTCTGAACGTGATGATCGAATACGGCGTGGTGGGTGGCCGTTGCGGTTGCCGCAGCGAGCAGGAAGTGCTCGAACTGGCCAAGGCCATCGCCGCTCAGCCGGCATTGGCCCTGACCGGCATCGAAGGCTACGAAGGGGTGATCCACGGCGATCACGCGATCAGCGGTATCCGCGCCTTTGCCGGTTCGCTGGTGCGCCTGGCGGTGCAGTTGCAGGACGGCGGCGCGTTCGCCATCGCCAAACCCATCATCACCGCCTCAGGTTCGGCCTGGTATGACCTGATTGCCGAGGAGTTCGAGGCGCAGAACGCTGCCGGACGCTTCCTCAGTGTGCTGCGTCCGGGCAGCTACGTGGCTCACGATCACGGGATCTATAAAGAAGCGCAGTGCTGCGTGCTCGACCGTCGCAGTGATTTGCAGGAAGGCCTGCGTCCGGCGCTGGAAGTCTGGGCCCACGTTCAGTCGTTGCCGGAACCAGGCTTCGCAGTGATCGCCCTGGGCAAGCGCGACGTGGCCTATGACGCCGGTCTGCCGGTGCCATTGCAGCGTTACAAAGCCGGTGTGGTGCCGGCCAAGGGCGATGATATGGGCGGTTGCAAAGTGACGGCGGTGATGGACCAGCATGCGTTCATGACCGTGGCGTCTGGGGTTGAATTGCGGGTGGGCGACATCATTTCGTTCGGCACCTCGCACCCGTGCCTGACGTTCGACAAATGGCGTACGGGGTGCCTGGTGGATGAGCAGTTGAACGTTATCGAGAACATGGAAACTTGTTTCTAAGGCTTCAGACCGAGGTGTGGCTTTCGCGGGCAAGCCCGCTCCCACAGGTTTTGTGAGCACCGCAATATCTGTGGGAG
>NZ_JBOIBY010000004.1:0-1094 GCF_050739655.1 Pseudomonas sp. | reverse complement strand
GGAAAAAGGGGATTTGATACAGAAGGCGGACAAACTGATTTACGCTGTGTAGAATCAGGTTACGCATACAATAATAATCGTCTTCTGGCAGCAGAAGCCTCGCCCGCAAGAGCCTTGGGTCGATAATGAAGATATTCGGGTTTCAACTGATCTACGGTGATTTTCTCGCCCGCAGTGTGCGGGGCATCTCCTGTGCGCCACCCACTGGTCTCAGCATTGCTTACAACTAAC
Source organism: Pseudomonas sp. (assembly GCF_050739655.1). GTDB lineage: Bacteria > Pseudomonadota > Gammaproteobacteria > Pseudomonadales > Pseudomonadaceae > Aquipseudomonas. Next base: position 863 of record NZ_JBOIBY010000004.1, on the reverse strand, counting down.
CTTTGTTAATTGATAAAGAAATGATGAGGCGCCAACCATGGCAGATTTATACGAAAACCCAATGGGCCTGATGGGCTTTGAATTCATCGAGCTCGCATCGCCGACCCCCAATACCCTGGAGCCGATCTTCGAGATCATGGGCTTCACCAAGGTGGCGACCCACCGCTCCAAGGACGTGCACCTGTATCGCCAGGGCGCGATCAACCTGATCCTCAACAATGAACCTCACAGCGTGGCCTCGTACTTCGCGGCCGAGCACGGTCCGTCGGTGTGCGGCATGGCGTTTCGCGTCAAGGATTCGCAAAAAGCCTACAAGCGCGCCCTGGAACTCGGCGCCCAGCCGATCCACATTGAAACCGGCCCGATGGAGCTGAACCTGCCAGCGATCAAAGGCATCGGTGGTGCGCCGCTGTACCTGATCGACCGTTTCGGTGAAGGCAACTCGATCTATGACATCGACTTCGTATTCCTCGAAGGCGTTGACCGCCACCCGGTCGGTGCTGGCCTGAAGATCATCGATCACCTGACCCACAACGTGTATCGCGGTCGCATGGCCTACTGGGCCAACTTCTACGAGAAGCTGTTCAACTTCCGCGAAATCCGCTACTTCGACATCAAGGGCGAGTACACCGGCCTGACCTCCAAGGCCATGACCGCCCCCGATGGCATGATCCGCATTCCGTTGAACGAAGAGTCGTCCAAGGGTGCAGGGCAGATCGAAGAGTTCCTGATGCAATTCAACGGCGAGGGCATCCAGCACGTTGCTTTCCTGTCCGATGACCTGATCAAGACCTGGGATCACCTGAAAAGCATCGGCATGCGCTTCATGACCGCGCCACCGGACACTTACTATGAAATGCTCG
>NZ_JBOIBY010000003.1:0-42392 GCF_050739655.1 Pseudomonas sp. | reverse complement strand
ATGGCCTGACGCATATCGGCGGCGAAAAAACGCTTAACTTGCATAAACCACTACCTCAGCCGTTGGGCCCTACTGTCGCAACGATGGTCACTTGCTTGTTGTCAGGGATTTCCTGGTAAGCCAACACGTGCAAACCCGGGACTGCCAGCCGGCCAAACCGCGAGAGCATCGCGCGTACCGGACCTGCTACCAACAGAATCACCGGTTGACCTTGCATCTCTTGGCGCTGCGCTGCATCGATCAGCGAGCGTTGCAGCTTTTCAGCCATGCTTGGCTCCAGCAGAACGCCCTCTTCCGAGCCTTGTCCTGCCTTCTGCAAACTATTGAGCAATATTTGTTCCAACCTTGGCTCCAGCGTGATCACTGGTAGCTCGGACTCAGTACCTACAATGCTTTGCACGATGGCGCGGGATACGCCGACGCGCACGGCAGCCACCAATGCGGCGGTATCTTGACTCTTGGCCGCATTGTTAGCGATGGCTTCGGCAATGCTGCGAATGTCACGAACCGGTACCTGTTCGGCCAGCAACGCTTGCAGAACCTTGAGCATTTGCGACAGCGACAGCACACCCGGTATCAGCTCTTCAGCGAGTTTTGGCGAGTTTTTCGCCAGCAATTGCATCAGTTGCTGGACTTCTTCGTGCCCGATCAGCTCACTGGAGTGCTTGTACAAAATCTGGTTCAAGTGAGTTGCCACCACTGTACTGGCATCGACCACGGTGTAACCAAGGGATTGCGCTTGCGCACGTTGGCTGATTTCGATCCAGACCGCTTCCAGGCCGAAAGCCGGATCTTTGGCGGTTATGCCGTTGAGCGTGCCGTAAACCTGCCCTGGGTTGATCGCGAGCTCGCGATCCGGATAGATCTCCGCCTCGGCCAGGATCACCCCCATCAGGGTCAGGCGATAGGCGCTTGGTGCCAGGTCAAGGTTGTCGCGGATGTGCACGGTGGGCATCAGGAAGCCCAGGTCCTGGGACAGCTTCTTGCGCACGCCCTTGATCCGCGCCAGCAACTGACCACCCTGGTTACGGTCCACCAGCGGAATCAGGCGGTAACCCACTTCCAGGCCGATCATGTCGATCGGCGTTACGTCATCCCAACCCAACTCCTTGGTTTCCTGGGCGCGAGCCGGCGAAGGCAACAGCTCCTGTTGACGCTTGACCTCTTGCACAGCCTGCAACTTGGCGACGTTCTGCTTGCGCCAGAACAAGTACGCACCGCCAGCCGCCAACGCAGCCATGGTCAGGAACGAGAAATGCGGCATGCCGGGCACCAGCCCCATCACCGCCATCAAACCTGCCGATACGGCCAACGCTTTGGGCGAGGCGAACATCTGGCGATTGATCTGCTTGCCCATGTCTTCGGACCCGGAAGCACGGGTCACCATGATGGCTGCAGCTGTAGATAACAACAGTGATGGCAATTGCGCCACCAAACCGTCACCGATGGTCAACAGCGCGTAAACCTTGCCGGCGTCGCCGAATGTCATGCCGTGCTGGAAGATACCGACCGCCATGCCGCCGATCAGGTTGATGAACAGAATCAGCAAGCCGGCGATGGCGTCACCGCGTACGAACTTGCTGGCACCGTCCATGGAGCCATAAAACTCGGCTTCCTGGGCCACTTCCGAACGACGGGCCTTGGCCTGCGCCTGATCGATCAGGCCGGCATTGAGATCGGCGTCGATGGCCATTTGTTTGCCGGGCATCGCATCGAGGGTGAAACGCGCGCTTACCTCGGAAATCCGCCCGGCACCCTTGGTCACTACAACGAAGTTGATGATCATCAAAATCGCGAAGACCACGATACCGACCACGTAGTTACCGCCGATCACCACCTCACCGAAGGCCTGAATTACCTTACCGGCAGCGGCATGGCCATCCTGACCGTGAAGCATCACCACCCGCGTGGACGCAACGTTCAATGCCAGGCGTAACAACGTCGCCACCAGCAAAATGGTCGGGAACACCGCGAAATCCAGCGGCCGCAGGGCGTACACACAAACCAGCAGAACGACAATCGACAAGGCGATGTTGAAGGTGAAAAACACGTCGAGCAGGAACGGCGGCACCGGCAACATCATCATCGCCAGCATGACCAGCAGCAACAGCGGCACGCCCAGATTGCCTCGACTGAGGTCTGCCATGTTGCTGCGGGCACTGTTGATAAACTGAGAGCGATCCACCGGTTTTCCCCGTTCCTTTAAAGCAAACTTTTGACGCCTGAAGCGGGCGCAGGGCGGCTACTGCAAAAAGCTGTCCAACTTTTGCTTGGAAAGAAATAGAGAGTTTTTTCTGGGGAATTTGTATTGCCTGGACTGACGTCATCGCGGGCAAGCCACGCTCCCACAAGGTTGCGCGCAACTGCACAAGCGGAATGAGCAAATGATGGACGATGCAAAAAAAGGGAACGCCCATTAGCCTCGACTTGGTATCGGCTAATGGACGCCCCCTTTCTTCCAATTTCCCCCGACTCGTTACCTACTCTTTGAGCTTGAGTGAAACATTGTCAAAATAAGTAGTTGTACCACTGCTTTCAGTGCCACCGCTCAAGCTGACCTGTAGCGAAGTATTGTGGCCGCTAGGAAACACTGTGTGCTCTACCTGGTCATCGATCCAATCATTTGTGACTTTTAGAAATTTTTCTGTCACGCCCTGCTCAAGATTTCTCAAATACACGCGTCCACCCTGTGCCCCATCAGGCCCCACTACCTTGACTCTGAATTTAAGAATGTACGTTTTACCAGGGGTTACATTCACCGATTGACTAGCACTGCCCACATTGGAAAAGAGGGCACAAGGGTTGCCATTATCAAGAAAAATCTCCGCCTTACCGACGGCAGGCGGAAACCATTCCCAATACGCTTCTCTCTCACTAAAGAAGCCATTTTTGAGCAACTCATCGGGATCGATGACCTCTTCCTCTTTGGCTAGCAAGACATCATCGAAATCCAACTTTCCGGTAATTGCAAAGAAGGTGATCTGGAGACTTTCCGTGGCCGAAACGCTCCTGAAACGCACCTTCTGCTCTTTCCAATCGTGTACATCACGCAAAAAGAAACGTAACTCCAGCCCGCCGCCAATGACCTCCATGTAGCCAGTGGGATTTTGACTCTGGCCGTCGGATTGTCGCTCACTACCTCGGGTGCGTACTGAGAGGGTATAGAGCGTCGATGCTGTAATCCCCCCAACCACTTGCGTTGCGGAGCCGGAAAGAGAGGCGGCAAAGTGTGGGTTGCCAGCGTCGAAATCTCGGACGGCTAGCGACTGCAGCGTCTCCCCTTTAAAAGACCACTCGGGGCTTCCCACCTCCTTAAACTCGCCATCTTTCACTAGATTATTAAGCCCCGCAGCCCTATCCATCGAAAAGTTCGTCATGTCGAATTCCTTTTTGCGATTAGTGATACGAGGCGTCATTAAAGGCTGTAGGAAGGAGAGTGGCTACTGTCATAAATAACAGGTTTAAGGTGAATTCCGACAGTTGGTAGTGGCTAAAAATCCAGCTAATGAAATCCTGAGCAGCGAGATTGCAGTGCCAGTCGATAACTAAACCGACTGGCCCAGATTCTTCGCGGGCAAGCCTCGCTCCTACAGGTTTTTTGCTAACTGAATGGCTCGATACTTGTCAGGAATCGCGGCGAAGATCGGGCGGAATCGGCAGATCATCCTTAAGCGGATCCGGCCGCTTGCCCTTGCCGGCGCGGTATTGGCGGATCTGATAGACGTACGCCAGGACTTGCGCCACGGCGAGATACAACCCGCCCGGAATTTCCTGCTCCAGTTCGGTGGAGTAATAAATCGATCGCGCCAGCGCAGGCGATTCCAGCAGCAGGATCTCGTTAGCCGCGGCAATCTCCCGAATTTTCAGCGCAAGGAAGTCGCTGCCCTTGGCGATCAGCATAGGCGCCCCGCTCTTGTCCGGGTCGTACTTGAGCGCTACGGCGTAGTGGGTCGGGTTGGTGATGACCACGTCGGCGTCGGGAATCGCTGCCATCATCCGCCGCTGGGACATTTCCCGTTGCAACTGGCGAATGCGTTGCTTGACCTCAGGCCGGCCTTCCTGGTCCTTGTGCTCGTCGCGCACTTCCTGCTTGGTCATCTTCAGCTTCTTGATGCTTTCCCAGATCTGAATCGGCACGTCGACAGCGGCGATGATGATCAACCCGCAGGCCATCCACAGGGTGCTCCAGCCGACCACTTGCAGGCTGTGAATGATGGCTCGGTCCAGCGGTTCGTGGGCGATGCGCAGCAGGTCGTCGATGTCGGCCGACAAAACCGTCAAGGCCACGAACAACACGATGAAGAATTTCGCCAGGGCCTTGAGCAGTTCAGCCAAGGCTTTGGCCGAGAACATGCGCTTGAGACCCGCCCCGGGGTTCATGCGACTGAACTTGGGCGCCATGGTGCTGGCGGAGAACAGCCAGCCGCCGAGGGAGATCGGCCCGATCAGCGCGGCCAGCAACAAGGTGATCATCACCGGCTGAATCGCCAGCAAGGCGATCTGCCCCGAATGCAGCAGAAAGGTGCCCATCGATCGCTGATCCAGTACCACTTCCCGCGACAGGGAAAAATTCAGGCGCATCAGGTCCATCAAGTCCTGGGCCAGAGCCCCACCGAACACCAGCAGCGCACCGGCGCCAGCGAGCATGACCGCCAGGGTATTGAGCTCCTTGGATCGGGCAATCTCACCCTTCTCCCGGGCGTCCTTTTTCTTTTTCTCCGTGGGGTCTTCTGTTTTGTCCTGACCGCTCTCGCTCTCAGCCATGCTTCAGCGCGCCTTTGCCAGTTCACGTAAAAACTGCAAGGCCTCGCTGGCCAGCGGTTGATACTGATTGAGAATGTCGGCCAGCCCGACCCAAACGATAAACAGGCCGAGCACCAAGGTCAGAGGGAAGCCGATGGAGAAAATGTTCAGTTGCGGCGCCGCCCGGGTCATCACACCGAAGGCAATGTTAACCACCAGCAACGCGGTAATCGCTGGCAACACCAGCAACAGCGCCGCGCCGAGCACCCAGCCAAGCTTGCCGGCCAACTCCCAGTAGTGATTGACCATCAGGCCGCTACCGACCGGCAGCGTGGTGAAGCTTTCGGTGAGGACTTCGAACACCACCAGATGGCCGTTCATCGCCAGGAACAACAGCGTCACCAGCATGGTGAAGAACTGCCCGATCACCGCCGCCGAAACGCCGTTGGTAGGGTCGACCATCGAAGCGAAGGCCATGCCCATCTGGATCGCGACAATCTGCCCCGCCACCACGAACGCCTGGAAGAACAACTGCAAGGAAAACCCCAGGATCGCGCCCACCAGGATCTGCTCGGCAATCAGCAGCAACCCGCTCAGATCCAGCGCACTCACTGGCGGCATGGGCGGCAGATTGGGGGCGATGACCACGGTGATAGCGAGGGCGAAATACAGGCGGATGCGCTTGGGCACCAGCGAGGTGCCGAACACCGGCATGACCATCAGCAAGGCGCCGACGCGAAACAACGGCAACATGAAAGTCGCCACCCAGGTGCTGATCTGGGTATCGGTCAGTTGCAGCAGCGACGACATGGCTTAGCCGATGACCTGCGGAATACTGCCGTACAACTGCTGGATGTATTCCATGAAGGTTTGCACCAGCCACGGGCCGGCCACGATCAGCGTCACCAGCATCACCAGCAGGCGCGGCAGGAAGCTCAGGGTTTGTTCGTTGATCTGGGTGGCGGCCTGGAACATCGCCACCAGCAGCCCCACCAGCAGGCTCGGAATCACCAGCACAGCAACCATCATCGTGGTCAGCCACAGCGCTTCACGGAAGATGTCGACGGCAACTTCAGGCGTCATGGCGACACACCACCGAAACTGCTGGCCAAGGTGCCGATGATCAGCGCCCAACCGTCAACCAGCACGAACAGCATGATTTTGAACGGCAGGGAAATGATCAGTGGAGAGAGCATCATCATACCCATGGCCATCAGCACACTGGCCACGACGAGGTCGATGATCAAAAACGGAATGAAGATCATGAAACCAATCTGGAATGCCGTCTTGAGCTCCGAAGTCACGAAGGCCGGCACCAGGATGGTCAACGGTGCTTGATCAGGCGAGGCGATGTCCGTGCGCTTGGACAGGCGCATGAACAACTCCAGGTCACTGGTGCGCGTCTGGGCCAGCATGAAGTCCTTGATCGGCACTTGCGCCTTGGCCACAGCGTCCTGGGCGGTCATTTTTTCCGCCAGGTAGGGCTGCAAGGCGTCCTGATTCACGCGGTCGAACACCGGCGCCATGATGAACAGGGTCAAAAACAGCGCCATGCCGGTAAGGATCTGGTTCGAGGGCGTCTGTTGCAAGCCGAGGGCCTGACGCAGGATCGAGAACACGATGATGATCCGGGTGAAACTGGTCATCAGCATGACGAACGCTGGAATGAAACTCAGCGCGGTCATGATCAGCAGGATTTGCAGGCTGACCGAGTATTCCTGAGCGCCATCGGCGTTGGTGCCCAGGGTAATCGCCGGGATCGACAACGGATCGGCGGCGAACGCCAGCGGCGCGGCCAGCATCAGGGCCAGCGTCAAGACGATGCGAAGCGCACCCATTACTTCTTATCCTTCTGATCTTTGCCCAGGATCTCCAACAGGCGCTGGGCAAACTCCGGCGTGGTCTTTTCGGTCGCGCTGGGCACCTGCACCGGCTCCTTGAGCACATGCAACGCGGTGATGGTGCCAGGGCTCAGGCCGAGCAAAATCTGCTCATTACCGACCTGCACCAGCATCAAGCGATCACGCGGCCCAAGGGCGCGGGAGCCAATGAGTTCGATCACCTGCCCCTTGCCGGCGGGGCCTGCTTGCTGGACCCGGCGCAACAGCCAAGCGAGTAAGAAGATCAGCCCCAGCACCAATAGCAAGCCGAACACCAGCTGTGTCAATTGCCCGGCCACGCCGCTGCTGGCGATGGGCGCAGCGGTCGTGGCAGCGGTCGCAACAGGCTCGGCCGCCAGCACGCTCAATGGCAACGCAAGAAGTACCCCGAAAAGCTTTTTCACTCAGCGCAGCTTCTTGATGCGTTCGCTTGGGCTGATCACGTCGGTCAGGCGGATGCCGAACTTCTCGTTGACCACCACCACCTCGCCATGGGCGATGAGTGTGCCGTTGACCAGTACATCCAGCGGCTCGCCAGCCAGTCGATCGAGCTCGATGACCGAACCCTGGTTGAGTTGCAACAGGTTGCGGATGTTGATGTCGGTGCTGCCCACTTCCATGGAAATCGACACCGGGATATCAAGGATCACGTCCAGGTTTGGACCGTCCATGCTCGCCGGCTCATTGTTTCTCGGCGCGCTGCCGAATTCTTCCATTGGCAAGCGGTTGGAGCCGGAAATGCCCGCATCGGCCGCCAGCAGTGCGTCGATGTCGGCCTGACCGCCATCACCGGATTCTTCCAGGGCCGCGGCCCACTCGTCAGCCAGTGCCTGGTCGTTGTTCATATCGTCAGCCATCAATGTGTCCTCGGCGGGCCACCTTTCAAGGGGAAGCCTTCAGTTAAAAACGTATGTGTGATGCGCCGTTCAACGGCGCTCGATCGGCTCGATAACCTGCAACGCCAGGTTGCCTTTGTGCGAGCCCATCTTGACCTTGAAGGCCGGCACGCCGTTGGCGCGCATGATCATGTCTTCCGGCATTTCCACCGGGATGATGTCCCCCGGCTGCATGTGCAGGATGTCGCGCAGTTTCAACTGACGACGGGCGACGGTCGCGCCGATCGGCACGTCGACATCCATGACGTCCTGGCGCAGGGCATTGACCCAGCGCTCGTCCTGGTCATCGAGGTCCGACTGGAAGCCGGCGTCGAGCATTTCGCGTACCGGTTCGATCATGGAGTAGGGCATGGTCACGTGCAGGTCGCCGCCACCGCCATCGAGTTCGATGTGGAAGGTCGACACCACAATGGCCTCGCTCGGGCCGACGATGTTGGCCATGGCCGGGTTCACTTCCGAGTTGATGTACTCGAAATTCACTTCCATGATCGCCTGCCAGGCTTCCTTCAAGTCGATGAAGGCCTGCTCCAGCACCATGCGCACCACGCGCAATTCGGTCGGGGTGAATTCACGCCCTTCGATCTTGGCGTGACGGCCGTCGCCACCGAAGAAGTTGTCCACCAGCTTGAACACCAGCTTGGCATCGAGGATGAACAGTGCGGTGCCGCGCAGCGGTTTGATCTTGACCAGGTTGAGACTGGTCGGCACGTACAGCGAGTGCACGTACTCGCCAAATTTCATCACCTGTACGCCACCCACCGCCACGTCCGCCGAGCGACGCAGCATGTTGAACATGCTGATACGCGTATAGCGGGCGAAACGCTCGTTGATCATTTCCAGGGTCGGCATGCGTCCACGGACGATGCGATCCTGGCTGGTCAGGTCGTAGCTTTTGACGCTGCCGGCCTCGGCAACGGTATCGGTCTGTACCAGACCATCATCCACGCCATGCAACAGCGCGTCGATTTCATCCTGGGACAGCAGGTCCTGCACGGCCATGTCGTGTTCCTACTGCAGTACGAAATTAGTGAAAAGCAACTGTTCGACGACCACTTTGCCGAGCTCTTTCTGCGCCACTTCCTGGACGCTGGCCGTCGCCTTCTGGCGCAACATTTCCTGGCCGACCGGCGATGCAAGCGTCGCGAAGTCCTGCCCGGAGAACAGCATGACCAGGTTATTGCGGATCACCGGCATGTGGACCTTGAGGGCGTCCAGATCAGCCTGGTTGCGGGCGAGCATGGAGATGCTGACCTGCATGTAGCGCTGACGGCCGTTCTGGTTGTAATTGGCCACAAACGCCGGCGCCATTGGCTCGAAAATCGCCGGCTGCTTGCCCAACGGGGCGGTTTTTACCACCGCGGCAGGCTTGCTCTGAGCGCTGTGCATGAAGTACCAGGTCGCCCCCACGGACAAGCCGATCGCCAGCAGCAGAGCCACCACGATCACAATGATCAACTTGAGTTTGCCTTTGGTTGCGGGGTCTTTTACTGCTGCGTCGCTCTTCGCCATGCCAATAATCCGTCGCTATTCGGGGTTTCACAGTCGCACGGCAAGGCAAGAGCAAGTGTTATGCCAGAAGTGTCGGAGCGAAGATGGGTGGTCCGAAACCACTGTGGGAGCTAGCCTGCTAGCGATAGGGCCTTCACATTCAAAGAAGATGTCGAATGTGCCGTCGTCATCGCTAGCAGGCTAGCTCCCACAGGGATTGGTGTTGCGGTCAATCAGGCGTAATAGTCGACTGCGCTGGAACCGATCACGCTTGTCACTGGCGCCGCGACTTCGGCGACGCCTGGAGCGATGTCATCATCCATCGAGTCGAGACGACCACCACCGGCATTGGTACGGCCACTCTGCGCCTGCTGATTCTGCCCTTGATCCTGGGAGCCACGGTTCTGGTCAGACACATTGACATCGACCTGCCCCATGCCCTGCTGCGCAAACATGTCCCGCAGACGATGAACCTGCCCGTCCAGCGCTTCTCGAACACCCGGATGGGCGCTCACGAACGTCACCTGGGTCTGCTGGTCGGGAACCATGTTCACTCGAATATCCAGGCGCCCCAATTCAGCCGGTTGCAACTGGATATCAGCCGCCTTGAGATTGGCGCTGGACAGGTACATGACCCGATTCACCACTTCTTCGGTCCAGCCATTCTGATGCATGGCGATCGGCTGATTGACCGGCACGGCATTGGCGGTTTTCGGCGTGGCAGCCTGGGTCAGCGCCGCCAGACGGTTGGCAAAATCATCGACCCGGGTATCGCTGCTGGCCGACTTCAGGTCCTTGAGACCGTCATCGATCAGGCCACTGAATGCCTTGTCGCCTCCCTGGCTGGTGCTGTCCTTGCTGGCCTGAGCATCGAGCATGGTGACCATGCCGGCGGCAAAGTTCTGCGCGGCGGTCTGCTCGCCATCGGCTTGAGCCTGGGCGGACGTCGGCGTGGCTTTGGACTGTGCCTGACTGGACGCGGAAACGTGCCCACTCTGCTCCATGGCCATGCGCAAGGCAGGCAACGCATCGAGAGGATCGGCTTCAGGGTCGAAATCGGTGTCTGCGGTAGCAGTGACTGCCCCGGCTGCAACCGTAATGGCAGCCGATTCGTCAACCAACGATTGAACGGCATCCACAACCGGCGGCATAACCGGTGCAGGTGCAGGTGCCGTGACGAGCGGTTGCGCTTCCTGCAACAAGGCAGGATCAAGCGCTGGATCAACAGGCGCGGCATCGACAACCGGTATTTGCGCGGCGTCTGACGCATCATCACTGACTGCCTGGTCGTCGGTCGCCGCCGGTTTTTCGGCGGGCAAGGTTTTGCCGCTATCGGCAACTGCTGGTTGCGCGGCGGCAGATTTGTCGTCGGCAACGTCCTTCTTGCCAGCCCCGTCCGCAGACTTGTCACGCACAGACTTGGTGACACCGTCATCAGCAGCCACAGGCTTGCCTGGAGCCTGCTTGGCATACACCTGGGCGAAGCTTGCGGCCTTGTTCCCGGGCTCAGCGGACAACGCCGTGGAATTGGCGGAGGCGGCTTGAGTCTTGGCCTGCGCGGCAGCCTGAAGAAGCGTGTTGGGGGTAACGGGCATTGAACGGTCTCCGCTGCACTGGGATCGTAGGTACAGTTGAGAAACTTGACTGCAAAGGTCGCGCCAGTTTTGTTAGATCGGGATCAATAAGGCCGGACGGAAGAGATGGCAGAGATCGAGCGCTGCCGCTCCTCCTCGTAGAGGGGGCGGATAAATGCGAACTCTCGAGCGATATCGGCGATCAGCGGCTCAAGGTCTGAAAGGTTGAACTCTTTTGTCCTTTGCTCCAGGTCATGACACAGGGCGGCGAGGCGAGTCGCCCCCATGTTGCCGCTGCTGCCCTTGAAGCTATGCGCCGCTTCAAGCAATTGCGTGGCATCGACAGCCACAGTCAACTGCCGCAACCGCTGCTCGGAATCAGCGAGGAAGGTATCGATCAAGGTCGAAAACTCATCCTCCATGACATCCCGCAACGCGCTAAGCACGTCGGGATCCAGATGTTTGTCAGCCACTTGCTCACTCCTTGATCAAGAATGCGCGGATTATGCCAGAGCCTCCCAGAAAAACTCCACGCGGGCACTTCGGCCGTCGTCGGACCAACTGGCGTTACGCCCCAACTGACGGATCAGACTGACCCCACGTCCCGACAAACGGACAGGATCAACGGGGCGATCGAGCACACGACCGACATCGAATCCTTTACCGCTGTCCTCGACGCGGATCACCAGGCACCCCCCCTCACCTTGCGGCGTAACCTGCAGATGCACCCGCACGTAGCCGTACTGCAACTGCTCCAGCCGCTCGTTGCGTTGCTGATAGTACCGGGTGAAGCCCGAGACATCGCGCTTGAGGCTTGAGTCCAGTCCGAGCACACCATGCTCCAGAGCATTGGAGTACAACTCGGCCAATACACTGTAAAGCGCCCCGCTTTGCGCCCGTAATCCATGAACCTCAAGCAGCAATTGCAAAAGATACGGCAGTGGATTGAAGCGCTTGAGCGTGGCGGCGCGAAACTCGAAGCTCACCGACCAGTCCAGCGGGCATGACTGGCCGCTATCGGAATAGACCGGCGCCGGGGGAGTCAGTTGCATCGGATCCAGCAGGCTGATTTCGACCATGCTGACATCGTCGCGTGCCTCGCCACCAAAGTCCTGCAGCGCCTGCTCGATTTCCGCGAACAACGCATCCAGCTCACGATTGGCCGCAAACACCTGTTGCAAGCGCTGCACGCCAAACAACTGATCGTTGGCATCGCAGGTATCGACGACCCCGTCAGACAGCAGGAAAACCCGATCCCCGACCGCCATCGGAAACACTTGCGTACGATCATCGAATGTCTGTGGGCTCAGCACGCCCAGGGGCAAATGCCTGGCCGTCATCGGCGTGCGCTCGCCGCTGGCGATGCTGTGCAGGTAGCCGTCCGGCATGCCACCGTTCCACACCTCCACCGAGCGGCGCTGGAAGCTCAGGCACAGCAGCGTGGCACAACAGAACATATCCACCGGCAGGATGCGCTTGAGCTTGGCGTTCATCTCCCGCAGGGTTTCCGACAAGCCATAACCCTTGGCCGTCATACCGTAGAAGACTTCGGCCAGGGGCATTGCACCAACGGCGGCGGGCAAACCGTGGCCGGTGAAATCACCGAGCAGTACATGCATGTCACCGGCCGGGGTGAATGCGGCCAGAAGCAGATCGCCGTTGAACAGCGCGTAGGGCGATTGCAGGTAGCGGATATTGGGCGCATTCAAGCAGCCGGAGTGGGCCACTTTGTCGAACACGGCCTTGGCCACCCGCTGTTCGTTGAGCAAATAATCATGGTGCCGGGCGATTTGGTCTCGCTGCTGCAAAACGGTGTCTTGCAATCGTCGCAAGCGGTCCATCGCCTTGATCTTGGCGGCAAGGATCACCTGGTTGTACGGTTTCGCCAGAAAATCGTCACCTCCCGCCTCCAGGCAGCGGGCCAGGGCTTCGCTCTCGGACAGCGAAGTGAGGAAGATGATCGGAACAAGTGTTTCCCCGGCCAACACCTTGATCTGACGGGCCGCTTCGAAGCCGTCCATCACCGGCATCATCGCGTCCATCAGGACCAGTTGCGGGCGTTGCTGGCGAAACGCCTCGACCGCTTCGGCTCCATTGGCCGCCGTCAGCACCTGATGCCCTTGGCGGCGGACGATGCTCGACAACAGCATGCGATCAGCCGCGCTGTCTTCGGCGATCAGGATCGTCAACGATTCGAGTGCAGGCTGCACGGCGTTCAACTGATTTTGAACAGCTTGTCGAAGTTGGAAATCGCGAGGATTTTTCGCACGTCGCAGCTGCTGTTGACGACGCGGATATCGGAATCTTCACCACCGGCATGGTCACGCAACAGCAGCAACATGCCCAGCGCAGAACTGTCGAGGTAGGTCGCTTCTTTCAAATCGACCACGACTTCGGCAAGGTCCTTGTTTTCGTAAGATTCACGAAATTCCTGATGCTTGGCGAAATCGAATCGCCCCTTGACCGAAATCGTCAGTTTTTGGCCATCAGGGGAAACTTCGGTAATGACTGACATTTCATGGCTTCCTTGTCATAGGTGAACCTTCTTGTACAAGGTTTAGCATTTGGTAGAGGTTGCGGCAAGGCGGGACATCAGGCTCAAAAGATCGCAGCCTTCGGCAGCTCCTACAGAAGCCGATTTACACACGCCCAATGTAGGAGCTGCCGCAGGCTGCGATCTTTTCACATCACACATCAATATTGATCCTGGCGCGGCAAACGCTGGGACAACTCATCCAGCAGCTTTTGCTCACGCTTGTCTTCCAGCGCCCGCGCCTCGTCCATGTAACGTTGAACCAGCTTGCGCAGGCCTTCAACCCGGGCGAACGCCTGTTGCCAGGTGTCCCGTGCCTTGTTCAGGTTGTTTTGATGCCAGGCCAGACTCTGGCGCTGTTGATCGATGGCCGTGCCCAATTGCGCGAGAAAGCCCTGATAGCCGAGCAACCATTGGCCCGTCACACCGCTGCTGCCGCGCACGATCCACTGTTCTTGATAGTCGAGACGAAAGGCTTCGAGGTCAGCCAGTTTGCTCTCTGCCAACCGCACTTGCCCTTGAAAATGCCCCAGGCGCTGGACAGCGGTTTTTTCGGCCTTTTCGGCCATTTCCACCACGGGGGCCAGGCGCCCTGCCCGAGTCTGGGCCATGACCAGTTAACCGCCCGCCGCGGGCGCGAAGATCGAGGCGAGATACGCTTCGCTTTCGCCCAGGCTGATGCTGTCGTTGAGGCCCTGACGCAGGTATTTGACCAGTTGCGGTTGCAGGGAAATCGCCAGGTCGGTCTCGCGGTCACCACCGGCGACATAGGCGCCAACGCTGATCAAATCCCGACTCTGCTGATAACGCGACCACAATTGCTTGAAGTACTGCGCACGGGTCATGTGCTCTGGCGACACTACGGCCGGCATGACCCGGCTGATGGAGGCCTCGATGTCGATGGCCGGGTAGTGACCTTCCTCGGCCAGTCGCCGGGACAGCACGATGTGCCCGTCGAGGACGCCTCGCGCGGAGTCGGCAATCGGATCCTGCTGGTCATCGCCTTCAGACAGCACGGTGTAGAACGCGGTGATCGACCCGCCGCCCTTTTCGGCATTACCGGCCCGCTCCACCAGTTTCGGCAGCTTGGCGAACACCGAAGGCGGATAACCCTTGGTGGCCGGTGGCTCACCAATGGCCAGGGCGATTTCCCGCTGGGCCTGGGCGAAACGGGTCAGTGAATCCATCAGCAACAGGACATTCTTGCCCTTGTCGCGGAAATATTCGGCGATACGCGTGCAGTACATGGCAGCGCGCAGACGCATCAGCGGCGCATCGTCCGCAGGCGACGCCACCACCACCGAACGCTTGAGCCCTTCTTCACCGAGAATGTGCTCGATGAACTCTTTAACTTCACGACCCCGCTCACCGATCAGCCCAACGACAATGATGTCGGCCTCGGTGAAGCGGGTCATCATGCCCAGCAGCACGGATTTACCGACACCGGTACCGGCGAACAGGCCGAGTCGCTGACCACGCCCGACCGTCAACATGCCGTTGATGCAGCGAATACCTACGTCGAGCGGTTCGCTAATGGGTTCACGCTTGAGCGGGTTGATGGTCGGGCCGTCCATCGGCACCCAGTCTTCGGCCTTCATCCCGCCCTTGCCATCAAGCGCGCGACCGGCGCCATCGAGCACCCGTCCAAGCATGCTCATGCCCATCGGCAAGCGACCGGAGTCGGACAGCGGCACCACTCGAGCGCCAGGCGCAATACCGGCAACGCTGCCCACTGGCATCAGAAAAACTTTGCTGCCGGAAAAGCCCATGACTTCGGCTTCGACCTGCACCGGGTGATAACTGTCGTCGTTGATGACCATGCAGCGGCTGCCCATGGCGGCGCGCAAGCCTTCGGCTTCGAGGGTCAGGCCGACCATGCGCAGCAGGCGACCTTCCAGGATCGGCGCGCCTTCCAGTTGCGTGGCCTGGGCATAGCTGCCCAGGCGCTTGGCAAAACTGGTGCGTTCAAGGCGCATCGGGAATGTCCGCAGCTGTCGGTTTGCTGTCGATCGACAAATCCAGGCTCACGTCCGGCGCAGCCGGGTGCAAGGCCTGTTCGTGAAGTTGATCGAACAGCTTGTCCATGACCCGTGCAACACGGGTTTCGACAGTGGCATCAATACGGCTGTGCTCTGTCTCGACCCGGCAACCGCCGGGCAACAGTGCCTCATCCTCGACGATGCGCCAGGTTTCTTCATGGCGCTCGCGCAGGGCTTTGACCTGTGCGAAATCCTGTGGATTGACGTACAGCCGCACGTTGTTCACGCCCAATGGCAAGAGCTTGAGGGCTTCACGCATGACGTGTTCAATCTGCGTCGAGTCGATGGCCAGTTCGCGCTGAATCACTTGTTTGGTGATGTGCTGCACGAGATCGACCAGCGACTTTTCAATCAGAGTGTCCTGTTCAGCGATGGGCTCGAACAGGTGCGCCATGATTCGCTCCAGCCCTGCGATCTTGGCAGCCAGCGCCACTTCGGCTTCCTGGCGAACCTTGAGCGTGGTGCTGTGGAACCCCTCTTTCTCACCCACTGCAAAGCCTTCGTTGTAGGCTTCCTGGCGAATGCTTTCGAGCTCTTCGAGGGTCAGTGGCTGGACTTCTTCCAGCGGCACTTCTTCGATTGCCGGGGGTTCGGGCTCAGGCTCCGGCTCAGGCTCGGGTGCAGGCGGATCGAAGCTTGGCAGTGCCCAGGTATCGAAACCACTGACATCCCTGGCCCGGATCAGGTCAGTGGGTGATTCATCATGCTTGGCCATGGCGTTAGATCATTTCCTCGCCGCCCTTGCCACCGAGCACGATTTCTCCGGCTTCGGCCATACGACGGGCGATGGTGAGGATTTCCTTCTGCGCGGTTTCCACGTCGCTGACGCGCACCGGACCTTTGGCTTCCAGGTCGTCGCGCAACAGTTCGGCCGCACGCTTGGACATGTTCTTGAAGATCTTTTCCTTGACGCCTTCGTCCGAGCCTTTGAGGGCCAGCACCAGCACGTCGGAAGACACTTCGCGCAGCAACGCCTGGATACCGCGATCGTCGACATCGGCCAGGTTGTTGAACACAAACATGAGGTCTTCGATCTGACCGGACAGGTCTTCGTCGACTTCGCGGATCGAGTCCATGAGCTGGCCTTCGATCGAGCTGTCGAGGAAGTTCATGATGTCCGCCGCACGCTTGATACCGCCCAAGGTGGTACGCGAAGCGTTCGAGTTGCCGGAGAACTGCTTCTCCAGAATCTGGTTGAGTTCTTTCAATGCTGCAGGCTGCACGGTGTTCAGCGAGGAAACCCGCAGGATGATGTCCAGGCGCACCTTGTGGTCGAAGTTGCCGAGCACTTCACCGGCCTGATCCGGATCGAGATACGCCACCACGATCGCCTGGATCTGCGGGTGCTCGAAACGGATCACGTCGGCGACGGCGCGCGGTTCCATCCACTTCAGGCTGTCCAAGCCACTGGTGTTGCCACCCAGCAGGATGCGGTCGATCAGGCCGTTGGCCTTGTCTTCGCCCAGTGCCTGAGTGAGCATTTTGCGCACGTAGTCATCGGAGCCGACGCCGAGGCTGGTCTGGTCGCCGACGATGTCGACGAACTCACTCATCACCTGTTCGACCTGCTCGCGGTGCACATTACCCATCTGCGCCATGGCCACGCCCACACGCTGGACCTCTTTGGGTCCCATGTGGCGCAGCACCTGGGCGGCGTCGGTAGAGCCAAGGGACAGCAGCAGGATCGCGGCTTTGTCGACCTTGGTCAGCTTGGCGGCAACGGCTCGGTTATCACTCATCTGCGTTAATCCACTCTTTCACGACCTGGGCCACTCGGCCCGGGTCTTCTGCCACCAGACTCTTGATTGCGTTCAACTGTGCGTCATAGCCTTCGCTCGGGCTTGGCAACAGGATACTGGTCGGACCGCCCAGGCTGACGCGGTCGTTACCCAGTTCGCCATCCAGGCCGCCCATGCCACCCAACTCGACGTCGCTGCCAATACCGGCCAGTTGTTTTTCCTTGCCGCCACCGGTGATGTTGTTGAGCACAGGACGCAGCACACCGAACACCAGCACCAGAATGAACAACACACCCAGCACTTGCTTGACGATGTCCCAGAACCACGGCTGGGAATAGAACGGAATGTCGGCAATCACTTCGCCGCGATCAGCGGAGAACGGCATGTTGATCACGCTGACGCTGTCACCGCGGCTGGCATCGAAACCAACGGCGTCCTGCACCAGACGGGTGAAACGCGCCAATTCGTCAGCGGTCCACGGCGTGCGGGTGGATTCACCATTGGCCGGGTTGATCTTGACCTGATCATCGACCACCACCGACACCGACAGACGACTCAAACGGCCTTGCTGCTGTTTGGTATGGCTGATGGAACGGTCGAGTTCGAAGTTCTTCGTAGACTGTTGACGCTTGTCTGCCGGGTACGGCGCGAGCATCGGCTGACCAGTGGCCGGGTCCATGATTTGCTGGCCATTGGCGTCGATCAGCGGCTGACCTGGCTGCACCATACCGGCAGCCGGAGCGGCACCCGCAGTGGATTGCGGCGCGGAGGCCGGCGATGGGGGCTGGTTGCTCAGCGCACCCGGCACACCTTGCGGGCCGTTGCTGGCGGTTCGTTGTTCATTGACCGACTGCTCACTGCGCAGTGCTGGTTGATCCGGGTTGAACTGCTCGGAAGTCGATTCGACGGCACTGAAATCAACGTCGGCCGACACTTCAGCTTTATAGCGATCGTTACCCAGTACCGGCTGCAGGATGTTGTGCACACGCTGGGTGAGCATGCTTTCCATGCGACGGCTGTAATCGAATTGCTTGCCGGCCATGGTCAGTTCGGAGTTTTCCGCCTGATCCGAAAGCAGGTTGCCCTTCTGGTCGACCACGGTGATCTGCGACTTGCTCAGTTCAGGAACACTGGTCGCCACCAGATTGATGATGGCCACCACCTGGCCTGGCTCCAGCGAGCGACCGGAATAGAGCTCCACCAACACCGAAGCACTCGGTTTGCGTTCGTCACGCACGAACACCGAGCTCTTCGGAATCGCGAGGTGCACGCGAGCGCCCTTGACGTTGTTCAGGCTGGAAATGGTCCGCGCCAGTTCGCCTTCCAGGCCACGACGGTAACGGGTGGCTTCCATGAACTGGCTGGTGCCCAGCCCTTGCTCTTTGTCGAGGATCTCAAAACCGATGTTGCCGTCGCTGGGAGTGACACCAGCGCCCGCCAGCTTGAGTCGGGCACGTGACAAATCATCGGCCTTGACCAGCAAGGCACCGGAGTTGGGTTCGACGGTATAAGGAATATCAGCGGCGGCCAGGGTGTCCATCACCTGTTTGGCATCCATACCCGCAAGGCTGCCGTACAGCGGACGATAGTCCGGCTGCTGGGACCACAACACCACGGCAAAACCAATCGCCACGCTCGCAGCCAGGCCGACCAGCAGGCCCACCTGACGCAGCATGGTCATCTCGGAGAGGTTTTCCAGGAAGGACAACCCGAACAGCGGCGGCTTGCCGTCTACGGGAGTGGCCTTGGCCGGAACATTATCGGCGACTGCTTCTGCCATGACTCAATCTCGTCCTTTAAACAGGCATCTGCATGATGTCTTGATAAGCCTGAACCAACTTGTTACGCACCTGGGTCAGCGCCTGGAAAGATACGCTGGCCTTCTGTGAGGAAATCATCACGTCCGTCAGGTCGACGCCGCTCTTGCCGATCTCGAAGGCACTGGCCAACTGAGTGGAAGCCTGCTGGGTGTCGTTCACTTTATTGACGGCCTGACCGAGCATGTCGGAAAAGCTGCTACCGTTCAGTTCAGGGACGGCGGCAGTCGATTTCTGCGCAGACATGGCATCCATTTGCATGGCGCGCATGTCCAGCATCAACCGATTAAATTCAATACCTTGGCTCATGGTCTACTCTCTTGGGCGGCCCGCAATTTTTTGACGCTCACTCGGCGGATGAACTGGTGTTAGCAACAAGGGTGCCAGCTCTGAAAAAATTCCCCGATCCGAACACAACCTCGCCCCCGTGTAGGAGCGAGCTTGCTCGCGAAAAACGCAAGAGCACCGCTAGGCATCAGGCAACCCACGTTATCGTTGACGTTTTTCGCGAGCGAGCTCGCCCCTACAGGGGCCGGGTGCGTGATTATGTGGCGAATAGATAGGCTTCCACGTCCATTCCCGCATCACGCATCTGCGCCAGCTTGTAGCGCAGGGTGCGCGGGCTGATGCCCAGGCGCTCGGCGGCCTCTTTGCGGCGGCCGCGCTCGGTGCGCAAGGTGTCGATGATCATCTGGAACTCACGCCGACGCAGGTCATCACCCAGCGCCCCGGCAGATTCGGCGTCGACTTCCACAACCCTCACAGGCGCTGGCGCCAATGCCGGCAACGGCGCACAAGCAATTGGCCCGGCCAGACAGAAATCCTGGGGCTCAATCATGCCACCTTGCTGCAGGATCAATGCGCGCTGAATCGCGTTATCCAGTTCGCGCACATTACCCGGCCACGGATACTCGATCAGGCACGCTTGCGCCTCGGGCGAGAGCCGCGCCGCCGCGTGCTTCATTTTATTGACGTGTTTGGCCAGCAAGCGCTCGGCGAGCGGCAGGATATCCGCGGTGCGCTCGCGCAACGGTCGCCAGGCCAGTGGAAACACCGACAGGCGATAGTAGAGATCTTCACGGAAACGCCCCGCCGCCACCTCCCCGGCCAGATCCCGGTTGGTGGTCGCGACCACGCGAATGTCCAGCAGGATCGGCTTGCGCGCCCCCACCCGCTCAACTTCGCGCTCTTGCAGCACTCGCAGCAACTTAGCTTGCAGACTCAGGGGCATTTCGGAAATTTCGTCGAGCAGGATGGTCCCGCCATCGGCCTGCTCGAACTTGCCGGCCTGCGCAGCAATGGCACCGGTGAACGAGCCTTTTTCGTGACCAAAAAGCGTGGCTTCGAGCATGTTGTCCGGAATCGCCGCACAGTTGATCGCAATGAACGGCTGACTGGCACGATGGGAATGCTGGTGAATGTAGCGCGCCAGCACCTCTTTGCCCGTACCGGACTCACCCGAGATCAGCACCGTGGAATCACTGCGCGCCACCCGTGCAGCCAGCTCCAATAATTGGGCACTGGCCGGCTCGAAAGCGACCGGCCCTTCACTGTCGGCGGTGCCAAGATTGCCCAGCGCATGCCGCGCCACCAAATCAAGCAGCGCTTTTGGCTCGAACGGCTTGACCAGGTAGTCCGCCGCGCCCTGACGCATTGCATCGACCGCGCGCTCCACGGCACCGTGGGCAGTCATCAGCAACACGGGCAGATGCGGCTGGCGCGCACGCAGCAGGCCAAGCAACTGATGACCATCCATGCCCGGCATATTGACGTCACTGAGCACCAGATTGAATGCCTGGGTCTCGACCGCGATCAAGGCCTCTTCCGCCGAACCTACAGCGCTATACGCATGCCCGGCCAGCAGCAGGGTATCGGCCAGCGCTTCACGTAGGGCGCGGTCATCCTCCACCAGAAGAACCTTGATCCCCATGACCTTCACTCCTCTCCCTGAGCGCTGCTTTTTTCACTGACAAAAAGCGGCAGGATCACCTGCGCGCACGTGCCGCGACCGATTCGCGAGCGCAGTTGCAATTCTCCCTGATGAGCACGTGCAACCGCCTTGACCACGGTCAGGCCGAGCCCGGTTCCGGTGGTCTTGGTGGTGAAAAATGGCTCTCCCAGACGCGCCAGCACAGCCTCGTCGATACCGCTGCCGCTATCGCTGACGCACACGCGCAAATGGTTATCCCGGGTATACAGATGGATCTTCAAACGCACATCACCGGCACTGGCCTGAATGGCGTTTTCGATAAGGTTAAGAATCGCCCCGACCAGCGTGTCGCGATTGCACAGCAGGTCGCCGACATGGCTGTCGCACTGCCAACGAATCGGCAAATCCTGCACATGGGTCAGCGCCGCCGCCTGCAGCGACTGCATCAATTGACTGGGGGATACGCGGTCGGTCAACGGCAACTCGCCGCGAGCGAACACCAACATGTCGCGCACCTGATGCTCCAGCTCATGCAAGCGCTCCTTGAGCCGCCCGGCGAACCGTTGCTGGGTAGCAACCGGCAACTCTTGCTCGGTTAAATGACTGGCATAAAGCAGTGCAGCGGAGAGCGGCGTACGAATCTGATGGGCCAACGACGCAACCATGCGACCCAGGGAAGACAGGCGCTCGTGACGAGCCAGTTGATCCTGCAGATGACGGGTTTCAGTCAGGTCGTTGAGCAGCACCAACTGACCGGGCTCGGCATCCAGCGAACGCGTGGCGATCGACAACCGCCGACCATCCTTGAGCGAGACTTCATGACCATCGTCTTCACGGGGCGCGAAGCAGCGGGCAATAACATGACGCCACAACTCGCCTTCGAGCGGCAGGCCAAGCAGCTCGCAGGCCGCTGGATTGGCTTCGCGCACGATACCCAAGGCATCGATGACGATAACGCCACCGGGCAACAGATCGAGGAGGTTTTGCAGACGGTTGGCCAGGCGTTCTTTTTCTGCCAGTTCCTGCATGCGCTGAGCACTGACCACAGCGAGCTCACCCTTGAGCTCGGTCACCCGTGCTTCAAGCATGCTGTAGGAATCAGTCAATTGGCTCGACATCTGATTGAACAGCGAAAAAGCCTGCTCGAGGCCAAGCCGGCTTGCCTGTTCTACGGACGATGTTTGCCCCAGGGTTTCAGGGGCATGAGACATCTGGGCGGCTTGGGGCATCGTGCTCTCTCGCTTGACTGACCGTCATTGAAACGGAACGTTGCGAGGGATGTAGCAATACCCGTGCCTAAAAAAAACCGCTTATATATGAATGACTTGAAAAACAGGCGTCAATCATCCGCCTGTTCATCTCCATCACGACGACTCATGCCGTATTTGCGCATCTTCTCCACCAAGGTGGTGCGTCGGATACGCAGGCGTTCGGCAGCACGGGCCACAATGCCATTGGCATCATCGAGCGCCTGCTGAATCAGGCCCTGCTCCAGGCCACCGAGGTAGTCCTTCAAATCCAGGCCTTCCGGCGGCAGCAAGGCATTGACGGTGAAGTCCGGGGTATGGCCATTGATCGCCACCCGCTCTTCGAGATCGCTGCGCAGGCTGTCGACCATTTGCTCGTCTTCGTCGTCGACGTAGCGGAATTTCTTCGGCAATTCGACCACACCGATCACACCGTACGGGTGCATGATCGCCATGCGCTCCACCAGGTTCGCCAGTTCGCGGACGTTGCCCGGCCAACCGTGACGGCACAGCGACATGATGGCTGCGGAGTTGAAACGGATAGAACCGCGCTTCTCGTGCTCCATGCGCGAGATCAGCTCGTTCATCAAAAGGGGGATATCTTCGACACGCTCACGCAGCGGCGCCATCTCGATCGGGAACACGTTCAGGCGGTAGTACAAGTCTTCGCGGAAGGTGCCGATCTCGATCATGCTTTCGAGGTTCTTGTGGGTCGCCGCAATGATGCGCACATCGACGCTCTGGGTCTTGTTGCTGCCCACGCGCTCGAAGGTACGCTCCTGCAGCACACGCAGCAGTTTGACCTGCATCGGCAATGGCATGTCGCCGATTTCATCGAGGAACAGAGTGCCGCCGTTGGCCAGTTCAAAACGCCCCGCACGGCTGGTGATTGCACCGGTAAAGGCGCCCTTCTCATGACCGAACAGTTCGCTTTCCAGCAACTCGGCGGGAATCGCGCCGCAGTTGACCGGCACGAACGGCGCCTCACGGCGCTTGGAGTGGTAATGCAGGTTACGCGCGACCACTTCCTTGCCGGTGCCGGACTCACCGAGGATCAGCACGCTGGCATCGGTGTCGGCCACTTGCTGCATCATCTGACGGACGTGCTGAATCGCCCGGCTGGTGCCGACAAGACTACGGAAAAGATTGGGTTCGCGATGACGGCCACGCTCGCGGGCCTGGTCGTACATCTCGCGATAGACCTGGGCGCGGTGCAACGAATCGAGCAACTTGCTGTAGCTGGGCGGCATTTCCAGGGTGGAAAGTACCCGGCGACGCTGGTCTTCCGGCAAGTCACTGGAAGAATTATCGCCCATTAACAAAACTGGAAGGAACTCATCCCATGTTGAGAGTGTCTTTAACAAGCCCAGAAGCGCACCCGGAGCATTGACCGTCCCGATGAGGACACAGATCACTTCCCGACTAGAAGACAAAGAGCCGACAGCCTGCTGCCAATCGTGGCTACCGCAGGGTAAATTTTCTTCACCGAGAAAATTTAAAATCACCGCCAGGTCGCGGCGACGGACGCTATCGTCATCAATCAGCAGAATTTTGGTTTCACGCCACATGCAATAGCAACTTCCCTAGTCAACACCATGCCCAAAATACTGGGGCAAGCTAAACGCTTGCAGGCCTGATACGCCTGAAGACGACTGAAATCTGGAACCCGCCACTAGTTAAGTCAAAAAACCGTGCACAGTCAAATTTATGGCGCACTTGTTTGGTTTAACCGGGGGTTAACTAACCGAACAGATGGTAAACCTTTGATGCTTTTTGTGCTTGGTTGATCTGCGACATCTCGTCGACTATCGCTTGGCGCTCACCCATTGTTGCGGTCAGCAAATCTTTATAAACGGCCAGCAGCCCTTCCAGATTCGTCCGTAGCGCTTCTTCGTCGATCGGTGCCTCACTGAGCACTTCGTCGACGCATTCACGACAGGTCGTATCCAGTTCGCCAATGGCATCCCAGTTGCGCGCCGCCAGGGCGTCAACCAGGGCTTCACGGGTTTCTTCAATTCGCCGCAACGCTTGACTCATGACGTCATCCTCAGACCCGCAGGCCTATTGATTGGCAATGGCATCCCAGCCGCTTTTCAGGGTTTCCAGCAAACCGGATACTTCGTCGATGATCGCCACGTTGTTATCGCGATTGGCTTCCATCAGACGCGTCATCATGTAGGCATACAAGTTGTCGAGCTGCTGCAGCGAGGCCGGATCTTCGGTCTTCTCCGGGTTCAAGCCATCGCGCAGACCGATGATGATGTCCACGGCCTTGCCCATCATCAACCCCTTGAGCGCGGTGTCGCCCCGCTCCATCGCTCCTTTGGCCTGAGCCATGCGATCGAGCCCGCCCTCCATCAGCATCTGCACCAGGCGATGGGGGTTGGCTTCAGAGATCTGGGCATGGGAATTGACCTTCTGGTATTGGCGAAGGGCTCTCATGGGGTTCATGTTTCTACCTCGTGAAAATGGGCTGCTCTGATCTTTATGTCGACTGCTCGACACATAACTTTAACGTAGACCCTCAACCAACGAAAAAGCCCAGGCGCTGTCATGACAGTCTGCCTGGGCTTTTTATGTCTGAGCCTGATCCGATCAGCTGTCTTTCGGATTGTTCAGCGCATTGAGCGTGGTCATGATGCTGTCGCTCTGGGCGCGCAACTTGGCGACCAGAGAGTCCATCGCTGTGTACTTGGCGCTCAGGCTGGTTTGCAAGCTGGTCATCCGCGCGTCGAGAGCATCCTGCTGTTTCTTCAGGTCGGCCAGGCTGTCGCTCAGACTGGCCGAACGTGCAGCAAATACGCCAGTGGTTTTCTGCGCGAAAGTGTCCGTCGCGGACTTCATGCGTGAGAGCAAACCGGAATCACCGGAAAAGATCCCATTGATATCAGCACCATTGGTCAATGCTGCAGCACTGAACACTTTGTCATTGATCGACAGCAAGCCGGTCTTCTGATCGGTCTGGACACCGAATTGAGTCAGGGACTTCATCTGGCCAGTACCACCCATGGCGTTCAACTCGGTACGCACAGACGACATCAACGAACGCAGAGAGGCATCGCCCGTGAGGGCGCCTGCCGTCAACGAACCATCGGCATTGGTGGTGACCTGAGTCTCTGCGCTGGCAGCCTTGATCAGCGCGTTGTAGGTATCCACAAACCCCTTGAGCGCCGATTTCAGCGCCGTGGTATCGGCTGACACGGAGATCGTGGCCGGCGTTGCCGCCCCGCCACCGGACGGAGTCGGAGAAACACCCGTCAGCTTGACGGTAATGCCACTCACTGCGTCAGCAATGGTGTTGTTCTTGGACTCCATCACCACACCGTCAACAGTGTATTTGGCGTTTTGCGGTGTGGCGAGTATCGAGGTACCAGTTTGCAAACCCGTGTTACCCGCCAGGGTCAGCTCCGAGCCGACACCAGTGGTGCTAGAGGTTAGCACCATACGAGAGCCATTCGCGTCGGTCAGGATGTTGGCACTTAAGCCCTGATTGGCGTACTGAGAGTTGATCGAATCACGGACCTGCTGCAACGTCGCTCCGACAGGAACGCTGACGTCAAAAGTATTAGAGCCCTGCTTGATACTTAAAGTGGACGGCACCGAACCGGAGTTGACGACCGAAGATGCACCATCAGAGAAAACCTTGGTAGAAATTTTCGACGCCGTTGCCAGCTGAGTAACCAACAGCGAAAAATTCCCTGCCGCCGCACCAGCCCCAATGGTCACAGAGGCGACTTTTTCGTCAGAAGACGAACCACTCAGACCGCTGAAGCTTGACGTAGTTTTCATGTTATCCATCGCGCCACGGAAGGCATCCAGCGCCGCCTGGATTTTGCCGATAGACGACAGCGAGGTGGTTGCTTTAAGCGTCTGGTTGTTGATCTGCGTCTGTTTCGGTGCTCTCTCGGAGTCAACCAAAGACTGCACAATCTTCTGGGTATCAATGTTCGAACCGATACCGCTAACCGATGTACCCGCCATCCTCTATCTCCTTGTTCAGTGGCTGCTGCTTTCTTGACGAAATGCGCCTCGAGCGCAGACAGCAACAAAATTCATGCCAGATCAGACTTTGTCGTCAAACAACAAACTACTGGCGTCCGACAGGCTCCGGGCCAGCTTCAGTGCAGCTTCCGACGGGATCTGACGAATCACGAGCCCCGTTTCGGTGGCGATGACCTTGACCACGACGCGGCCAGTGGAATCATCAATTGAAAAATCCAGATTGCGCTGGGCAGCCTGGACGAATTCCTGAATATCACTCACAGCCTTTTTCAGTTCGTCACGCTTAGGCTCGGAACCCGATGCCGAAACGGCTTCAACTTTGGGCTGATCTTTTTTGTCTGCAACCACTGGCGTTGCACTTTGCGGGGCAACGGCGGGATAAGACAGGTTCAACTTGACGCTCATGTCCATGCTAAATCTCCTCGTCGCTCAAAAGACAAAAGGGCACGTAAACGCGCCCTTCCGTCATTCATCAAACTGTGGAATTAACCCAGCAGTTTCAGCACAGCCGATGGCAGCTGGTTAGCCTGGGACAGGATCGCGGTGGAAGCCTGTTGCAGGGTTTGCTGCTTGGTCAGCTGAGCGGTTTCAGCAGCGAAGTCAACGTCCTGGATCACACCACGAGCTGCGGTGGAGTTGTCCGAGATGCTGCGCAGGTTAGCTACGGTGCTGTCGAAACGGTTTTGTACCGCACCGAGGTCAGCACGCTGGGAGTCAATGTTACTGATCGCCTTGGTGATCACGTCAATTGCGTTCTGAGCGTTGGCAGCAGTAGTCACGTTGGTATTTGAAACACTTACCAAGCCGGAGCTCTTAGATGTACCACCGAACATGTCGCTCAAGGTGCCAGCAGCGGCCTCGGTCATCGAATAACTGGAGGTAGAGTTCAAGGAGACCGCGCCAGTAGCAATAACACCAGTCGCAACGTTGGCAGCAGTACCGAGAGTGCCAGAAGCGTCTTTGGTCGCTACTTTAAGGTCAGTCGCTGCGCCGCCCAAGGTGACGTTATTGAAACTGACGTTTTCACCAGTGTCAGACTTCACCGACAGAGTATTTGCCTTGGCATCAAAGTTCACACTGATACCCAGTTTTGCAGCACCCGACTTCAGTTGATCGGCCATATCGGTGAGACTGGTCACACCCACTAGATTGAGTGTCGCACCACCCACCGTCACGTCGAGTTTCGAGGCCGTGATTGTAGCCGCAGCAGTAGTGAACGTAACCTCAGTGCTCGCGGTGGCAGACAAACCACCTACAGCGCCATCCAAAGCGGCGGCGATGGTTTTGGCCGAGTCTTTCGCGACGGTTACTACGTTAACCGATTGGCCGCTGCCGTTTACAGTGATGGTACCGCCAGCGACACCAGCGCCCGGGGTAATACCGCCACTTTTCAATTGTTGCGAACCAATTTTGCTGGCAGATACATCGCCCAGAGTCATGTTGATAGTTTGGTTCGAGTTAGCACCCACTTGGAAAGCGGTGGTACCGAAAGAACCATCAAGCAGATTGCGACCACCGAAAGTAGTGGTAGTAGCGATACGGGTCAGTTCGGAAGTCAGAGCAGCGTATTCAGCGTCGTTCGACTTACGGTCTTCAGCGCTTGGCGAGCCGTTTGCGGAAGCCAGGGCCAGGGTACGCATTTTTTGCAGAATGTTGGTGGATTCCTGCATCGCGCCTTCAGCAGTTTGCGCGATGGAGATACCGTCACCGGCGTTCTTGATGGCGGTGCCCAGGCCGTTGATCTGGCTGGTCAAACGGTTGGAAATCTGCAGGCCAGCGGCGTCGTCTTTAGCGCTGTTGATGCGCAGGCCGGAGGACAGGCGCTGCATCGAAGTCTGCAGGTTGCCGGAAGCTTTGTTCAGGTTGTTCTGAACGGTCAAGGAAGCAAGGTTGGTGTTTACTGTTAAAGCCATGACGAAATCCTCGTTGGATGGATACTTCGGCTTCCGGCCCTGACATCCGTCGGGTTTGGCCTAGAGAACCTACGTAATAGTTATCGTCGTGATAGGACTTTGCTTGAGCGGTTTTTTTGATTTTTTTAGTGGCCGCGTGCCAGCCCCTTTGTTTTCAAGGTTTTAAAGCCAGAAAGTCGGCGTCAATAAAACGCAAAACGCCCGGTAACTTACGTTACCGGGCGTTCTTCATTGCGACTGCGCAGAGGTCGATCAGCCGCGATAAAGAATCGCCGACCCCCACGAAAGGCCCACGCCAAAGCCACTGATGGCCACACGCGTCCACTTGGAATCGAATACATGGTTTTGCAGCAACAACGGAATGCTCGATGAAACCGTGTTGCCAGTTTCGAGCATGTCCTTGACGAACTTCTCCGGCTCACCTTCTTCGAAACGGCGCGCCACCGCATCGACGATGGCCGCGCTGCCCTGGTGAATGCAGAAGGCATCGATGTCGCTGGCTTGCAAGTTCGACTCATCCAGCAGCTCATGCAAATGCGCCGGGACTTTGAGCAAGGCGAAGTTGAACACCTGGCGACCATTCATGAAGAACACGCCGTCGCTGACTTTCAGGTGTGGCGCACCGGAACCATCAGTGCCGAACTTCGACTTGCCCAACTGCCAGACAGCGTTTTCACCCATCCAGGTCGCGGTGGCGGCATCGCCGAACAGCATGGTGGTGTTGCGGTCTTCAGGGTCGACGATCTTCGAATACGGATCGGCGGTGATCAGCAGGCCATTTTTCAGCCCTGCCGCTTCCATGAAGCCCTTGATCGCATAGATGCCATAAACGTAGCCGGAACAGCCCAGGGAAATATCGAATGCAGCAACATGAGTCGGCAGGCCCAACTTGTCCTGAACGATTGCAGCGGTATGCGGCAAGCCTTCTTCATCACCGTTCTGGGTGACGACGATCAAGCAGTCGATGGCTTCACGCTTGAGTTCGGGACTGGCGGCGAACAACGCATTGGCGGCTTCGACACACAGATCGGAAGTTTCCTGATCGGCATCCATGCGCGGCAAAAACGCTGAACCGATTTTGCCAAGGATGAAGGTTTCGTCCTTGTCGAACTTTGCACCCTGGGCGTAGTTATCAACCCCGGCTGCCGGCACGTAACTCGCTATATTTTTTATGCCAATCATTATGGCTTCCCAATAATAAACAGCTGAACATCGCCGCTCGCTGAACCGAGGGCGTCTACAGTCAGGGCCTGGCATCGTCGGAGCTCAAGCAAACACCTTGAACAGTCCGCCACCTTTCACCGCCCGCAGACAGGATACAGTGAAGATGCGCGTTTTGACTGACGGGTCACTCAGAGATCAGTGCTTTATTTGATTTTGTGGCCAAGAAAGCGCACTACCCCGCTTCGTCCGACACCGAAAAAAAGGCAAAAAAAAGCCAGCCCCCTATGACAGGAGCTGGCCGCGAGCGGTCAAGACCGACTCAAAGCTTGTTGAACAGGCTCAACTGGGAAACCTTGGCGAACGCCAGTTGCGCCGCCTGCAGCATGGTTTGCTGCAAGGTCAGACGGGTCAGTACTTCAGCCGGGTCAGTGTTCTTGATCGAGTTGTTCGTCGATTCGTTGATTAAGCTGGTGCTGGTGTTCTGCTCAGTCTGCATATCCATCACATTGCCACGTGCACCGATCGCACCACGTGCCAGGTCGACCTGGTTCTTGGAGTTGTTCAGGTTCGCAATGGACGACGCAATCGTATCTTCGAGAAAACGTTGCGCGGCCGGATTGCCCTGAGTCGGCGTATCGAGGGCCGAACGTAGCTGACTGATGGTATCGAGTACATTTTGAGTCTGGTGGGTATTGACCGCGATATCGAACTGATCACCCGCTGCTGGAGTCGGCGGCGTGCCGCCCAAGGTAAAGCTGACGCCGGCCGCCGTCGCCACGCCGGCCACTACAGTCCCGGTGGTGACCGGGGTGCTCGTGCTGGTCAATGGACGGGCGTACAGCTCGAAGGCGCCAGGACCGGTGAACTTCAGGACTGCGCCGCCTTCAGGGAAGAAGCTCTTGTAGTCGGCAGCGTTGGTCACCGTGGTCTGGGAAATGATCGCCGTCGACGGGTTGTTCGGTGCGCGGTTGGCGACGAAGCTGTCCGGTTTGGCCGTCAGCTGGAAACTATGATCTTTAATCACAGCATCGGCACTGGCGGAATCAGCGGGGGTGTCACCAGCCTGGAACGTGATATCCAGCTTGAAGGTCACACCACGGAAATTGACGTCGGAACCGCCCTTGGCATTCGGGTCAAACTTGCCACCGCCAGCCGCTTCGGCAGTCACGTCATTACCCAGCGCATCGGTAATCTTGAACTGGGTGCTGCTGGTGAACGACATGGTGTAAGGCTGACCGCTGCGGAAATTTGCATCGAAAGCCGGACCAGAACTCACCAGTCCCGGCGACAAGGCCACACGCCCATCGTCGACAACCGGCAAGGTCATCTTGGTCGAACTACGGGCCGCATTGATCGCCTGCTGGAAAACATCCCATCCGGTATCGTTGAGGCCCAGCGACATCGAGTCGCCGATCTTCAGCTCCAGCTGGGTCTGGTCGCCCTGATAGCTGTAGGTGCCATCGCTGTTGCGCGCGAAAGGCTGCGTATTATTGCTCGCGCCGGAAAAGATGTACTTGCCGTTGGCGTCCTTGCTGTTCATCAGGCTCAGCAATTGCTCCTCGGACTGTTTGAGCTCTGCCGCAATGGATTTGCGGTCATCGTCGTTCAACGAACCACCACCGGCACGCACCGCCAGTTCACTGACTTTTTGCAGCACGTTGTTAATGCTGTCGAGCACACTTTCTTCCTGTGCTTGAGCCGTGTTCAACGCATTGATGTTGGTGGTGTACTGACCCAACATGGCTTTTTGCTGTTCGAGTTGCAGCAAGCGAGCCGCTCCAACCGGATCGTCCGCCGCGGTTTCGAGCTTTACACCGCTGCTGGCTTGCTCAGCCGTCTTGACGACGTTGCTGAGGTTGCGGGAATAGTTGGCTGCCGTCGTGGCGTAATACTGTGCAGTAGAAATGCGCATGTTCTACGGCTCCTTAAAGGGCATTGATCAGGGTGCTGAAAATTTCCTGCGCAGTCTTGATGATCTGCGAAGAAGCCGTGTAGTACTGCTGGTACTTGGTCAGGTTGCCTGCCTCTTCATCGAGGTCGACACCCGACAGCGAGTCACGGGCGTTTCGCGCCCCGGTCAGGATGGTGTCCGTTGCCGTGGCATCAAGCTGGCCCTGCTTTGTTTGGGAGCCGACGGTCGATACCAGGCCACCATACGCATCGGTAAAGCTCACACCCGGGCTGGTGGTGGTTGCGCCGACGGTAGCCTTGGTTTGCAAAGCGAGCAGTGCCTGGGCGTTACGGTTGTCAGTGCTGTCAGCCGCCGTCATGGCAATGTTGAAACTGTCGCCCGACTTGGGGCTACCGCTGACAGTCATTCCCACGCTGAAGGTTTTGGCGTTGCCACCCGCATCGGTGTAAGGCACCGAAATACTCACATCATTGTTCTGGCCTGGCACGATGCTGCCGGTGCCGATGCTGTTGCCTTTGGCGTCGAATACTTCATAGGCGCTGGCGCTGGTCATGAGCATGCGAACAGGCATCGATGCCTTGACCGCTGTCTGCACGTCAAGGCGCTGTACCGGATCGTAAATATCCAGGGCAGTGGTCAGGTTTGGCTGGCTGACCGCACCGGTGCCGTTGTTGCCCGAAGCCTTGGTAGACGTCAGTGGAGCGGAAGTGGCCAAGGTTTTAGTGTCGGTCATGACCGTGGTCATGTCGGCGGCGCTGCTGCGGGTCGGAGTAATCTTGAATGTATCGCCAGGATTCACGCCGGCGCCATTCAGGCTCAGGCTGAAGCCATCGATGACCGGATCCGCTGCAGGCGGAGTGGCGAAGGCGAAGTTGCCCATATCAGAGTTATCCGACAGGCGACGCACGTTGTACCCCGTAGCCGTAATGGTTACCTGATAATCGCTGGCCGCCAGTTTACTGGTGTCCTTGATGGTGACGTTCAGGTTGCCGGATGCCGGATTGTTATCGGCGCCAGCAATGCTGCGCTGGCTGATCGCTGCCGCACTGTTGATGTTGTTGAACAGCGCCGCGCCGAAGTTGCCGTTCTGATCCAGCCCTTGGCCCAACTGCTTGTTGACCTGATCGGCCACGACCATGGCGATACGACCCAGGCCATTGACCGCAGGTGTCAGCACCTCGTTGCGATAACGCACCAGCCCGCCCATCTCGCCACCGCCCATCACGTTGGTGATGTCGATCGACGAACCATTACGGTCCATGATGATCGAGGACTGGGTCGGGTCGGTGGGATCGACCGCTACACGCAACTTATTGACAGTGTCACCAATCACCAGCGGCTGGCCGCTGCCCAGATAGATGTCCAGTCGCCCTTCGGTCTGAGTGACCTGGGTACCAACCAATTCATTGAGCTGGCGAATGGTTTCATTGCGTTGGTCCAGCAGTTCGTTCGGCGTGCCGCCCGAGCCGCTGACTTCGGAAATTTTCTTGTTGTAAGCAGCAACGGTCGACGCCAGCTTGTTGACCTGATCGGCCATAGAGCCCAGTTGATCATTGATGTACGTACCTTGCTGCTTCAACTGTTGCGAAATGGCATTGAAGCGCCCGCTCAGGCCTTGGGCATTGGTCAGCAACGCCTGACGAGCAGCGCTGTCATTGGAATTGCCAGCCAGGGTTTGCAAGGAGGCAAAGAACGATTGCAGCGTTTTGGTCACGCCAGTGCCGCTGTCGGACAGCAACTTGTCGACCTGGGTAGCCTGCTTCAGATAAGCCTGCGCATCACTGTTGAGCGAAGTGGTGGTCTGCAACTGCGCATCGAGGTAGCTGTTGTACACCCGACGCACATCTGCCAGCGAGGTGCCGGTGCCGATGAACACATTGCCGTACTGAATAGAACCTTTGCTGTTCTGCACAGTTTGTTGGCGCGAGTACCCGACGGTATCGACGTTGGAAATGTTGTTACCGGTAGTCACCAACGAGGCGTGGCTAGCGGACAGACCCGACATGCCGATATTGAGCAAACTCATTGTTCAGTCCCTTATGCCTATAAAGGCGTGGTGGAAGCGCCCGCCGCAGCGTAGTTCTGGTAACTCGTCATCTGCTTGGCTATCTGCGAAATCTTGCTGGCGTAGTTCGGGTCGGTTGCGTAACCGGCCTTTTGCAACTCGCGTACAAATTGTTCTGGGTTATCGGCCGACTTCACGACATCTTGATAGCGATTGTTGCTCTGCAATAACGTGACAAGGTCATGGAAACTGTCCTTGTAAGAGTCATAGGAACGGAACTCGGCCGTCTCCTTGACCATCTCGCCATTCCTGAATTCGCTGGTGATCGCCCGCGCCGAATTACCCTGCCAATTGCTGCTGGCCTTGATGCCGAACAGGTTGTGGCTGCTGCTGCCATCCTGGGCGCGCATGACCGACTTGCCCCAACCGGTTTCCAGGGCAGCCTGAGCCACCAGGTAACGTGGATCGACACCAATACGGTCGGCGGCCTCTTTGGCCATTGGCAGCATGGTGTTGACGAATTCGTCGGCGGAGCTGAAGGCTTTCTTTGCCGGTGCCAGCGGGATTTGCGCAATGGCGCGACCGTGAATCTGCAGGCCCCCGCTCGACGCGGCTTGTGCGCTCGCCAGCCAGTCGCCGTTGTACAAAGGCCCTGCACCGGTGGTTGCGACACGCTCCGGCAATGACGTCTTGTTGACTGCTGCGGGGGTCGTCGTGGCGGAAGGCACCAGGCCAGCCAACAGACGATCAGCGAGCTTCGGTGGCAACGCCAGACGCCGTTGATTGATCAGCGCCATGTCATTGCGATGCGCGCCCTCGCCTGTCGGCGCGTTGACCGAACGCGAAGCCCACAACGGACGCTCGCCATTGACCCGCGACAGCGGCCCGTTGATCGCCACCGTGCCGGCCGCCACTGGCGTCTGCGCGGCGGCTTTCGCGGCTTCCTGCTTGGCGGCGGACAAGCTCGCCGCCTCACCGGGTGCCAACGGTTTGTTCTTCGACATCTGCCGCATCAGCACATCTGCCAGCCCGATACCACCGCCCTCGCGGGACATGGAAACCGCCAGTTGCTGGTCGTACATTTCCTGATATTGCTTGGCTTCAGGCGTATTGAGCGGGTTGTCCTTGCTCAGCGCTTCGGTGGCCGAGCGCATGGACTTGAGCATTTCGCCGAGGAACAGCGACTCGAACTCCTGCGCGACCTTGCGCATGTTGGCATCGCTGTTCTTGTCGCCGACCTTGAGCTGGTTCAGCCGGTTCAGGTCGGAAAATGATCCTGAATCGCTGCTGCTGATTCGACCGCTCTTGTACATGTCCATGGTCGCCGTCCTCAGATCACGATCAGGTCGGCTTGCAACGCGCCGGCCTGTTTCAATGCTTCGAGAATGGCCATCAGGTCACCCGGTGCGGCGCCCACCTGGTTCACCGCACGCACGATCTCGTCCAGGGTCGTGCCCGGGCCGAACTTGAACATCGGCTTGGCTTCCTGCTCGGCATTGACTCGCGAGCGCGGCACGACAGCGGTCTGACCATTGGACAGAGGGCCTGGCTGGCTGACGATCGGGTCTTCGGTGATAGTCACCGTCAGGCTGCCGTGGGTGACGGCGGCCGGGGAAACCTTGACGTTCTGACCGATCACGATGGTGCCGGTACGGGAGTTGATGATGACTTTCGCCACCGCCTGACCCGGATCGACTTCGAGGTTTTCGAGGATCGACAGGTAGTCGACACGCTGGCTCGGATCCAGCGGCGCGGTGACGCGAATCGAACCACCGTCGATGGCCTGGGCCACGCCTGGGCCGAGCATGTCGTTGATCTTGTCGACGATGCGCTTGGCCGTGGTGAAGTCGGAACGGTTGAGGTTCAAGGTCAGGCTGTTGCCCTGATTGAAACCGCTCGGCACCGCCCGCTCAACCGATGCACCACCAGGGATGCGACCGGCCGACGGAACGTTGACGGTGATCTTCGAACCGTCGCGACCTTCAGCATCGAAACCGCCAACCACCAGGTTGCCTTGGGCGATTGCGTAGACGTTGCCATCGATACCTTTGAGGGGTGTCAGCAGCAAAGTACCGCCGCGCAGGCTTTTTGAGTTACCGATCGACGCCACGGTGATGTCGACCTGCTGACCCGGCTTGGCGAAGGCTGGCAAATCAGCACTGATCGACACCGCCGCAACGTTCTTCAACTGCACGTTGCCCGAACCCGGCGGCACCTTGATGCCGAACTGCGAGAGCATGTTGTTGAAGGTCTGCAGGGTGAACGGTGTCTGGGTCGTCTGGTCGCCGGTGCCATTAAGCCCGACCACCAGGCCGTAGCCGATCAATTGGTTGGAACGCACGCCGGAGATGCTGGCGATGTCCTTCAGCCGCTCGGCCTGAGCATTGAAGGCTGCCGACAGCATCAGGGCAGCAACGATGAGACTTCTGAAGTTCAACATGCTCAACGGGAAAGCCACCTAGAAAGGGAACAGCGGGCTGAGGAAGAAACGGTCGAACCAGCCTGGCTGACTCGCATCGGCAAACGAACCGGTGCCCGAATAGGTGATGCGCGCATCGGCGACACGGGTCGACGAAACGGTGTTATCGGTCGAGATATCGTCGGCACGAACCAGCCCGGCAATGCGCACCAGCTCGTCGCCGGTGTTGAGCGTCATCCACTTCTCGCCACGTACCGCAATAATCCCGTTGGGCAATACATCGGCCACCGTCACGGTGATCGAACCGGTCAGGGTGTTGCCCTGCGCCGCCTTGCTGTCACCCTTGGTCGCGCGGTCGCCTTCATAGCTGGCGTCCAGACTCAGGTCGCCGCTGCCAAACGGATTGTTGGTGTTCGGGGTAGAGCCGAACAGCGAGCTCAGGCCGATGCTGGTCTTGCTGTTCTTGCCGATTTGCGAGTTGGCGTTTTTGCTGGCCTGGGTCTTCTCGTTCAGGGTGATGGTGATGATGTCACCGACCCGGAACGCCTTGCGGTCGCTGTAGAGATTCTGTTCAAACCCGGCCTGATAGATCGAGCCGTTGTTCGCCGCAGCCGGCAGCGGCGTACGCGGCAACACCGGGGCGTAGTAAGGGTCATTGGGCTTTGGCGTCGCAGGCACGCAGCCTGCGAGCGCGGTGATCCCACTCAATGCCAGAACAGAGACGAAGCGTTTCATGACCCTTACCTCACGGTGTTGCAGGCGGTCTCATGACCGCCTCATAGACTTGATTACAGATTCTGCGTTACGAACGAGAGCATCTGGTCGGCGGTGGAGATCACCTTGGAGTTCATCTCGTAGGCACGCTGAGTGGTGATCATGTTGACCATCTCTTCAACGGTGCTGACGTTGGATGTTTCCAGGGTGTTCTGCAGCGTGGTACCGAAACCGGCCAGGCCCGGCGTACCGACTTGCGGTGCACCACTGGCGGCGGTTTCCAGGAACAGGTTGTTACCCACCGCCTGCAGGCCGGCGGGGTTGATGAAGTCGGCGGTTTGCAGGTTGCCGATCACCTGGGAGGCAGGGTTGCCGGCCACAGTGATGGACACGGTGCCGTCCTTGCCGACCGTGAACGTCTGGGCATCGTTGGGAATGACAATCGCCGGTTCCAGGGCAAAGCCGCTGGCGTTGACGATCTGGCCATTGGAGTCCAGGTGGAAAGTACCGTCACGGGTGTAGGACGTGGTGCCGTCCGGCTGCAGGATCTGGAAGAAACCGCGACCGTCGATGGCCATGTCCAGCGGCTGCTCGGTGGTTTGCAGGCTGCCGGCGGTGAAGTTTTTCTGGGTGCCAACGATGCGCACACCGGTACCCACTTGCAGACCCGACGGCAGCTCGCTGTCCTGGGTCGACTGGGCGCCTGGCTGACGCTTGATCTGGTAGAGCAGGTCCTGGAACTCGGCGCGGTCACGTTTGAAACCCGTGGTCGACACGTTGGCCAGGTTGTTGGAAATGGTGGTCAGGTTGGTGTCCTGGGCGGACAGACCGGTTTTGGCAACCCATAGAGCCGGAAGCATTCAATTCTCCTCGTGCGCCTGTTTTACGGCGCGACGTTCTGATAATTAGCTGATCTGCAAGACCCGAGCCATGGCCTGGTCGTCTTCTTTGGCGGTGTTCATCATCTTGATGTGCAGCTCGAACTGCTTGGACAAAGCCAGCACCGAGGTCATTTCCTCCACGGCATTGACGTTGCTCGACTCAAGAAAACCGGACACCAGCTTGACGTTGGCATCGGCTTGCGCCGGCTTGCCGTCCTTGGTGTGGATCGAACCGTCCAGGCCCTTGGTCATGTTCTTGAAGTCCGGATTGACCAGCTTGATGCGGTCGACCTCCGCCATCACGCGAGGGCCTTCA
This sequence comes from Pseudomonas sp., assembly GCF_050739655.1. GTDB lineage: Bacteria > Pseudomonadota > Gammaproteobacteria > Pseudomonadales > Pseudomonadaceae > Aquipseudomonas. The sequence goes on along the minus strand of NZ_JBOIBY010000003.1, from coordinate 5,180 downwards.
CCCATCGCACGGATGCTGATGGTGCCGTCCTCGCCCACTTCGATCTGCTGCTCGGGCGGCACGGCAATCGGTCCGCCATTGCCGATCACCGGCATGCCATTGCCGGCACGCAGCACGCCCAATGCGTCAACCACCAGACTGCCGGTGCGCACATAGCTTTCACCGCCATCGGGGTTCTGCACCGCCAGCCAGCCGTTGCCTTGCACGGCCACATCGAGGTCGCGACCGGTTTGAACCAGTGAGCCAGGAGAAAAGTCGGTGGCCGGGCGTTCGGACATGGCAAACGCACGCGCCGGAAAGCTGTCACCGAACACCGGCATCGAACGCGCCTGCTCCAGGTCTTTCTGGAAGCCGTTGGTGGAGATGTTCGCGAGGTTGTTGGCATGGGCCTTTTGCGCCAGAGCATTCTGGCTGGCGCCGGTCATTGCCACATAAAGGTACTTGTCCACAATCTTTCCTCTGCCTGCTGGACGTTTGCCGCCCACTGCTGTACTGATGAGCCATAAGCAATTTGCAGACCAACTTGTTTTTGGCGACGTGAGGCCCGGTAAACAAAGGACTTGAGGGGGACAGAGGGGATTAGGGGAATTGTGTCAGAGACGAAAAACCGGCGGTGTCATGCCGCTAACGGCAAATGCCGACCTGCACAGCGATCGTTCCCACGCTCTGCGTGGGAACGCAGCCCGGGACGCTCTGCGTCCCAAAAGCGGACGCAGAGCGTCCGTTGAGGCGTTACCACGCAGAGCGTGGGAACGATCAGTCACCGAGGCTCTTGCCCACCTCGTAATCACGCAACTTATTGGCGATGGTGGTATGGGAAACCCCCAATCGCTTGCCCAGTTGCCGACTGCTCGGATGCTCGGAATAGAGGCTTTCAAGCACCGCTTTTTCGAAACGACCGACGATCTCGTCCAGACTGCCTTCCAGCGAAAAATCGCCAAGGGGCTGACGCACGCCGTAGTCCGGCAAACGAATATGCTCTGCCTTGACCGTCCCGCCATCGCACAGGGAAACCGCCTGGAACAACACGTTTTCCAGTTGCCGAACATTGCCCGGCCAATGGTAATGACTGAGTCGCTCCATGGCCGCTGGCGCCAGCTTGGGCAGCGGGCAGCCGATCTGCCGGCTGGCCTGATCGAGGAAGTGTTCCACCAGCGGCGTCAATCCGTCGAGGCATTCGCGCAGCGGCGGAATATGCAGCGATAACACATTCAAGCGGTGGTACAGGTCCTGTCGAAACTCCCCGCGCGCGCACAACTCCGAGAGATCGACCTGAGTCGCGCAAATCACCCGCACATCCAGATAAACCTCTTCATCGCTGCCTACACGCCGGAAGCAACCGTCCTGCAGGAAGCGCAGCAACTTGACCTGCAAGCGCGGGCTCATTTCTCCGACACCATCGAGAAAAAGCGTACCGCCCGCCGTGAGTTCCAACAGCCCAAGCTTGCCCTCGGCCCGAGCCCCTTCGAAGGCACCGGGGCCGTAGCCGAACAGTTCAGTCTCAGCCATGGATTCCGGCAGGCCCGCGCAATTGAGCGCCATCAAGGGCGATTGCCCCCGGGGGCTGGCCAGATGGCAGGCGCGTGCCAACAATTCCTTGCCCGTGCCGGTTTCGCCTTCTATCAATAGCGGCGCATCCAGTGGCGCCATGCGTCGTGCCTCGCGCACCACTGCTGCCATCACTTTCGAACTTTGGAAGATGCTGTCGAAGCCGCGCAATTCCTGCTTGCGCACGTTATAGATACGCTCGCCCACGCGGTCGGCGCGGTGCAGCGTCAACACAGCGCCGGCCATGGCCTCGCTGTCGTCATGCTCCGATTGCAGTGGCGCGATGTCAGCCAGAAATACATCGCCCTTGACCTTGACCCGCAGCCCGTTGATTCGCGATTTGTTGGCCCGCACCAGTTCCGGCAAATCAAAATCCTCGGCGTAACGCGACAGCGGAATCCCTGGCACCTCGTCGACCCGCACGCCCAACAGTTGCGCCGCCGCACGGTTGGCCGCCACGATCGAGCCACCCATGTCGATCGACAACACCGGGAACTCCAGGGCACCGAGCAGCGCATTGAGCTCCATGTGCCGACGCTCGCTGGGCATCAGCCCTACGCGCTTGACGCCAAATACCCCGCCAATCGCCTCGAATTTCGGACGCAGCGCCTGGAACTGAATGTTGATCAGATTCGGACAGTGCAGATAGATCGCGTTGCCATGCTCCCCGCCCACCTCGCCGCGAGCGACGTTGATGCCGTACTCCACCAACAGGTTGAGAATGTCGCGCAGGATGCCGATGCGGTTCTGGCAGTGGACTTTGATACGCATATGAAAGACCTGATAAACGATGATTGACCTGTGGGAGCCAGCCTGCTGGCGATGGCGTCGCAGCAGGCGATTTGATGTCGAATGACACACCGCTATCGCCAGCAGGCTGGCTCCCACAGGTTTAGCGCCCGACTTTTCTGCCGAGGCACCCAGATAGTCGTCAAGATTATGTGACAGGTGGAGCGCTTTTCCCACCCGCCAATCTCAACATCTGCGCGACAACGGCAAAACCGTAACGAAAACTTTACGAATATCGAAGGATTTTCCTACGCACGGCTCGAACCATCTGCTGCAACAACGCAATTCATGGGTTATTCCTAAGTCCATAGCAGCACATAACAAGAACGAAATCCTTAGCAGGAGAGCAGCATGAAGCAGACGCAATACGTGGCTCGCGAGCCCGATGCGCAAGGTTTTATCGACTACACCGCCGAAGAACACGCGGTGTGGAACACGCTGATCACTCGCCAAATGAAAGTGATCGAAGGGCGTGCGTGCCAGGAGTACCTGGACGGTATCGAGAAACTCGGTCTGCCCCACGACCGCATTCCGCAACTGGGCGAGATCAACAAGGTCCTCGGTGAAACCACCGGCTGGCAGGTCGCCCGCGTTCCGGCGCTGATCCCCTTCCAGACCTTTTTCGAATTGCTCGCCAGCAAGCAGTTTCCAGTGGCTACCTTTATTCGTACCCGCGAAGAACTGGATTACCTGCAAGAGCCGGACATTTTCCACGAGATTTTCGGCCACTGCCCATTGCTGACCAATCCCTGGTTCGCCGAATTCACCCACACCTACGGCAAACTCGGCCTGCAAGCGACCAAGGAAGAGCGCGTGTACCTGGCGCGGCTGTACTGGATGACCATCGAATTCGGCCTGCTCGACACCCCGCAAGGCCAGCGCATCTACGGCGGTGGCATCCTGTCCTCACCGAAGGAAACCGTTTACAGCCTGTCCAGCGAGCCGGAGCATCAAGCTTTCGATCCGCTGGAGTGCATGCGCACGCCGTATCGCATCGACATTCTGCAACCGGTGTATTTCGCGCTGCCAAACCTCAAGCGCCTGTTCGACCTGGCCCACGAAGACATCATGGGCATGGTCAAGCAAGCGATGCAGATGGGTTTGCACGCACCTAAATTTCCGCCAAAACCAAAAGCGGCGTGAACCGCAGCTTTTAGATTCAAGTGAGCCTGTCCGGCGCCGACGCTTTGCTTTAGCGTGGTGACACTGACGGCCGAACCCCAATAATTCGAATTCAGGAATACATCATGTCCACACTGAACCAAGCCCACTGCGAAGCCTGCCGCGCCGACGCTCCACAAGTCAGCGACGAAGAATTGCCGATCCTGATCAAGCAGATCCCGGACTGGAACATCGAAGTACGCGACAGCATCATGCAGCTGGAAAAAGTCTTCCTGTTCAAAAATTTCAAGCACGCCCTGGCGTTCACCAACGCTGTCGGCGAAATCTCCGAGGCAGAAGGTCATCACCCTGGCCTGCTGACCGAGTGGGGCAAAGTCACCGTGACCTGGTGGAGCCACTCGATCAAGGGCCTGCACCGCAACGACTTCATCATGGCCGCGCGCACTGACGAAGTGGCCAAAGACGCCGAGGGCCGCAAATAATGCATTTCGACGCCATCGGTCGAGTGCCTGGCGACCCGATCCTGGGCCTGATGGAGGCCTATGCGCAGGACCCGAACCCGCGCAAGTTCGACCTTGGCGTGGGCGTCTATAAAGATGCCCAGGGCCTGACGCCGATTCCTCAGTCAGTGAAACTGGCCGAGGCGCGTCTGGTGGGCTCCCAAACCACCAAGATTTACATCGGCGGTCATGGCGAACCTGCCTTCGGCAAAGCGATCAATGAGTTGGTGCTCGGCGCCGATTCCAAGTTGATCGCCCAACACCGCGCCGGCGCCACCCAGACACCGGGTGGCACCGGTGCGTTGCGCCTGAGCGCCGAACTCATCGCCCAGTGCCTGCCGGGCCGTGGCGTGTGGCTGAGCAATCCGACCTGGCCGATCCACGAAACCATTTTCGCGGCGGCCAAGGTCAAGGTCAGTCACTACCCCTACGTGGGCAGCGACAACCGCCTCGACGTCGAGGGCATGCTCGCCGTGCTCAACGAAGCGCCGAAAGGTGACGTTGTGTTGCTGCACGCCTGCTGCCACAACCCGACCGGCTTCGATTTGTCCCATGACGATTGGCAGCGAGTGCTGGAAGTAGTGCGCCGCCGTGAATTGCTGCCGCTGATCGACTTTGCTTATCAAGGTTTCGGTGATGGCCTGGAGCAGGATGCCTGGTCGACCCGGCTGTTCGCCGCCGAGTTGCCGGAAGTGCTGATCACCAGTTCCTGCTCGAAGAACTTCGGCTTGTACCGCGATCGCACCGGTGCGCTGATTGTTTGTGCGAAAAACGCAGACAAGCTCATCGACATCCGCAGCCAATTGGCCAACATCGCCCGCAACCTGTGGTCGACCCCACCGGATCATGGCGCCGCCGTAGTGGCGACCATCCTCGGCGATCCGGAATTGAAAAATCTCTGGGCCGACGAAGTGGAAACCATGCGCGTTCGCATCGCCCAATTGCGCAGCGGTTTGGTGGAAGCCCTTGAGCCCCACGGATTGCGCGAACGCTTTGCACACATTGGTCAGCAGCGCGGGATGTTCTCCTACACCGGGTTGACGCCTGAGCAAGTGAAAAACCTGCGCGACCATCACAGCGTCTACATGGTCAGTTCCGGGCGGGCCAACGTGGCGGGTATCGATGCCACGCGCCTGGATTTGCTGGCTGAGGCCATCGCCAAGGTCTGCAAGTAACACACTTCTCCATGTGGGAGCGGGCTTGCTCGCGAAAGCAGTGTGT
>NZ_JBOIBY010000002.1:0-2220 GCF_050739655.1 Pseudomonas sp. | reverse complement strand
GATCGCTCGGGCCGTCTGAGATAACTTCGCCGCGGTTTACCTGTTCGCCTTCGAAAACGTTCAGGTGACGCCACTTCGGAATCAGCTCTTCGTACGGATCGCTACCGTCGTTCGGGGTGATAACCAGACGGCGCTTGCCTTTGGTCTCTTTACCGAACGCGATGGTGCCGCTGACTTCAGCCAGAATCGACGCTTCTTTCGGACGACGGGCTTCGAACAGGTCGGCAACACGCGGCAGACCACCGGTGATGTCACGGGTCTTCGAAGTTTCTTGCGGGATACGAGCGATAACATCACCGATCGCGATCTTCGCGCCGTCCGCCACACCGACCAGGGCGTTGGCTGGCAGGAAGTACTGAGCGATAACGTCAGTGCCTGGCAGCAACAGATCCTTGCCGTTGTCGTCGACCATCTTCACGGCAGGACGGATGTCTTTACCGGCAGCTGGACGATCTTTGGCGTCGAGTACTTCAATGTTGGTCATACCGGTCAATTCGTCAGTCTGACGCTTGATCGTGATGCCTTCTTCCATACCCACGTAGGTCACGGTACCTTTCATTTCGGTAACGATCGGGTGAGTGTGCGGATCCCACTTGGCCACGATTGCGCCAGCGTCGACCTTGTCACCTTCCTTGACCGAAATCACGGCACCGTACGGCAGCTTGTAACGCTCACGCTCACGACCGAAGTCATCAGCGATGGCCAGCTCACCGGAACGGGACACAGCAACCAGGTGACCGTCCACTCGCTCAACGTGTTTCAGGTTGTGCAGACGGACGGTACCGCCGTTCTTCACCTGAACGCTGTCGGCTGCGGAGGTACGGCTTGCCGCACCACCGATGTGGAACGTACGCATCGTCAGCTGGGTACCCGGCTCACCGATGGACTGAGCAGCGATAACGCCGACCGCCTCACCGATGTTCACCTGGTGACCACGAGCCAGATCACGGCCGTAGCACTTGGCGCAAATGCCGTAGCGGGTTTCGCAGCTGATCGGCGAACGCACGATCACTTCGTCGATGCTGTTCAGCTCGATGAACTCGACCCACTTCTCGTCTACCAGGGTGCCAGCAGGAACGATGACGTCCTCGGTACCTGGCTTGAATACGTCACGGGCGATAACACGACCCAATACGCGCTCACCCAGCGGCTCTACAACGTCACCGCCTTCAATGTGCGGAGTCATCAGCAGACCGTGTTCGGTGCCGCAATCGATCTCGGTTACAACCAGATCCTGCGCCACGTCTACCAGACGACGAGTCAGGTAACCCGAGTTCGCCGTTTTCAACGCGGTATCCGCCAGACCTTTACGAGCACCGTGAGTGGAGATGAAGTACTGAAGTACGCTCAAACCTTCACGGAAGTTCGCAGTAATCGGCGTTTCAATGATGGAACCGTCCGGCTTGGCCATCAGGCCACGCATACCGGCCAGCTGACGAATCTGTGCTGCGGAACCCCGCGCACCCGAGTCAGCCATCATGTACATCGAGTTAAAAGACTCTTGGTCGACTTCGACGCCATTACGGTCGATGACTTTCTCTTTCGAGAGGTTGGCCATCATCGCCTTGGAAACTTCGTCGTTCGCTTTCGACCAAAGGTCGATCACTTTGTTGTACTTCTCGCCCTGGGTTACCAGGCCGGAGGCGTACTGACTTTCGATCTCTTTCACTTCGTCGGTGGCTGCACCGATGATGCGGGCTTTTTCATCCGGGATAACGAAGTCGTTAACACCGATGGAAACGCCGGAAATGGTCGAATAGGCAAAACCGGTGTACATCAACTGGTCAGCGAAAATCACGGTCTCTTTCAGACCAACCACGCGGTAGCACTGGTTGATCAGCTTGGAGATCGCCTTTTTCTTCATCGGCAGGTTGACGACGTCGTACGACAGACCTTTTGGCACAACCTGGAACAACAGCGCACGGCCGACAGTGGTGTCGACGATACGGGTGTTGGTCACGCTGCCGCCATCACGGTCGTTGACGGTTTCGTTGATCCGGACTTTAACCTTGGCGTGCAGTGCGGCTTCGCCGGCACGGAACACACGGTCAACTTCCTGCAGATCCGCGAACACACGACCTTCGCCCTTGGCGTTGATCGCTTCACGCGTCATGTAGTACAGACCCAATACAACGTCCTGCGACGGAACGATGATTGGCTCACCGTTGGCTGGCGACAGGATGTTGTTGGTCGACATCATCAACGCACGCGCTTCCAGCT
>NZ_JBOIBY010000001.1:0-8267 GCF_050739655.1 Pseudomonas sp. | reverse complement strand
GCTCAACGCCTCGACGGATCACGCTGACCAGCTCTTCGGGCGTGCAATCCATCAGGGAGAGAAAGTGCCTTGCGCTCATCATTGACTACCTTTTTGCTACAAACCGCAGATGCTCAAAGCCTTGTTTAACGGAACAACGGGCGAGACCTGCGGCGTAAGCCGCACGGGGCGACGAAATAGGGGAAGGCGCGATCTTATAATTAAATGTCGCGTCTTACCAATAGGGCTACGGTTTTTAGGGGATTTCAGAGGGGCTACGGGGTGACCGCAGTAGCGCTTTTGAAGCCTGTTTCCTGACAGCAGCAGGGCATTTGTACACCGGGCCAGCGTCGCTTGGCAATCAAGCGGGGCGGGGGTGGTGCAATGACGGTCGGTTTTTGACTGGTTATCCCCAGCTTGCAGTGTGGTGCGACTGATGCGAAACATTTGCCAACACAAGGGCTGGGTTATGAACAGCCATCCGCTGGCCTGATGGTCACCGATTCACAAGACTGACGTCGCTGGCGCGGTAGCGAGGCAGGCGCCATAGTTTTGTTCCCGCGGCCGAAATGGCCCACCCAGAACAAGACAGAGACTGGCCATGACCAAGACTCTCCATCACCGTGCCTGCCACCTGTGTGAAGCCATCTGTGGCTTGACCATCGAAACCACCGAGGTCGAAACCGGCAATCTGCAGATCACCTCGATCAAGGGTGACTCGCTGGATACCTTCAGTCGCGGGCACATCTGCCCCAAGGCTGTGGCCCTTCAAGACATTCAGAACGATCCTGATCGCTTGCGCCAGCCCATGCGGCGAATCGGCAGCGAATGGCAGCCGATCGAATGGGAGGAGGCCTTCAATCTGGTCGCCGAACGCCTGTCGTCGATTCAGGAGCGTCACGGGCAAAACGCGGTGGCGGTTTATCAGGGCAATCCCAGTGTGCACAACTATGGGTTGATGACCCACAGCAATTATTTCCTCGGCCTGTTGAAAACCCGTAACCGGTTTTCCGCGACCTCGGTCGATCAATTGCCCCATCACCTGACCAGTCATCTGATGTACGGCCATGGTCTTCTGCTGCCGATCCCGGACATCGATCACACCGACTTCATGTTGATCCTCGGCGGCAACCCGCTGGCCTCCAACGGCAGCATCATGACCGTGCCGGATGTTGAGAAGCGTTTGAAAGCGATTCAGGCCCGGGGCGGCAAAGTGGTGGTGGTCGACCCGCGCCGCAGCGAGACGGCGGCGATTGCCGATCAGCATTTGTTTGTGCGGCCCGGTGGCGATGCGGCGTTGTTGTTCGGTTTGCTCAATACGTTGTTTGCTGAAGGGCTCACCCGCGACAGTCATCTGCCGGTGGACGGTCTGGATCAGGTGCGTGAATCCATCGCGACCTTCACTGCCGAGGCCATGAGCCCGCTGTGTGCGGTGCCGGCCGAGCAGATCCGCCAACTGGCCCGTGATTTCGCCACGGCGCCAAGTGCGGTTTGCTACGGACGCATGGGCGTTTCCACCCAGGCGTTCGGCACGCTGTGTCACTGGCTGGTGCAGTTGATCAATCTGGTCACCGGTAATCTCGACCGCGTGGGCGGTGCGTTGTGTACCGAACCGGCGGTGGACCTGGTGGCTTCCACGTCTGGCGGACATTTCAATCTGTGGCAGAGCCGGGTATCCGGGCGTCCGGAGTACGCCGGTGAACTGCCGGTGTCGGCTCTGGCCGAAGAGATGCTGACCGCAGGGGAGGGGCAGGTTCGTGCGCTGATCACCGTGGCGGGCAATCCGGTGCTGTCGACGCCAAATGGTCGACAACTGGAGCAAGCGTTGGATGGCCTGGAGTTCATGGTCAGTGTCGACTTGTATATCAACGAAACCACGCGCTACGCCGACCTGATCCTGCCGTCCACCTCGGCACTGGAAAATGATCACTACGACACCACATTCAATATGTTCGCTGTGCGCAATGTCAGCCGCTTCAATCGAGCGATTCTGCCCAGGCCCGAAGGCGCGCTGCATGACTGGGAGATTTTCGTCGGGTTGGCCAAGGCGTTTTCCGCCAGGACCGGCAAGGAACTGAAGCCCACCATCGCTCCGGCGCAGATGATCGATCGCGGTTTGCGCATGGGAGTGTACGGAGATACGTCACAGCAAAAGCTGTCGTTGGCGACGTTGTTCGATCATCCGCATGGTGTAGATCTGGGGGCGTTGAAGCCCAATCTGGCACCACGCTTGAAAACCGACAATCAACGAATCCAGGCCGCGCCTGCCGCGATCCTTTCCGACTTGAAGCGCTTCGCGGTACTTCAGGCCCCGACTGCTGATGAACTGCTGATGATTGGCCGACGACATGTGCGCAGTAACAACTCCTGGATGCACAACTATCACCGCCTGGTGAAGGGCAAGCCGCGACATCAGTTATTGATGCACCCGGATGATCTGGCCAGTCGAGGCTTGAGCGACGGTCAGCGCGTAAGGGTCAGTTCGCGGGTCGGTGTGATCGAAGTGGAAGTGCTGGGCAGTGCGGATATGATGAAAGGTGTGGTCAGCCTTCCCCACGGCTGGGGCCATGCGCGACCGGGTGTGCAAATGACCATCGCCAGTGGCCAGCCGGGTTCCAGTGCCAACGACCTGACTGACGAATGTCAGTTGGACGAGTTGTCGGGAAATGCGGCGTTGAATGGCGTTCCGGTGACCGTGGCAGCGGCCTGATCGTATCTGACGGAGAGACCGAGCAGGGCGCTCGGCTTTCCGTTACAATGCGCCACCGTGCCGACCCATGAGTCGGAAAGTTCAGCCGAGGTGCTCCATGGATATCATCGAAACGATTAAAGAGCAGATTGCTAACAACACCATTCTGCTTTACATGAAAGGCTCGCCGAATGCCCCGCAGTGTGGCTTCTCCGCTAAAGCCGCGCAGGCCGTGATGGCATGTGGTGAAAAGTTTGCGTACGTGGACATCCTGCAGAACCCGGAAATCCGCGCCAACCTGCCAAAATACGCCAACTGGCCAACCTTCCCGCAACTGTGGGTGGGTGGCGAGCTGGTTGGTGGTAGCGACATCATGATCGAGATGGCTGCAGATGGCTCGCTGCAAAGCACCATCAAGGCTGCCGTCGAAGCCGCTGCTGCCAAGAACGAAGCGTGATTTGCTCTCTGTAGGAGCGAGCTTGCTCGCGAAGGACTAAAGAACGCCGCGGGGTGTCAGGCTTCCAGCGTTACCGTTAACGTCCATCGTCGGAACGCCGCCCGGAGCAAGCTTGCTCCTACAGGACCGCAAGCAATAAAAAGCCCCGCCTCTTTTAAAGAGTGCGGGGCTTTTTATTGCATCGAGTTTGAAGCCGAAGAATTTATTCGTCTTCGCCCATCTGCGATTGCAGATAGTTTTCCAAACCGATCTTGTCGATCAGGCCCAATTGGGTTTCCAGCCAGTCGATATGTTCTTCTTCGGACTCGAGGATATCTTCTAGCAACTCACGGCTACCGAAGTCGCCGACTTTCTCGCAATGTGCGATAGCGACTTTCAGGTCGGCATGGCCGATTTTCTCGATGCGCAGGTCACACTCAAGCATTTCCTTGGTGTGTTCGCCGATGTGCAGCTTTCCCAGGTCCTGAACGTTCGGCAGGCCTTCTAGGAACAAGATGCGTTTGATCAGCTTGTCCGCGTGTTTCATCTCGTCGATGGATTCGTGGTACTCGTGTTTGCCGAGCTTGTTCAGGCCCCAGTCTTCGTACATGCGTGCATGCAGGAAATACTGATTGATCGCGACCAGCTCATTGGCAAGGATCTTGTTGAGATGCTGGATGACTGTAACGTCGCCTTTCATGATGGGGTCCTGCCCTGTATTAGCCGTCTATAAGGCAGAGTTTGAGCCGACCAACTAAGAGTGTCAAACCTAAGTTATTGAATAATATATGAAAATTAATCGGAATAAGAGTGTTTGTGTTCCGCGTCTAGTGTCTAACTAGTTGATTTTCAGGCATAAAAAAACCGGACATGAGTCCGGTTCTTTGGAATTGGGAATTTACGCCGCTGTAAATTCTGCGGGAAACGGTATCGCAGCCTGGGCTGTCTGCAACTCCATCAGCGTTTCGCGAACCACTTCCTTGGCGAGGCAGGCACATTTGCCGCATTGACTGGCTACGCCGGTGGCCAAACGGACTTCTTTATAGCTGCAGCATCCTTCATAGATCGCATCGCGGATTTTACCGTCGGTGACGCCAGTGCAGAGGCAAACATACATAAGTGAAATCCGTCGCTTGTTTATGTCTCGAATGCGATGGATCTTAATGTTAACGAGAATGATTGTCAAAGCACCTGAAGGGCACTTTTCCCAAGTCTGACGAACGGTTTTCATTCCAGAGCCCAGAGGCGGGTTTCGCAGGGGCGAATCTACGTCTGTGGGAAAAACCGTTGAGGACAGGTCAAAAACGCAGTGTATGATGGCCGGTCTTTGCGAACCGGGTTTGTGTCACAGGGCTGTCGCCTGAGGGTGGCAGGCTGGCGCAAACCTTGTTTTCACGTTTCTACACCAGGAGATATCCAATGAGCGTACTCGTAGGCAAACAAGCCCCTGACTTCACCGTACCGGCAGTACTGGGCAATGGCGAAATCGTAGACAGCTTCACCCTGTCGTCGGCCATCAAAGGCAAATACGGCCTGGTGTTCTTCTACCCACTGGACTTCACCTTCGTTTGCCCGTCGGAGCTGATCGCTCTGGACAACCGCATGTCGGAATTCAAGGCTCGTAACGTAGAAGTGATCGCTGTCTCGATCGACTCGCACTTCACCCACAACGCCTGGCGTAACACCCCGGTCAACAATGGCGGTATCGGCGAAGTCCGTTACACCATGGCTGCCGACATCAAGCAGGAAATCATGAAGGCCTACGACGTTCAGTCCGCTGACGGCGTTGCTTTCCGTGGCGCATTCCTGATCGACGACAAAGGCGTTGTCCGTTCGCAGATCGTCAACGACCTGCCGCTGGGTCGTAACATGGAAGAGCTGCTGCGTCTGGTCGACGCTCTGCAATTCCACGAAGAGCACGGCGAAGTTTGCCCTGCCAACTGGAAGAAAGGTGACAAAGGCATGAACGCTTCGCCAGAAGGCGTTGCTGCCTACCTGACCGAGCACGCTGCTGCTCTGTAAGACGCGCTCCAGCTACAAAAAACAGATGTAAAAAAACCGGCCATCAAGGCCGGTTTTTTTATGGGCGGGAAATCAATCGTTGAAATCTTCCCAACCGCCCATCTGCTTCCAGCGATTGACGATGCCGCAGAACAGCTCGGCAGTCTTCTCGGTGTCATAGCGAGCCGAGTGAGCCTCGCGACCGTCGAAGTCGATGTCCGCCGCCTGACAGGCCTTGGCCAACACGGTCTGACCATAAGCCAGGCCGGCGAGGGTAGCGGTGTCGAAGCTGGAGAACGGGTGAAACGGGTTGCGCTTCATGTCCAGACGCGCGACTGCGGCGTTGAGGAAGCCCAAATCGAAGCTGCTGTTGTGTCCAACCAGGATCGCCCGCTTGCAACCGTTGGCTTTAAGCGCCTTGCGTACACCGCGGAAGATATCGTTCAGGGCGGACTCTTCACTCACGGCCATGCGCAGTGGGTGATCGAGCTTGATACCGGTGAACTCCAGGGCCGCCGCTTCGATGTTTGCGCCTTCGAAGGGCTCGACGCGGAAGAAGTAGGTGTGATCAGGGTATACAAAACCCTTTTCATCCATGGCGATGGTGGTCGCGGCGATTTCCAGCAGGGCATCGGTGGCTGAATTGAAGCCACCGGTTTCTACGTCGACGACAACCGGCAGGTAGCCACGGAACCGGGCAGCCATGGGATGACGGGAACCGCCTCCACCGCCTTGGCCTTCCAGTTCATCGTCGAAATGGGCTTCACTCACGCGTGTTCCTCCAGCAGGCGCCAGCGCAGTTTCTCACCGGCGCGCAGCGGGATAACGGTCAGCTCGCCAAATGGCAGGCTGGTCGGGGCGGTCCATTCTTCGCGGACCAGGGTGATGCGATCGGTGTTTGCCGGCAGGCCATAGAAGCGTGGGCCGTTGAGGCTGGCGAAGGCTTCGAGCTTGTCCAGCGCATTGCGCTGTTCGAAGGCTTCGGCGTACATCTCGATCGCAGCAAAAGCGGTGTAGCAGCCGGCGCAACCGCAAGCGGCTTCCTTGGCGTGCTGGGCATGGGGTGCCGAGTCGGTGCCGAGGAAGAACTTTTCGCTGCCGCTGGTGGCGGCGTCGAGCAGGGCTTCCTGATGGGTATTGCGCTTGAGGATCGGCAGGCAGTAGAAGTGCGGCCGAATTCCGCCCACCAGCATGTGGTTGCGGTTGTACAGCAGGTGGTGAGCGGTGATGGTCGCGCCAACGTTGGCCGGGGCCGAGTTGACGAATTGCACGGCGTCAGCGGTGGTGATGTGTTCGAACACCACCTTGAGAGTCGGGAAACGCTCGACCACTCGACGCATGTGCTCATCGATGAAGATTTTTTCGCGGTCGAACACGTCGATATCACCGCGGGTGACTTCACCGTGGATCAACAAAGGCATTCCGACCTCGGCCATGGCCTCGATTGCCGGGAAGATCTTGTCGATGCTGGTGACGCCAGAATCCGAGTTGGTGGTCGCGCCGGCCGGGTACAGCTTGGCGGCGTGAACGAAACCGCTGGCCTTGGCCTCGCGAATTTCTTCGGGCTGGGTGCGGTCGGTGAGGTACAGGACCATCAGCGGTTCGAACTGGCTGCCGGCCGGGCGGGCAGCGAGAATCCGCTGGCGATAGCCGTCGGCTTCAGCCGCATTGCGGACCGGAGGTACCAGGTTAGGCATGATGATGGCGCGACCAAAGGTGCGCGCGACATCCGCAACGGTATTGGTCAACACGGCACCATCGCGAAGATGAATGTGCCAGTCGTCGGGACGCAGCAGGGTCAGGCGGTCGGACATGAGGGGATTCCAGGCGGGTCAAACTGAGGGGAATGCTACCGGAAAAGACTCTTGCAGGCACTCGCTATCAAGTTTTGCAGCAAGCTTCCGATATCCAACAGGTATGCCGTAAACATGTGTGTGTCGGTCTTTTCAGTTGTAGAAGCCAGTGGAGCCTCCCGTGCGCCAGCGATATTTAGCCTTGCTCAGTGTGTTTGCCAGCCTTCCAGCGATGGCACTGACTTTCCAGACCCGTCTGGAGAACATTGAGTGGACGGTCGAAGGTGACAAGTTCGAGTGCCGCCTGACTCAGCCGATCACCGATTTCGGCTCGGGACAGTTCGTGCGTCGCGCGGGCGAGCAGGCCACGTTTCGTCTGAATGCCTACAACGCAATGATGGGCGGTGGCTCGGCCACTCTGCTGGCGGCGGCTTCCCCGTGGCAACCGGGGCGTGGCGACATCAATCTTGGCTCCGTGCGAATCGGCAGCGGAAATGTGCTGTTTAGTAGCTCGCAAGTGCAGGCCGGGCGCCTTATCAGCGGCCTGATGGACGGTCGCAGTCCGGTGGTGCGGCATTCTTCGGGTGATGGCCGAGTGTCGGAAGTGCGCCTGCTACCGGTCAAGTTCAACAAGGCTTTTGCCGATTACCAAGGCTGTGTGGCCAAGCTGTTGCCACAGAATTTCGATCAAGTGAAACAGTCCGAAGTCGGGTTTCCCGGTGGCGGTATCGATCTGGACGCGGCGGCGAAAGCCCGGCTGCAGGTGATGCTGGAATACATGAAGGCCGATCCGACGGTCAATCACATCGAACTCGACGGTCATTCCGACAACAGCGGCAATCGCTTGGCCAATCGTGATCTGTCACGACGCCGGGCTCTGGCTGTAATGGAGTTCTTCAAGGCCAATGGCATTCAGGAGTCGCAGATCACCCTGCGTTTCCATGGTGAGCGTTATCCGTTGGCGCCCAATATCAACAACGCCAACCGCTCGAAGAATCGTCGGGTTGCAATACGCCTTGAGCGTGGTGCACCGCCGGAGCAAGTAGCTCCCCAGGTCGTGAAGCCGGCTACTTCGGCAACTTCCTGACCCGCTGGTCATCGTCGCTCTATCGACACATTCTGTCGCTTCGTCGTCATAAGCTGTCGCGCCACTGTAAATTATCTTGTATGAGCGGTAGACTTCTCGGCTTTCCGTAGAACCCCGTGGAGTGATGGCATGGCGGACGTAAACAAGGTCGTTCTGGCGTATTCCGGCGGCCTGGACACTTCGGTGATCCTCAAGTGGCTGCAGGATACTTATAACTGTGAAGTGGTGACCTTCACCGCTGACCTGGGTCAGGGCGAAGAGGTCGAACCTGCACGCGCCAAG